>JAGOHA010000169.1:1634-5276 GCA_017996395.1 Acidobacteriota bacterium | reverse complement strand
CCGCGTCAATCCAAAGCGCAGTCGAGCCTGCGCACTCCACGGCGCTTCGCGCTATCCAAAGACGCGTCCCGCGCCAATCCAGAGCGCAGCCGCCAACAGCGATGGAATGGTGTCGCGGACTCCACAGGCCTTGCGGGGAGGGCTTTCCCGCCGCTCGCTCCCGCTCGCGGCACCTTCCGCGTGCCCGCCGCTCGATGGTGCCTGTCGACCCGGAGCGCGAGGCTCGTTCCCCTTCGTTGAGGATTGATGGTTGAGGATTCGTGCTCGTAATCGTAATTCGTAATCGTAATCGTGATCGTAATCGTGATCGTAATTCGTAATCGAGGCTCGTTCCCGATCCTCGGACATCGGTTTTAGGACCTGGGACCTGGGATCTGGGTCCTGGGTCACAATACCTAATTCCTGCTACCCGTCCACCCATTCACCGATTCACCCATTCACCCATTCACCACTTATTCGATATTCTGGATCTGCTCCCGGAGCTTTTCGATGTCGGCCTTGAGGTCGATGCCAAGGCGGCTGATCTCGATCAGATCGGTCTTCGACAGGATGGTGTTCGCCTCGCGGTTGAGCTCCTGCAGGATGAAGTCCAGTTTCTTGCCCGCCGGCCCGCCGGCGGCGAGCACGTCGCGGAATTGCTGCAGGTGGGAGCGGAAGCGGTCCAGCTCCTCGGCGATGTCGGCGCGCTCCGCCTGGTAGGCCGCCTCCTGGAGCAGCCGCGCCGGGTCCGGCTCCCCCGCCCCGGCCAGCAGCTCCCCCAGCCGCTTCTGCCAGCGCTCCAGGCAGTGCTGCCGCACCGTCTCCTGGTGCGCGGCGATCTCGCCGATCCGCGCCGCCACCGCCGCGAGGATCTCCCCCATGGCGCGGCGCAGGTTCTCCCCCTCGCGGGCGCGCATCGCGGCGAAGGCGGCCAGCACCTCGCGGAGCAGCTCCAGCAGACCGGCCTGGAACGCGGCGTCGGCCGTCGTCGACTCGGCGGACGCCTTGAGCACGCCGGGCAGGGTGAGCAGGTCCCGCATCTGCAAGGCCAGATTCAACTCGATCGCCAACGGCGCGAGCTGGGCGTGGAACTGGCGGACGAGGTCGGTGTTGAGCGGCGGCGCGCCGCCGGCGGCCGGCTGCAGCTCCACCCAGACGTCCACCCGGCCGCGATGCAGCGCCGCCTTGACGGTGTCGCGCACCGCCTGCTCCAGCTCCACGGTGGCCGCCGGAAACTTGAGGAAGATGTCCAGGTAGCGGTTGTTCACCGCCTTCATCTGGATCGAGACCAGATAGCCGCCGATGGCCCGGGAGCCGCTGGCGAAACCGGTCATGGAATGGAGTGTGCCCATCGCGTCCTCACGCTTCGTTGCGGAATTGGATGTCGTGCAGCTTCTTGTACACCGCGCCCAGGGCCAAGAGCTCGTCGTGGGTGCCCGTCTCCACGATGCGGCCGCGGTCCAGCACGATAATCCGGCCGGCGTTGCGCACGGTGCTCAGCCGGTGGGCGATGACGAACGTCGTCCGGTTCTGCATCAGGTTGGCCAGCGCCTGCTGGACCAGGCTCTCCGACTCGCTGTCCAGCGACGAGGTGGCCTCGTCGAGCACCAGCAGCGGCGCGTCGCGGAGCAGCGCCCGGGCGATGGCCAGCCGCTGGCGCTCGCCCCCCGAAAGCCGCGCCCCGCGCTCGCCGATGACCGTGTCGTACCCCTGAGGCATCTTGACGATGAAGTCGTGGGCCAGCGCCGCCCGCGCCGCCGCCTCGAGCCGGTCGGCGGTCACGTCGCCGGAGCCGTAGCACAAGTTATTGCGCACCGTGTCGTTGAAGAGGAAGGTCTCCTGGGTGACGATGGCGATCTGGCGGCGCAGCGACTCGAGGCGCACGTCGCGCAGGTCGACGCCGTCGATCCGGATGGCGCCGGCGGTGGGATCGAAGAACCGCGGGATCAGGTTGGCCAGCGTGCTCTTGCCCGCCCCCGAGCTGCCGACGATGGCCAGCACCTCGCCCCGGGGCACCCGCAGGTCGATCGCCTCGAGCACCGGCACCGGCTCGTCGCCCTGCCGCTCGTAATGGAACGAGACGTTGTCGAAGACGATGTCGCGGCGCATGGGCGGCAACTCCGCGGCGTCGGACCGCTCGGCGACCCGCTCGTCCTCCTCGAGCACCTCGAAGATGCGGTCCACCGAGGCGAACGTCTGCTGGAAGCCCAGGTGCATCCGCGAAATGCGGCGCACCGGATCGTAGAGCCGCACCAGCGAGGTCAGGAACACGGCGAACGCGCCCACGGTCAGGTGCCCATCCTGAATCCGGAAATGGGCGTACACCAGGAAGGGGACGAAGATCAGGACGCCGATCAGCTCCATGAGCGGCGGGTTGATGGAGACGATCCGCCCCGCCTTCAGGTTGAAGCGGAGCAGCCCGTCGGTCATGCGGCGGAACCGCGACGACTCCCCGGCCTCCATCCCGAAGCCCTGCACCACGCGGTGGCCCGACATGGTCTCCTGGAGCATGTTGGTCATCTCGGCCACGTGCTCCTGGCTGTGCCAGCCGTAACCCTTGATCCGCCGGCCCAGGAAGCCGGTGATCCCCGCCACCACCGGCCCCACCACGAGGGTGGCCCCGGCCAGGTACGGGTCGATGTAGAACAGCAGCACGACGAACGCCACCATGGTGAGCACTTGGCGGGCGAAGTCGGCCAGCGAGCGCGAGACCGTCTCCTGGATCTTGTCCACGTCGTTGACGATCCGGCTGGTGAGCTTGCCGGTGGAGTGGCGCGCGAAGAACAGGGTGGACTGCCGGACGATGTGGTCGAACAGGTCGTTGCGGACGTGCTGGATGATCTTCTGGCCCGTGTAAATCGTGGCGTAGTCGGCGAAGTAGAGGCAGACGCACTTCAGGAAGGTCAGGATGAGGATGCCCAGGGCGACCTTCAGGTAGATGTCGGGCCCGCGCAGGTCGAACCAGTCGTACAGGAACTGGAACTTGGCCGCCGCGCCGGAGAGCGCCGTGTGCTGCGCCAGCACCGAGTTGAAGATGGGCTCGATGAGCATCATGATGAGGCCCTCGAGGGCGCTCACCACGGCCAGCAGCACCAGCGACACCGCCAGCAGGGGCAGGTACGGCTTCAGGTAGACCATCAATTTGCGCAGTTCGTTCATGTCCGGACGGCCTTTGCCGGCGGCGCCGGCGTCCCATCGTAGTACGGCCGGGCAGGAAAGTAAAGGCCGGCAGGGCGCCGGAGCCACCGCAAGCACGGCGGTGCATTGGGATTCGGGGCTCGGGGTTCGGGGCTCGTTCCCATTCGTCGAGGATTGAAAGTTGAGGGTTGAAAGTTGAGGGTTGAGAGTTCGTGCTCGTTATCGTAATTCGTGATCGTAATCGTAATCGAATCGTTTGATTTGAACGTGTGAACGTTGGAAGGTTCACAGGTTCGCAAGTTCCAGGTTCGCAGGTTCGCGGATAGCGGACATCGGAATTCGGACATCGGAATTCGGACCTGGGACCGGGGTTCTGGGTTCTGGCTCACGGGACCCAGATTCTGTTACCGATTACCCTATTCACCCTCCGCATTGATCAACGATAAATGACCAATGAAAAATGATCAATGAGTCCAATTGAATCCTTTGTGTCCTCTGTGCCTTCGTGGTGAATCCGGCTCCGCC
>JAGOHA010000169.1:0-1534 GCA_017996395.1 Acidobacteriota bacterium | reverse complement strand
ATTCTGTTACCGATTACCCTATTCACCCTCCGCATTGATCAACGATAAATGACCAATGAAAAATGATCAATGAGTCCAATTGAATCCTTTGTGTCCTCTGTGCCTTCGTGGTGAATCCGGCTCCGCCACATCGCCGTCTCGCCGCTTCGCCGATTCGCCGGTTCGAGTCTTCAGGCGGGACGCCTGATCCACGCCGGTTCGCCGTTTCGCCGGTTCCGTCATATAATGGCAGGATCAAGGGAGCGACACATGGGCCGCAAGTTGGCGGAGCTGATCGACCTCTTCCTCGAACACCTGAAGTTCGAGCGGAACATGTCTGCCCACACGGCGCGCAACTACGAGGCGGACCTGCGCCAGTTCACCGCCTTCTTCACTCGGACCGACAGCCGCGGCCACGCCGTAGAACCGGCGGTCGAGGCGATCGACCCCCTGTCCATCCGCGAGTATCTCGGTTTCCTGTACCAGAAGAACCTGGCCAAGACCACCATCTGCCGCAAGGTGTCGACGCTGCGGTCCTTCTTCAAGCACCTGGTGCGGATCGGCGTGCTGGTCAAGAACCCGGCCCTGTCGGTGAGCATGCCCCGCACCCCGCGCCGGATCCCGGTGCACCTGGAGCTGGACCAGGTGCAGGCGCTGGTGGAGGCGCCCGACCCGGGCACCCGCAAGGGCCGGCGCGACCGGGCCCTGCTGGAGCTGCTGTACGCCACCGGGATGCGCGTCAGCGAGCTGGTGGGGCTCAACACGGCGGACATCCACCCCGCCGAGGAGATGATCCGCGTGCGCGGCAAGGGGAAGAAGGAGCGGCTGGTGCCGTTCGGCGAGGCCGCGGCGCAGGCCCTGGCGGCGTGGTGGCCCGAACGCCAGCTCATCCTGGCCGCCGCGCCCGCTGAAGGCCGCGAGGGGGAGGCCGTCTTCCTCAACCTGTGGGGCGGGCGCCTGACGGACCGCTCGGTGCGGCGGATCCTGAACAGCTACATCCACCGCGTGGCGGTCCGGCTCAAGATCAGCCCCCACACGCTGCGCCACACGTTCGCCACCCACCTGCTGAACGCCGGCGCCGACCTGCGGGTGATCCAGGAGTTGCTGGGCCACGCCAGCCTGTCCACCACCCAGAAGTACACCCACCTGTCCATCGAGCACCTGATCCAGGTGTACCAGCAGGCCCATCCCCACGCGAAGAGCCGGAAGGGGCGGGGCTAGGGGCTCGGGGCTAGGGGCTAGGGGCTAGGGGCTCGAGGCTAGAGGCTAGGGGGGAGGAGCCGCGACCGGCGGGAGACCCAGGAAAAGGAAGACGGTATTAATCATTGCTTATATTAAATTGGCTATTTGGATACGAGTTCATTCGTGTCGTTGATGGGACCCGGGTGCTGGGACCTGGGATCTGAGAAAATGGACCCAGGACCCAGGTCCCAGGTCCAAAGTCCGATATTCGATATCCGAATTCCGACGATTAACCACAAAGTCACGAAGGACACGAAGGGGCGGCCATATTCATTGATCATCTTTCATTGGACATTAAGGATTATTGGCTATT
>JAGOHA010000045.1 GCA_017996395.1 Acidobacteriota bacterium | reverse complement strand
GTACTACTGCTGCTACCAGGCGGTCTGGTTCGTCGCCCCCTCCCCCACCGGTCCCTGGACGGTGGCGGACACCATCCCGGCCGTGATCTACACCATCCCCCCGAGCTGTCCCAAGTACAACGTCACCTACGTCACGATCTATGAGACGTCCCCGACGACCGTGACTGTCGGCTACACGTCGGGCTATCTGGGCGTCTACATCGTCGGGGCCTGCGTGGTGTACGGGACGGGATACTACTATCCGCCGTACTTCTACTACCCGCCGCACGTCTGGTACCCGATCTACTACCCCCGCCCGTATTCCTACGGCGTGGCGGCGTTCTACAACCCGTACACCGGCACCTTCGGCCGGGCGGCCGTGGCCTACGGTCCGTACGGCGGCTGCGGCTACGCCGCCGCCTTCAACCCGTACACCGGCGCCTACGCCCGCGGGGCGGCGGTGTGGGGGCCCTATGCCGGACGCGGCTACGCCGAGGCGTACAACCCGTCCACTGGCGCGTGGGCCCAGAAGGCGGGCTTCTACGGGCCGGGCGGCCAGGCCGGCTACGCCGCGCGGGGCTACAACCCGCGCACCGACACCGGCGCGGCCACCTACCAGCGGTCCAATCCCTACGCGCAGTGGGGCGAATCCGTGGTGACCCGGGGCGACGACTGGGTGCACACGGGCCACTACACCGACTCCCGCGGCACCATCGCCGGCTACGAGACCTCCGACGGCGGCAAGGGCGGACGCGTGGTCACGGACCGCGGGTCCACGACGATCGCCACGGATGCCGACAACAACAAATACGCGGCCCATGACGGCAACGTGTACAAGAACGACGGCGACTCGTGGCAGAAGTACGAGGACGGCTCCTGGCAGACGGTGGACAAGCCCGTCGCAACCGACGAACAGAAAGCCCGGGCGCAGGAGCAGAAGACCGCCGCCCAAAGCGCGCACGCCCAGGCCGCCGGCGCCCCGCGCACCACCGCGACCGCCACATCTTCGACCAGCTACAGCCAGCTGGAGCAGGACCGGCGGGCCCGCGCCAGTTCGGCCGAGCGCCAGAAAAGTTACGACACGTGGAAGAGCGGCCAGGACACCCGGGAGCGCACCGGCAGTTCCAAGAGCCGCGAGCGGCGGAAGTGACCGGCGGCCGCTCTGTCGCGCCGCGCTATGCATACAGAGATCGTTTTGAAACACAACCCAAAAGGAGACATCATGAGACACGCACGCAGGAACGGATGGATGACGGTGGCGCTGGTGCTGATCAGCCTGGCGTTCGGCAGCCTGTGGGGCCTGGCCGCCAAGTACGAGACCATCCAGGCGGTCATGCAGGGCGAGGGCACCCAACTGGGGCGGCGGACCGACGTCAAGATCATCATCTACGAGTACTCCACGGATGATGACCAGAAGGCTTTGCAGGAGGCTTTCCAGGCCGCCGGATCGGAAGGCCTCTTCAACGCCCTCACCAAGATGAAAGCCAAGGGGCACATGGCCATCACCGGCACGCTGGGCTTTGACGTGAACTACATCCGGGAGTTCCAGGTGCCCGAGGGCCGGAAGATCCGCCTGGTCACGGACCGGCCCATCCGGTTCGGCGAGGCCTGGTACCAGACGCGCTCCACCGACTACAACCTGTCGGCGTGCGACGTGATCCTGACCAAGGAGAAAGGCAAGAGCACGGGCACGATCATCCCCGCCCTGGAGCTCAAGCTGGATCCGAAGACGAACCAGATCGTGGTCGAGGCTTTCAAGAACCCCTGGCGGTTGCTGAATATCAACTACTACCCGGCGAAAAAGTAAACGGCCTTTCGCCCGCCGGAAGCTGGCGGCCCCGGCTGTCAGCTTCCGGCCCCCTCCACCCCCGCCACGGTCCCAAACCGGTGTCGCCGGAATCCATCCAGTAGAGATATCCGGAATCCGCTCGTTCAATCATCTGTTCACGGTTGATTCAGCACCCGGCAGCAGGGTTACGATCCACCGGTCGGCGACGTGGAGGTACCGCGTGCACGAGCGGCAAACTACCACGCCCCTACGCCTCACCGTTCACTGTTCACTGTTCACTGTTCACCGATCAAAGGACCGGCGGACGGGCGATGACCCGCGTCCCCCCCTCGATGCGGCAGGCGTACACCTTCGCCGGCCCGCCGTCGGGCGGCCGGTAGGTCTGGCGCACGCGCTCGGCAAAGGCGGCCACGCCGTCGGCGCGGACCAGGTTGACGGTGCAGCCGCCGAAGCCGCCGCCCATCATCCGCGCGCCCAGCACCGCCGGATCGGTCCAGGCGATGGCCACCAGCCGGTCCAGCTCCGGGCAGCTCACCTCGTACTCGTCGCGCAGCCCCGCGTGCGACTGGCCCATCCGCTCGCCGAAGACGGCGAAATCGCCCCGCCGCAGGTCCTCGCAGCCGGCCAGCAGCCGCGCGTTCTCCGCGATCACGTAGGCGCAGCGGCGCCACACCACCGGATCGAGCTCGCGGCGCACCGCCGCGAGCATGTCCGGAGTCACGTCCCTCAGGCTGCGCACCATGGGGTTGACCCGCCGGATCCGCTGCACCCCCTCCTCGCACTGGGCTCGTCGGACGTTGTACTCGGAAGCGCCCAGGGCGTGGCGCACCCCGGTGTCGCACAGGACCACCCGCAGCTTGTTCGACGGGAAAGGGAAATGCTCGGCGGCCAGCGTCCGGCAGTCGAGGCGCAGCACCTGGCCGTTCCGGGCGAAGATGTTGGTGTACTGGTCCATGATGCCGCAGCGGACGCCCACGTACTCGTTCTCGGCCCGCTGGGCCAGCTTCACCAGCTCGAGCGGTGTCAGGCCCAGCTCGAAGAGCGCGTCCAGCGCGTAGGCGAGCCCCGCCTCCACGGCCGCCGACGAGGACATCCCCGCGCCCACGGGGATGTCGCCGCCGAAGGCGCAGTCGAAGCCGCCGAGGCGCGGCCGGACGCGCCGGAGCCCCTCCAGAACCCCCACGGGATAATCGGGCCAGCCGTGGCGGGGCTTGGGGAGCCGGTCCAGCGACACGGCGCATTCCTCACCGAGGTCGGCCGCGAGCAGCCGCACCTGGCGGCCGTCGCAGGGCGCGATAGCAAAGATGATGGCGCGGTCCACCGCCGCGGGCAGGACGAAGCCCTCGTTGTAGTCGGTGTGCTCGCCGATGAGGTTCACCCGGCCGGGGGAGCGCACCAGCAGGGGCTCCCGGCCAAACCGGGCCGTGAAGGTTTTCCGGATCCGCTCCGCCTGGCTCACCGGCATGGGCGCTCCATTGGTTGGAATCGCGGCCGGTCGCACCGCGCCGGCCGAGAGACGATGGTACCATTGACCGGGTGGCGCCGCAAGGTCCGGCGCCCGATCCCGCCGGCTTGACACTCGCAATATTCGATGTGGTATCATTGGCACAATGCCTGTCAGATTTGGGAGGACCCATGAAACGCAATCGAGTGTTGGTGTTGATGGTTTTAGCCGCTGTCGTTCTGACCTCGGTGGTCTGGGGCGCCGAGTTCCGGCGGCAGCCGCGCAAGGCGACGGACGGTCCGGCCGGCCGGATCATCGGCCAGCTGGAGCGCCGCGCGTTCCCCGGCGACGCGCCGGAAGCGGTAGAGGACTTTGTACCCCCGGCGCCCAAGGCCAACGGCGGTCTGCACGTGCTGGTGGCCAGCTCGGACAATTATCCCACCGGCCTGGTTAATTTCCTGATGGCCCAGCCCGACATCAGCGCCGTGGACCATTTCGACTGTCGAGTCGCCCTGCCCACCCTGGGGTTTCTGCAGGGATACGATGCGGTGATTGCCTTCTCCGACAATTACTGGTACGACCGGGTGGTTATGGGCGACCTGCTGGCGGATTTCGTCGATGCCGGCGGCAAGCTGATCCTGGCGGTCTTCGACTGGGCCGACGACAACGGTTGGGCCCTGAGCGGCCGCATCATCACCGGAGGGTACAGCCCGTTTACAAATCTGGGCGGAGACAACCTCTACCTCTGGGCGGACCTGGGCGCCTACGACGCCAGCCACCCGGTCATGGCCGGCGTCACCGCCGCCGCCGACGAATACCGCGACGACGTCATCCTGAGCCCCGGCGCCGGACTCATCGCCGCCTGGGACGACGGCGTGCCGTTCGTGGCCGAGAAGAACTGCGTCATCGCCGTCAACTCCTACCCCGGTGACAACCCGAACTTCACCGGCGATGTGTTCTTGATCATCTACAACGCCGTGAAGTACATCGATTCCGGCTGCAGCGCCTACCAGGACTACGTCTTCATGGACGACTACGGCCGCGCCATGCTGTGCGTCAACGCCGACGGCACGTTCCTGTTCCGCGTGTTCGAAAACGGCGGCACGGAATTTGAAGGCCAGGCCGAGATCAACTGGCGCGGCGGTGTCATGTACATGATCAGTCCGCGCGAGCTCCCCTGGAGCCTGTACCTGGTCTATGACAGCACCAACCACCGGGCCCACGCGTATTACTGGAATCCGCCGCAGAACGTCCGGTCGTTCATCTACGACCTGAACACGCTGGACGATCCGCCCGCCTGCTTCTGACGGTGGATCGGCCGCCGATTCGATCCCACCCTCCCGGCGTCCGCGGACGCCGGGATTTTTTTCGCCCGCCGGCCGCCGCGCCGTCAGGGGGGCGATGCTATCATCACCCCGTCAATCCCAACATGGACGGGTGGTTGTTCCTATGCCCGATGCCCAAGCACGATCAAACAGCCGGCAGCAATGAGGTACCGCGAGCGGCAGCGAGCGGCGCCAGGGGCCAGACGCCACGACCGGCCGGCACCGCGACACCATTCCATCACGGTAGCGGCAGCTCATGTCACGCGACCTTGTGCGCTGTTGCAGAACCCGCAGCGATGGTTTGCCCTTTGATCCCGGACGGACATTCAAGCGGCACAGACAGAGTGGTTGGGCGCCTGGGATAAGGCGTGCCGATTGGGCTTTCGCGCCGCTCGCTGCCGCTCGCGGTACCTCCCGCGTGCCACCTGGTGGATCATGCACTGGCAAGGGAGATGGTGAATCGGTGAATGGGTGAATCGGTGAGTGGAGAGGGCTGGGTCCTAGGGGCTGGGTCCTAGGGGCTGGGTCCTAGGGGCTGGGTCCTAGGGGCTGGGTCCTAGGGGCTGGGTCCTGAGATCCGGGATTCGGAATCCAGGCCCCAGAACCCAGATCCCAGGTCCGATTACGATTACGATTACGATGACGATCACGATTACGAATTACGAGCACGAGGAGAACGCAACTTTTATCTCCTATCTCCTATCTCCTGACTCCTCCCTTCCCCCCGGCGGCAGGATGAATCGCAGCGGCGAGTGGAGGAACGCCTTCACCAGGTGGAGCAGCAGGGCCGCCATCTCGCGGCCCGACACGCTGTAGGCGCGCAGCGCCGTGTACAGCGCCAGCAGGAAACTCACCGCCAGATTCAGCACGAACATCACCGCCACTCCGGCCAGGGCCCACAGCAGCGCCGCCAGCGGCACCGGCAGCGCCTCGCGCGAGGCCAGGGCCAGCGCCAGGGTACCGGTGTTCAGGGTGACGTGGCGCACGTCCATGGGAATGCCGAGAAACCGGCCGGTGCCGTGGACGTAGCCCAGCATGAAGCCGAGCGAGATGTTGGTGCCCCAGCCGGCGGCCTGGCGGGCGAACGTGTCCGCCCAGCGGCGCAGACGTTCGCGGCCGAGCCACTCGCCCCACGGGTGCTCGGCAATGGCCCGGGGCACCCGGTGGTAGGTCGCCCAGTTCTCGAACCAGCCACCCGCCAGCGACGCCAGCCACAGGATCACGCCGGTCATGGCGGCGTAGAGGACGGTGCCGCTCGCCAGCGGATGGAGGCTGCCGATGACGTAGTCCACGCGCGCAGCGTCGAGGAAGGGCGTCCCGAAGACGGCCCGCCAGGCCAGGCTGAGCAGGACCGCGCCGGCTGAAACCAGCAGGATGTTGCCCAGCGCCGCCGCGAGCTGGGAGTGGCAGATGCGGGCCGCATAGTCGGCGATCTCGGCCCGCCGCTCGGCGCCGCGCCGCGCCCGGACGATGTCGGCCAGCTTGGCGCCGGTCATGGCGGGCTGCTTCGTGGCCAACATGAGTCCGAACACCTGGAGCAGCAGGAAGCTGACGGCGTAATTCAGCCCGGCCAGGAAACCCTCCTGGAACGCCGCCAGGCTCACGCCGGCCAGCTGCATTTTGACCGCCGCAGTACCCACGGTGAGGAGGCCGCCCCCAGCCGCGGCCAGCCAGATGTGCCGGTACTCGGCCCGATTGGTCGCGATGTAATGCTCACCCGTCCTGCCCGTGCGCTCCACGATCTTGCGCTGGAGCAAGCCGGTGTTCCAGACCACCAGGTGGCCCAGGCTCCGGTCTTCGTGGCTGGAGCGCGCCACCTGGGCCAGCAGGCGGTGGAAAGCGGCGGCGCGCGCCGCGCCCGAGCCGGCGACCCGCACGTCCACCACCTGCTCCATGCGCCGGAGGCACCGCTCCAGCACCTCCAGTCCGAACACGATGCCGGTGCTGACGCCCTCGCCCTCGAGCTGGCGGTGGATCTCGGCCATTTCGTCCCGGCAGGCGGAGCAGGCGGAGCGCCACTCGGCGGCGGCAGCCGCCGATGCGTCGCCGGCCGATCCGGCGGCCAGCAGGGCCTCGCTGGCGCGGGCGAGCCGATAGAACGGCGACGCGCTCACGGGGCCGGGCCGGCTGCGGATGCGCAGCTTTTCCGAGAGCCCCTCGGCCTGCACGCGCGCGGCCAGCAGCCGGAACGCGTCGGCGAACGCGGTCTCGACGCCGGCCCAGGCCGCGTCTCCAGGCGGGGGCATCACCAGGCCGGCCAGCCGCTGGAAATCGCCGGCCGGCATCTGCAGGAACCGCTCCACCTCGCCCGCGCCGCTGAACAACTGCCGCAGCAGCTTGGCCAGGTCGCGATCATCCCGGGGCTGCGGCAGCAGCTTGTTCATCAGCCGGTCCCCGAACTCGGCGAAGAAGCCCCGCTGGACCGGGATGCCCGATTCGGCGAACAGGGCCAGGGCGTCGGACTCGGCCAGGATCCGGCCCATCGCCCGCTGGACCCGCGCGCGGACCGCCGGAGCCTGCTCCAGCAGGTCCAGCAGGTGGTGGAGCCGCGAGAGCGCCGCTTCGGGCAGCGGTTCGTCCGGATGGGCCGGCGGCAGCACCCCGCGCCAGGTCCGGGTCCAGCGGGTGAGCCGCACCAGCGCGTCCAGCCGCTCCGGCAGGTTGATCGCGGTGTCCAGCGCGCCCAGCCGCTCGGCCAGCGCCGCCGCCTCGTGCGCCGCCCGTTTCGCCGGCGGGATGGCCGCCAGGACCAGCTCCACCATTGCGGGTTCCGTCGAACCGTTCCGGTCCGAGGAGATATCAGGCTTCGGTGTCAGCATCGGGTTGGTCATCTCCACCCGGAAGTGATTGGGACGCATCGGATCGCTTCAACCAACGGCCCGCGGCACGCCCGGCCGGACCGTGCCACCGTCCGGTGATGGCGCGCTAACTGTCCGCCGGCCGGCGCATGAGTTCCAGCGACACCAGCCGGGCGATGAGGATCGCCGGGTAGAGCTGGCCCACCAGCGCCTCCAGGTTGGCCAGCGAGCGGGCCAGCGGATGGAGCGGGAGGACGTCCCCGTAGCCCGTCGTCGTCAGGGTGACGAAGCTGAAATAGATCAGCTGGGCCACCAGTTCGTTGGCGGACAGGGACGCTTCGGGAAACTGGAACGCGCCGGGCCGGACCAGGATGACGATCGTGTAGACGTTGGCCCACATCAGCCCCAGCAACAGGTAGAACACCACCGCGCCCACGATGCGGCCCGCGGTGATGGGCCCGGCCCGAAACACCTGCACCAACACCACCGCCGCGAGCACGCCGAGGACCAGCGCGAAGAGCACGGCGTCCGTCAGCACCCGCTCCGGGCTGGGTCGCAGGAAGACCAGCCAGCGGGATACCAGTCCGGCCACGGCGACTCCCGCGACCAGCCAGGCGGTGGCCCGCGTTCGGGCCACCGCTCCGACGCCGGCGATGAGGATGACGGAGATGCACACCTGGAGGAGCCAGCCGTAGGTGTGGCCCAACCCGCCCATGGGGTAGATGATGAAGATCACCACCACCAGGCCCACCAGCAGGACGACCATGCTGCGGTCCTGCCACCAGAATTCCCGCAAGTGTTGATGGATCGGTTTCATGCGTCCTCGGGGCAGGCGGGGCTCAGGGCTGCGCGGCGGGCGGCGGTTCCCGCCAGCCGCCGCCGAGCGCCTTATAGAGGTCCACCAGCGCCACGAGCTCGGCCAGCTGCGCCCGGGCCAGGTTGATCTCCGCGTCGAAGAACTGGCGCTCGGAATCCAGCACTTCCAGGTAGCTGGTCACGCCGCCGGTGTAGCGCAGGCGGGACAGCCGCGCCTGGTCGGCCAGCGTGTCGGTGAGCTTCTGCAGCTCGGCCACGTACTCCAGCTGGCGGCGGTAGGCCACCATGGCGTCGGCCACCTCGCGGAAGGCGTTCTGGATGGTCCGCTCGTACTGGATGAGGGCCTGCCGCTGCTGCGATTCGCTGACCCGCACACCGGACCTGATCTTCCCCGCGGTGAACACGGGCACCGACACCTGCGGCAGGAAGTTCCACGTCCAGCTGGGACCGGAGAACAGGTTGTTGAAGTCCTTGCTCATCGTCCCCGCTGCGCCGGTCAGGGTGATCTGGGGAAAGTAGGCCGCCCGGGCCACCCCGATGCGGGCGTTGGCGGCGATGAGCTGCTGCTCGGCCTGGCCGATGTCGGGCCGCCGCTCCAGCAGCGACGAGGGGAGCCCCACCGGCACGGCCACGCCCAGCACGTGCTCCGTCAACGCCCGGCCGCGGGGGATGTCCCCCGGGTTGCGCCCCAGCAGCAGGCTGAGGAAGTTCTCCTGCTGGGCGATGCGGCGCTTGATGTCCGGGATGGCGGCGGCGGCGGCCGACACCAGCCCCTGGGCCTGGTCCACCTCCAGCATGCTGCTCACGCCGCCGGTCTGCCGGGCCCGGACCAGGTCCAGCGATTTCTGGCGGGACGCCAGGGTGCGTTCCGCGATGTCCAGTTCCAGGTCCAGCTCGCGCAGGCCGAAGTAGCCGGCCGCGACGCCGCCCACCAGCGTCAGCGTCACCGTCCGGCGGGCCGCCTCGGTGGCCAGCAGCTCGGCCCGCGCCGCCTCGGTGGCGCGGCGCAGCCGGCCCCACAGATCCACCTCGAAGAACGCGCTCAGCGCCAGGGTGTGGTTGCGCTGCACGTACGGGTATCCCGGCGTGGTGACGTAGCCCTCGCGGGACGTCCGGCCCACCTGGTATTCGCCCACTCCGCCGACGCTGGGGAACTGGTCGGCGCGGGTGATGCCGAGCTGCGCCTCCGCCGCCAGCACCCGCTCGGCGGCGAGCCGGACGTCGTGGTTCCGCTCCAGCGCGGCCCGGATCAGGTCCTGCAGCACCGGATCCCGGTACACCTCCCACCAGCCCATGTCGCCGGCGGTGGCGGCACCGGCGGCCGCCGCGCCGCCCCCGCCCCGGAAATCGGGCGGCACGTCGACCTCCGGCCGGACGTACTTGGGCCCCACCGCGCAGGCGCACAGCAGCACGAGGCCGGCCAACATAGCCATCCGGAACGTGTTCATGACTGGCCTCCTTCCGCCGCCCCGGCCGCCGGGGCGTCGGCGGCCGCCGCCCGCGGCTTCGAACCGAAGCGGGCCGCCAGCCGCTGCACCAGGACGTAGAGGAGCGGGATGAAGAACACCCCCAGCGCCGTGGCCGCGGTCATGCCGGCGAACACCGCCGCGCCCAGCGACACCCGCGAGGCGGCGCCGGCGCCGCTTGCCAGCACCAGCGGCACCACGCCGAGGATGAACGCGAACGAGGTCATCAGGATCGGCCGGAACCGCAGGCGCGCCCCCTCCACCGACGCCTCCTCGAGCGGCATGCCCGCCTGCTCGTAGCGCTCCTTGGCGAACTCCACGATGAGGATGGCGTTCTTGGCCGCCAGGCCGATGAGCATGATCAGCCCGATCTGGACGTACACGTTGTTGACCAGCCCCAGGAGCCACACCCCGAGGAACGCCCCGAAGACGCCCAGCGGGATGCCGAAGAGCACCGAGAAGGGCACCGACCAGCTCTCGTACTGGGCGGCCAGGAAGAGGAACACGAAGATGATGGCCAGGCCGAAGATCATGCCCTGGGCGCCGCCGGACTCTTTCTCCTGGTAGGCGATGTTGGTCCACTCGAAGCCGTACCCCTGCGGCAGGTGGTCGCGGGCCAGCTCTTCCATGGCCGCCAGCGCCTGGCCCGAGCTGTAACCCGGCGCCGCGCTGCCGGAGATCTCCGCGGTGCGGAACATGTTGTAGCGCGGGATCAGATCCGGACCGCTGACGTCGAAACTCGTCGACAGCGTGCTGAGGGGCACCATCGAGCCGGCGCCGGTGCGCACGTGGATCAGGCCGATGCTCTCGGGCCCGGCGCGGAATTCCGGCTCCGCCTGGATGATGACCTTGTAGGTGCGGCCGAAGCGGGTGAAGTCGTTGACCAGCAGCCCGCCGAGGCAGATCTGCAGGCTCTGGAAGACCTGGTCGATGGGCACGCCCAGGGTGCGGGCCTTGTCCCGGTCGATGTCCAGCCGGATCTGGGGCACGGTGGTCCGGAAGCCGGTGTAGAGGTTCTGGAGCTCCGGCCGCGCCTGCGCGGCGGTCAGGAACGACTGGGCGGTCTGCATCAGCTCGTCGGGCGTGTGGCCGGAGCGGTCCTGCAGCTCGAGCTGGAAGCCGCCGGCGTTGCCCAGGCCGGGGATGGGCGGCGGGATGAAGGCGATGCACAGCGCCTCCGGATACGTGAGGAGCTCCCGCTGGGTGGCCATGAGGAGCGCGCCGAGCTGGGTCTGCTGCGATCGCCGCTCCTCCCACGGCTCGAGCATCACGATGAGGCTGGCGTTGTTCGACGTGTAGGCGCCGGTCATCAGGTTGAGCCCGCCCATGGTGATGACGCGCCGCACGCCGGGCAGCTTGCGGATGAACGTCTCGGCCCGGCGGGACAGCGCGTCGGTGCGTTCCATGGACGCGCCGTCGGGCAGGTTCATGGACACGAAGTAGTACCCCTGGTCCTCGTCGGGGACAAAGCCCGAGGGGAGCAGCTTCATCAAGCCGCCGGCGCCGAACCAGAACGCCGCCAGCACCGCCAGCGCCAGGGCGGCGCGGCGCAGGATCATCCGGACCGTGGCGATGTAGCCGCCCGTGACCCGGTCGAAGAGCCGGTTGAAGCCGCGGAGGAAGGCGCCCAGCGGCCCGCGCATCTCGCGGCGCGGCCGGAGGATCATCTTGCAGAGCGCCGGCGTCAGGGTCAGCGCCACCAGCGCCGACAGCAGCACCGAGATGGACAGCGTCAGCGCGAACTGCCGGTAGAGCTGCCCGGTGATCCCGCCCATGAAGGCGACGGGGACGAACACCGCGCACAGCACCAGGGCGATGGCCACCACAGGGCCGGACACCTCGTCCATGGCCTTCTCGGTGGCCGCGGCCGGGGAGAGCCCGTGCTCGATGTGATGCTCCACCGCCTCCACCACCACGATGGCGTCGTCCACCACGATGCCCACGGCCAGCACGATGCCGAACAGAGTGAGGGTGTTGATGGAGAATCCCAGCGGCACGAACGCGGCGAACGTGCCCACCAGCGACACCGGCACCGCCAGCATGGGGATGAGCGTGGCGCGGAAGTTGCCGAGGAAGAGGAACACCACCAGCAGCACCAGGATGATGGCGTCACGCAGCGCGTGCACCACTTCGTCGATGGAGGCGTTGACGAAGTCGGTGCTGTCCATGGTGACCTCGTATTCGAGGCCGGGCGGGAACTTGTCGCCGAGCTCGTCCATCAGGTCACGCAGCTGCCCGGCGGTCTCGATGGCGTTGGAGCCGGGGAGCTGGTAGACGATGATGAGAGTGGCGGGCACGCCGTCGAGCCGTCCGAAGCTGGTGTAGCTCTTGCCCGCCATCTCGACACGGGCCAGGTCCTTGACCCGGAGGATCGAGCCGTCGGGCAGCGTCCGGACGATGATGTCGCTGAACTCATCGGTGGTGGTCAGCCGGCCCTTGACGTTGACCGTGTACTGGAAATCGAGCCCCGGCTTGGCGGGCGGCTGCCCCACCGCCCCGGCGGGCGCCAGGATGTTCTGCTCCTTGATGACCTGGGCCATGTCGCCGGCGGTGACGCCCAGCTTGCTCAGCTTGTCGGGCCGGACCCACAGCCGCATGGAGTAGTCGCGCTGGCCCACGATCACGGTGCTGCCCACGCCGGGCACGCGGGCGATGGCGTCCACCAGGTTGATGGAGGCGTAGTTGCTGAGGAAGAGCTCGTCGTAGCTGTGGTCGGGGGAGAAGACGCTGAGCACCATCAGCATGTCGGGCGACGATTTTTTAACGGAGATGCCCGACTGGATCGCCTCGGCGGGCAGCTTCGGCTGGGCCTTGCTCACGCGGTTGTTGATGTCCACGCTGGCCAGGTCCAGGTTCGTCCCCACCTTGAAGGTGCAGGTCAGCGCGTAGCTCCCGTCGCTGGCGCACTTCGAGGAGAAGTAGATCATGTTCTCGGCGCCGTTGACCTCCTGCTCCACCGGCGTGGCGATGGATTCCTCCACGGTCTCGGCGCTGGCGCCGGGGTAGTAGATGTTGACCAGAACCGTGGGCGGGGAGATCTGGGGGAACTGGGCCACCGGCAGCGTCATCAGGCTCATGGCGCCGGCGATCACGATCACCAGCGAGATGACGATGGCGAAGACGGGGCGGTGGATGAAGAACTTGGCCATCAGTGCGCCCCCTGCTCCTCCGTCATCGGCTTGTCCGTCGGCGCGACGGGCATGCCGGGCTTAACCTTGAGCTGGCCCTCGACGATCACCCGCTCGCCCGCCCGCAGGCCGTCCGCGACGATGAACCGGTTCCCGGAGCGTCCGCCCAGCACCACGGTGCGCAGGGCCACCTTGTTCTCCGGGCCCACCACGTAGACCGTCTGGGCGCTCTGCAACTCCATGACCGCCCGCTGCGGGATCAGGATCGCGTTCTCCCGGCGGTCCACGGCCAGCCGCACCCGGCCGAACATGCCCGGCCGCAGGACGTACTCCGGATTGTGGAATTCGCACACCATGGCCAGGGTGCCGGTCTTGGGATCCACCTGGCGCTCGGCGATGATGAACCGCCCCTTGTGGGTGTGGGTGCTCCCGTCGGCCAGGACCAGCTCGATGAGCTGCCGCTCGCTCTCCTTGACCTCCCGCTGGACCCGCCGCATGAGGTAGAGCCAGTCGGTCTCGCTCACGGCGAAGGTGACCCGCAGGGGGTCCAGGGCCGACACGGTGGCGAGCAGCGTCGCCTCGCCCCGCCCCACGAGGTTGCCCGGCGCCACCTGCCGGCGGCCGATCAGGCCGGTGATGGGCGACCGGACAGAGCAGTAGCTCAGGTTCAGTTCCGCCCGCTGGATCTGGGCCTCGGCGGACAGCACGGCGGCGTGGGCCTCGTCGATGGAGACCTTCTGGTTCAGCACCGTCGTGTCGTAGCTGGCCTGCTTGGCGATCACGTCGGCCTCGGCCACCTGCCGGTTCGCCAGCGCGTCGTCGTAATCCTGCTGGGGCACCGCCTGCTGCTCGGCCAGCGGCTTGAGCCGGCTGACATCCTGGTTGGCCTTGGCCAGGCGGGCCTGGGCCTGGTCCAGGGTGGCCTGGGCCTGCAGCACCGTCACCTTGTCGGTGGCGAACACCAGGTCGGCCTTGGCCTTGGCCAATGTCGCCTGGGCCGACTGGAGGTCGGCCGCGTACTGGCGGGGATCCAGCGAGAAGAGCAGGTCGCCGGCGCGGACCAGGCGGCCCTCCTGAAAGTGCTGTTTTTGGAGATAAGCTTCCACGCGGGCGCGGATGTCCACGCTTTCGCTGGCGTCCACCGTGGCCACGTACTCGTTGTAAATGGGAACGGTCTCCTGGATCGCCGTGGCCACGACCACCGGCATGGCCGGTCGCGCCGCGCCGCCCGACTGCGTGCCGCGGTCGCCGCAGGCACCGGGGAGGAGGAGGGCCAGGCTGGCCAGAATCAGCACGGCGGTCCGCCGCACCGAAGGACGTCGCCACCAGGAAGCTGGGATGGACATGGGGAATCTCCTTCTCGAATCTGTCGGCCGAGAGTCACTGTGACGCGATGCAAGAACTGTAAGCCAGTCGCAGGGGCAAAGTCAATCGCCGGGGTGGCGTACGAGTCGGGATTGGGTTTATAGACTATAGGCGACTCACCACAAAGATACGGAGGACACAAAGGATGATCTGGGTTCTGGGACCTGGGACCCGGGTTCTGGGACCTGGGTTCTGGGACCTGGGCTCCGGATCCGTGCTCGTGCTCGTAATCGTCATCGTAATTCGTAATCGTGCTCGTAATTCGTAATCGTCATCGTAATCGTAATTCGTAATCGTGATCGTATTCGAGGCTAGAGGCTCGAGGCTCGTTCACGCCATGTAGACTTCGTAAATCAGACTTCGGATTTCGTGCTCGTCATCGGGGTTCGGGACTCGCGGTTCGGGGTTTGGGATTCGTTCCCAAACCTCAACCCTCAACGTTTTCTTTGTGCCCTTCGTGCCTCCGTGGCGAATCCCGCTCCCAAAACAACGAGCCTCTAGCCTCGAGTCTCGAGTCTCGAGCCTCGCCTAAAAGTAGTAATTCACCCCCCACGCCAGGACGGAGTGGCGCAGCGACGAGCCGTCGGTGGCTCGGCTCCCCTCGATCTTGATCTCGGCGTTGACATCCAGAGTCTGGTTGAAGTGGAACGTGACGCTGCCCAGACCGTTGAGCCGGCGGTACTCGCCCGGATGTCCGCCCGCCGACCACAGGTAGTTGAAGCCGCCGCCGAACGACCACTTCGGCCCCACGTCGTACTGCGAGTACAGCTCCACGCCCCGTCCGTTGAAGTACACGCCCTGGTCGTCCACCTCGTGGTTCAGGCTGGCGGCGTAGTCGGCGGCCACCTGGAACGGGCCGCGCGACCACCGGCCGCCCACGATGAACGCCTGGTCGCCCTTCTTGGGCTGGTTCGGCTCGGGCTTGTCGACGCCGTCCCGGACCTTGTTGAAGGCCGCCGCCACGGTGAACGAGGGGGTGACGTCGAGGCCGGCCATGAAGCCGTAGGTGTCGGCGTAGCTCACGTTCTCGTCGGTGCGAGCCCGGTTCTGGACCTGGGCGCCCACGTGCACGGGGCCGAGGCGATGGCGGTACTGAAACGCCTTCTCCGACCGGCCCGTGCCGGGGATGCCGCCGTCGCCGGTGCCGAAGGTGCCCGAGGCCTCGCTGCCGAACGTGAAGAACATGTCGGTGAGGCCGGCCACGTCGTAGTACGGCGAGTACTGCTTGCCCCAGGTGAACGTGCCGAAGGGCGTCTCCACCCCCACGCGGCCGATGCGGGACTTCACCGCCTGCGACCCTTCGCCGTAGGCGCCGCCGGAGTCGCCGCCGATCACCAGTTCCGGGTTCTGGTTCACCACGTTCACGCCGAGCTCGAGCTGGCCGAGGAACGCGTACCCGTCGGCCAGCGGCACGCGGCCGTTAAGGCCGAGCCGGGAGAACCGGTCGGCGATTTCCGTCTGCCCGTTGGAGGCGATGCCGGCGCGCACCCGGAGGCTGCCGTACCAGTCCAGCGAGGGTCGCGTCGGGTCCGGGCCCGCGGGCCGGTCCCCTGCCAGCGCGGCCGGGCCGGACGTCACCACGGCCGTCGCACCCGCCGCCCCGCCGGAGGGCGGAGTCGCGGTGTCGGCGGCAGCGGCTGGGGCGGGCGCCGCCGGCTGCCCGGCCTCCAGGGCGCCGATCCGCTGGTCCGCGTCGGCCAGCAGGCGGCGCAACGCATCGATCTCGCTCTGCCGCGCCGCGTCGCCCTGCTTCACCAGGGCGTCCAGCCGGGCCTGCAGGGCGGCCAGCGTCCCCTGCAGCTCCTGGAGCTGCCGGCCCGCAGCCGGTTCCGCCGCCGACACCGCCGCCGGCGCGCTCATCAGCACCATCAACAGGAATAGCCGTAGTCCTTTCATCGGATACTTTCCTTTCACCTGAATTGAATGACTCGTTCGACACGGCGCCGACTCGATCCGACCCGGCTTCTCCGGGCGGCCGGACGGCGACGCCCACACCCCGCGACCGAAGGCGGCTCGCGCCTCACGCGTCCGTCCGGCGCCGTCCCGCCCACAGGAACACCCCGCCGAACACCATCATGACCAGCCCCCACCAGAGGGACGGATGGTACTGGG
The DNA here is from genome assembly GCA_017996395.1 of Acidobacteriota bacterium. Taxonomy (GTDB): domain Bacteria; phylum Acidobacteriota; class JAAYUB01; order JAAYUB01; family JAAYUB01; genus JAAYUB01. The sequence goes on along the minus strand of JAGOHA010000045.1, from coordinate 9,459 downwards.
CCAGCACCTTCGGCGCCGCCGGCGGCTGGGCGAGCTGCCAGGCGCCCGCGGCGGTGACGATGGCGCCCATGACCAGCAGCATCAGTCCGACGAAGAACCAGATGGATCGCATGGGTCGCCTCCTCACCAGAAGTACACGTTCAGGGCCACCAGCAGCACCAGGGCCACCACGCCCCAGAACTCCGGCCGCCTCTGCCAGGGCACGGGCGCTTCGGCCGCTCCGGCGTTCAGCCCCTTGACCAGGCCCGCCAGCTCCTCGCGCGGCTTGCGCGCCGTGAACAGGCTCACGGCGATGGTCACGCCGAAGCAGATGAGCCAGGCCCACCACGCCCGCCAGAAGTTGGCGGCCATGTCGCTGTAGGGTTGCGACAGGGTGATGCGCGCGGCATCGAACCACTGGAACTTCACCCCCAGGTACATGAGCACCGACGACGCCATCCCCGTCACCAGGCCCCAGAACGCGCCGTTCGGCGTGATCCACCAGACAAACATCCCCAGCAGCATCGTGGCGAAGAGCGGCGCGTTCACCCAGGAGAAGATCGCCTGCATGTAGTCCATGATGCTGGGAAAGCTCTTGGCCCAGTACGCGGTGACGATGCTGAGCAGAATTCCCGCCACCGTGCTCACCCGCCCCATCCAGAGCAGGTGCCGGGGCGAGGCGCCGCGGTTGAGGACGGAGTGGTAAATGTCGTATGTCCACACCGTGTTGAAGGCGCTGATGTTCCCCGCCTGCCCCGCCATGAAGCCGGCCAGCAGGGCGGTCACGCCAAGGCCCATGAGCCCGGCCGGGTAGTAGCGGGCGATCAGCAGCGGCAGGGCCGAGTCGTAGTTGACCTGGCCTTTGTCCACCAGCAGCTGGAAGCCGCTCCCCGCGTCGCGCGACAGCACGATGGCGACCAGCCCGGTGATGATGACCAGGAACGGCAGCGCCATCTTGAAGAACGAGGCCAGGATGGGTGTCATCCGGGCCGCCCGGAGATCGCGGGCCGAGAACGCCCGCTGCACCACCAGGAAGTCGGTGGTCCAGTAGCCGAACGACAGCACGAAGCCCAGACCCAGCACGATGCCGGCCCAGGTGATCATCATGCCGTTGGCGGCCGGGTCGGCCGAGGTGGACCAGAGCGCCGCGAACGCGGGCGGCACGCGGCGCAGCACCTCGTCCACGCCGCCGATCTCCACGATCCCCAGGATCGACACGAGGAACAGCCCGAACCAGATGAGGAAGAACTGGATGATCTCGGTGAAGATGGCCGACATCAGGCCGCTCAGGGTGACGTACGCCGCCACGGTCACCGCCGAGGCCCACATGCTGGCGTCCCAGTTCCAGCCGAGGAACGTGTGCAGCACCAGCGCCATGGCGTACAGGTTGATGCCCGACACCAGGATGGTCATCACGCCGAAGGCGATGCCGTTGAGCACCCGCGTCTTTTCGTCGAAGCGGAGCTTGAGGTAGCCGGGGATCGACTTGATCCGGCTGCTGTAGTAGAACGGCATCATGTAGATGCCGAGGAAGACCATGGCCGGGATGGCGCCGATCCAGTAGAAGTGGGCCACGTACATCCCGTACTTGAATGTGTTGCCCGTCATCCCCAGCAGCTCCAGCGCGCCCAGGTTGGCCGACAGGAACGCCAGCCCCGCGACCCATGAGGAATTGCGCCGTCCCGCCAGGAAGAAGTCCTCCTCGCTCCGGGTGTAGCGCTTCAGGTAGATGCCGAGCCCGATGACGAACGCGAAGTAGATGGCGATGACGAGCCAGTCGAAGACGGTCAGGCCGATGGCTTGCTGCATGCGGGTCTCCTTTCCGGACGGGTGGGCGGAGTCACGGGCTCAGCGCTCCGGCGCGTCGACGACCGGCTCGAGCTGCGGCAGCTCCTGGCCGGTCTGGAGGTCGCGGAGCAGGATGGCCGGCTGGGGCCAGTCGCGGCCGCCGAGGCGCACGGTGATCACCGGCCACGGCTCGGCCCGGGTGACCACCTCGGCGCCGCCGGCGAGGGCCACGATGGTGTCCTCCACCTTGGCGCCGGTGATGGTGGGATTCCAGGCGAACGCCTGCGCCGGCTGCACGGTTTCAGCGATGCCCGGATAGATCACGTACTCCCGGTCGTCGTAGCCGGTGGCGCCGCCCTGGTGGTGCTTGCGCCACTCGTCGGGGTAGCCGGCGGCGCGGTACCACTCGCGGCAGGCGGCGAAGATGTCGGCGCACCTGGCGCCCGGCACCGTGGCCGCCTCGAAGCGGGCGTTGACGATGGCCGTCTGGCGGAGCCGCTTCGCCAGATCCTCCGGGAGCCGGCCGAAGTGGACGAAGCGCGTCGCGGCCACCGGCATGCCCCACTTCTCCGCCACCACGTTGACCATGGCGTAGCGCTTGAGCCTGGCGCCGCCGGGCAGGGCGTGGCGGTATTTGGCGATGCGCTCGTCCACGGCGGTCAGCAGCACCGTGGGCATGATGCCGCGGGCGCGGAGCGCAGCGGCAGTCATGGCCTCGATCTCGAACTCGTCCATGCCGGGCTGCAGGCGGCGGCAGACCTCCTGGACCGCCGCCGCGGTCTCGCGCCCCAGCCAGCGGTAGCGCCGCAGCTCCGTGTCGGTGAGGCTGAAGCGCAGCGGCCGCAGCGCGGTGGCCACGTTCACCGTGCCTGGGAAGTCGGCGTCGGCGCCGATGCGCCCCGCCCCGGCGGCCTCGCGCAAGCGGTCGGCGCGGACGTCCTTGAGCAGGTTGGCTTCGTACCAGTTGTACTCGAGGAGCTGGTAGCCGAGCCGGGCCAGCCCCTCGTCCATCATTCGGCCCGCCTCGGAACCGTTGCAAAGCAGCAAGCGGCGGCCGTCCTTCAGGAGGAGGAGCGAGGCCGCGCCCACGTCCTTGTTGAGGACGATCTGGTTGTTGACGGTGCCGGCGGTGATCCACCAGACGTTGCGGACCTGGGTGAGCAGCACGCCGTCGAGCCCCTGCGCCGCCATCAGCGCGCGGAGCCGGTCCATCTTGACGTCGATCTCCGCCTGCACCTCCGCCGGGGTGAGCACCGGCGGCTGGGTGCCCCGCCAGACGGCGAGCGGCGGTTCGGCGGCCGGCGCGGCCGCGGCCAGGACCGCCAGCGCGAGCACCGCCGTCCAGAGATTGCGTCGGATCATGGTTTTTCCTCCCGCGGGATGACCGCGAACGTGATCACGTGGGGCACGAAGGTCTCATCCGGCGCGCCGGGGATGGTGAAGTGGAGACGCCCCTCCCGCAGCTCGGCACCGACGACGCCGCGGACGCGCTCCGGCCGGGTGACGCCGAGGGCGTAGGCGCGGCCGGGCTGCCCCTCCAGCTCCAGTCGGAGGCCGGCGCCGGTCCAGGCCTGGTCGATGATGCGGGGGCCCCGGTCGGGATCTCCCACCGCCGACTCGGCGGGCAACAGGAACACGGCGGGCGGCCACTCGAGGGCGAGTTCCACGCGCGCCTCGCCCGCCAGCCGCACCGTGCAGGCGGCGGCAACGCCGCGCGGCGTGACGGCCACGGCGGGAGTCGCGCCGGCGCCGTTCACCGCGAGCCCCATCACCCGCGTGCCCGGCGGCAGGAGCGGGCGGAAAACCAATTCCATCGGTTCCCCGCCGGACATATCCGCATCCAGCACCAGTCCCGCCGCGGTCCGGCGCAGGGACAAGTTCACCCGCCGCCCGGCGAGCGGCACGCGGTCCACGCGCACGAAGTCCCAGCCGGCTGGGAGCGCCAGGGCGAACGTCAGGCGCCCCGCCGGCGCGTCCGGCTCCAGGCCCAGCAGCCCGCGCAGGAGCGGCGCCACGTACGCGGTGGTGGAGAAGCCCTGGTTATGGTACGCCTCGCCCACCTTCATGTTCGTGGCGCCGGAGAACACCTCGGGCGCCACGCCGAGGCCGTGGTCGAAAGCGTGGGCCGCCACGCCGCGCAGGGCCGCCCAACCCGGCAGGGCGAAGCCGTGGCGGAACTGGGCGGTGTTGACGAGCACCGACACGAAGGGCATCACCGCCCCGTAGTTGTAGGACAGCGGCTGGTAAAGCGGCGAGCGTGCCGACAGCGTCCGGAAGCCCCAGTCGGTGGCCGTCTCGGCGCCGCCGAGGCGCCGCAGCATGCGGGCCGACCGCGCCGGTTCGGCCAGCCCGAACGCCAGCGCCGCCGCCGGCCAGGGGGTGAGGTCGCGGACCTGCTCGCCGCCGGCGGTGATGCCGTAGGCGTAGATTCCCTCCGCCTCCAGCCAGAATTTTTGTTCCAGCGCCGCCTGCCCCCTGGCCAGCGCCGCATCGGCCTCGGCGCGCACCGCCGCGTCGCCGGCCGCGGCGGCCAGCCCGACCATGGCGCGCGACGCCTGAAGATAGAGCGCGGCGGTGTAGCAGTCGGTGTAGATGCCCGTGTACTGCCCGAACTCGAGGGCGCCGAGACCCGCGCCGGCGATGTCCATGAGGCCGTCGCCGTCGCTGTCGCGGCCCTGGCACCACCGCCAGGCGGCCGCGATCGACGGCCAGCTCTCGCGCACGAACGCGGCGTCCCCGCTGGCGCGCAGGTAGTCGCCCACGGCCACCAGGTACCAGGGCGTGCTGTCGGCATGGTTGTAGCCGTAGCGGTAGGCGTGCCACCAGTCCACCAGGCCGGCGCTCTGGGTGAGCTCGTGGGGGATCTTCCCCACGTCGGCGGGCGGCGCGTCGGGCGATGGTCGGCGGATGGGGTGATCCACGCCGCGCTGCCAGCGCTGGAGGAGGCGCAGGCCGTCCCGAACCGCCTCGAAATCGCCGAGGCTGTCCAGCGCCAGGGCGTTGATGCAGGTGTCGCCGCCGAAGAACCAGGCGAAGCCGGGCCGGGCGCTGCCGCCCGAGAGCCCGTACCCCGCCACCAGTCCGCGACCCAGCGCCGGGTTGTCCACGACGAGGTTGTGCAGGGCCACCCGGCCCCAGTCCATCGCCGCGTTGAGCTGCGGATCGGGCGTCTCCACGGCGATCGTTTGGTCCATCAGCCGCCGCGCCGCCGCCACGTTGTCCGCGTGCAGCCGCGGCGCGTCCGCGGCGAGGCGCCGGTAGAGGGCGAGCGCTTCTTCAGGCTTCAGCCCGTCGCCGCCGGCGATGGCGATGGGGATGAACCGGCCGGGCGGGTCGCCGGGGCGGACGTCGAGGCGAAACTGGAGCGGGCTGTCGGCGAACATGTGTGCCGGCGGGGCCGACATCTCGCCGGCCGCCGGCGAGCCGCACAGGAACCGCACGCGGCGCTGTCCCTCGGAGATGACAAATGCCCTGGCGTCCTCGTCCCAATGGCTGTACTGGCCGCCGATGCCGGCAGGCCACATGGGCTGGAGCACCGGCAGGAAGCCGGCGATGATCGTGAGCGGCGCGGTGGTCCGCGCCTCCAGGAGCACCAGCGCCCCGGGTTCGTTCTCGGGCACCAGGTACACCGCCCGCACGGTGAACGACTCGTAGGCGTAGGTGATCTCAGTGGCGGCGGGGGTGACGGTGATCCTGCGCACGATATCGCGGGCGGCGATGGGCTGGGTGGAGGAGCCGAGCAGAAACTGGAGCTGGAACTGGCGCAGCACCTTCCACGGCCAGACCCACGCTTCGAAGGTGCCGTCCTCGAAGCCCATGAGTGCCGCCCGGCGGCCGATCCGGTCGAAATACTGGTGGGGTTGCGCCAGGCGACTCAGCCGGGGTGCTCCGCCGTCCAGGGCGAAGGCGGCGATGGTTGCGGGCGGTGCGGCGACGGAATCGGCGGCGGGGTGCACCGCGCCGCCGGCTGACGCGGCCAGCGCGGCCAGCACCGCCAGGATCCGGATCCCTCGAGGCATCATGGCGCCCCCTGCCGGGTTGTCGTTCGGGCTGTGGACAGTCTGAGATATTTCAACGCATCCGGCGGGCGAAGGCAACAGGATTCTGGACTTCGGATTTCGTGCTCGTGATCGAGGTTCGAGACTCGAGGCTGGAGGCTCGTTCCCGTAACGCGGACCTCGGACTTTACATATCGTGCTCGTAACTCGTAATCGTCATCGTAATCGGGGCTCGGCTCGCAATACTCACCACAGAGTCACGAAGGTCACGAAGGATCTACTTTTCATTGATCCACAATTAACCATCAACTATCAACGGATTCTGGACCTGGAACCTTCGAACCTGCGAACCTTCGAACCTTCGCGAACCTTCGAACAGTCCGATCACGATTACGAGCACGATGACGATTACGAGCACGAGATATGAGCGGGATTGACGTGGAGAGCTCTGGGGTTTGAGAACCAGGACCCAGAACCCAGGTCCCAGGTCCGATATCCGATGATCGGGAACGAGTCTCGAGCCTCGATTACGATGACGATTGCGAGCACGAGATATGAGCGGGATTGACGTGGAGAGCTCTGGGGTTTGAGAACCAGGACCCAGAACCCAGGTCCCAGGTCCGATATCCGATGATCGGGAACGAGTCTCGAGTCTCGATTACGATGACGATTACGAGCACGAGAAACGAGCGGGATTGACGTGGAGAGCTCTGGGGTTTGAGAACCAGGACCCAGAACCCAGGTCCCAGGTCCGATATCCGATGATCGGGAACGAGTCTCGAGTCTCGAGCCTCGAGCCTCGATTACGATGACGATTACGAGCACGAGAGACGAGCGGGATTGACACGGATGGCGGCGACGGGGCACAATGGCGGGGCACGGTTTGGGGTGCCCCGGCTGCGGTCGGGGCTGAGAGCACACCCACTGAACCTGATCCGGGTCATGCCGGCGCTAGGAAAACCGTACCCGCAAATAGCGGCTTCCTCCTGCGCGGCGCCCGGACGGGCGCCGCGACGCTTTTTGAGGAGGATCGACATGGAAACACAGGTATCCCGCGCCATCGTCCGGAGATTTTTCCAGAAGCTGGACGACCACCTCGTCGTGGACGTGGCCGTGGTGGGCGCCGGCCCGTCGGGCCTGGTGGCCGCCGCGCTGCTGGCCGAAGCCGGGCGGAAGGTGGCGATGTTCGAACGCACCCTCAAGCCCGGCGGCGGCGTCTGGGGCGGCGGCATGCTGTTCAACGAGATCGTCGTGCCGTCGGACGCCCTGGCCGTCCTCGACCGGTTCGGCATCAGCCACCAGCCGGCCGGCGACGGCCTGCACACCGCCGACGCGGTGGAGGTCGCCAGCGGCCTGATCTTCGGGGCCGCGAAAGCCGGGGTGAAGATCTTCAACGCCGTCGAAGCCGAGGACGTGGTGTTCAAAGAGGACCGCATCGCCGGCCTGGTGATCAATTTCGCCCCGGTCCGCAAGCTGGGCCTGCACGTGGACCCGCTCCTGGTGGCCGCCCGCGCGGTGCTCGACAGCACCGGCCACCCGAGCGAGGTGGCGGCCATGGCGGCCCGCAAGGCGGGGATCCGCCTCGAGACCGAGACGGGCGGGATCGTCGGTGAGAAGCCTGCCTGGGTGGACCAGGGGGAGCGCATGACCGTGGAGCAGACGAAGCGGCTCTACCCCGGCCTCTATGTCTCCGGGATGGCCGCCAACAACACCTCGGGCGGCTTCCGGATGGGACCCATCTTCGGGGGGATGTTTCACTCCGGCGAAAAGGTCGCCCGGCTCATCGGCGACGATCTCGCAGCCGGCCGGTGACGGTGCGGCTCTACTCCAGCGGCGGATCCGCCGAGGTCGGGGAGGCCGCGACGCCGCCCCGGTTCCGCTCCCAGATGACCCGCAGGCCGTGCAGGGACAGGAAGGCGTCGTAGCGGGTGACCGTGGTGGCCACCTGGGCGATGATGTTGAGCAGCCCGCCGGTGGCGACCACGGCGGGAGCGGCGCCCATGGCGCGGCCCATCTCCCCGCAGACGCGGTCCACCAGGCCGGCGAAGCCGTAGACCATGCCGGCGCGCATGGCGCCGATGGTGTCGCGGCCCAGCGCCGACTCGGGCTGGGCCAGGTCGATCTGAGGCAGCTTGGCCGCGTTGGCTGACAGCGACTGCGCCGCCGACAGGATCCCCGGCGCGATGGCCACGCCCACGATCTCGCGCGCCGCCGACACGGCCACGAACGCCGTGGCCGTGCCGAACGACACGATGACCGCCGGCAGCGGGTAGCGGACGGCGGCGCCCGCCGCCAGGCAGAGCAGGTCGGAGCCGAGCTCCGCCGGGTGGGCCGTCCGCACCGCGACGCCGGCGTCCAGCCCGTGCCGGATCACCAGGCACGGCCGGCCGGTGACCTTCGCCACCGCCCGCTCCAGGAGCGGCAGCACCGGTGGGACCACCGACGACAGGGCCGCGCCGTCGAACGACCGGCTGTCGATCCCCTCGCCGGCCAGCAGCGCCCGGATGAGCACGGCGTACTCGTCCGAGGTCTTGTGGGCGTCGGTGGCGATGCGGAAGTTGACGGCCAGCGCGTCGCCGCGGAACACGCCGAACTTGATCTGGGTGTTGCCGCAGTCCACGGCCAGGAGTCGGGTCGGTTCGGTCATGACGGGCTCCTTGGAAGCGTTGGTTCTACCTTACATCACGCAGCTGAATCAGTCAATTCATCGAGGCTCGGGGCTCGAGGCTCGGGGCTCGGGGCTAGAGGCTCGTTCCCGCCATGCGGACATCGGACTTCAGACTTCGGACATCGGACGATTGGATTTCGCGATCGGCGTGCGCGAGGTACTTGCGAGCCGGAAGATGTGGCGATTCAGCGGGCCGCGTCCGGCGGACGCGGCCTACTGCACGCCGCGAAGTAGCGCCCGTCCGCCGGACGGGCGCCGTGAAACTTGGCAGGAATCGGTGGGATTTCGATATGTCCTTGCCTCGACGCGAAGCCTTAGGAAATTTGCGTCATCGTGCCGAGGGAGCGGGCCGCGTCCGGCGGACGCGGCCTCAGGCTGCGCTCGTGCCGGCGGATCCTCCTTGATCCTCACTTCTGTTATTGTCCTATCTCCGACTGATAGGCTACTCCGCCTTTTCGACCGGTGGTGCGGTCCACTTGCCGTCCAGTGCTTCGGCTTTGGGCCAGTAGAGGCGCAGGGCGCACCAGAACGGCCCTTTCGGCGCGGGGAGCCAGTTGCTTTCCTTGTCCGGCCCCGGCGATTCACCCTGGATATAGAGCGTCAGGCCGCCGTCCGCGTCCTGCTTGAGGTTGGGAAGCATGGGTGAGTTGATCAGGTAGCGGTTGAGCGGGTTGGCCACCAGCAGGCTCGACGGCAGTTCATACATCGTCAGCGACCAGAACGCGTTGACGGGGGGTAGCCCGCCCGGCGGGAAGTGCAGGGTGTATCGGTTCTGCGCCGCGTCCAGGGGTTTCCCCGTCGCGTCAATCCGATACATGGGGTACATGGCCTCCTCCTTCGAGTTGCCGTAGATGCCCAGCACCGCACCGGTCATGCGGTACAGGTAGTTGTTCTTCAAGTATTCCCGGGTGCCGAACACGTCGCCACTGGTCACCTTGCCGGTGTTCACCTCGTTTTTCATGAAGGCCTCAAATTCCGTCCACGCGTCCGCCACGCCGCCGGCGATGGCCTCTCTCATTTCGGGCG
>JAGOHA010000168.1:3343-5300 GCA_017996395.1 Acidobacteriota bacterium | reverse complement strand
TGCCGCCGGCTCCGCACGACGGGGTGTTCGCGGTGCAGTACGGGGGCGGATTTTTCACCGGCCGGGCGGGCTCCGACGATCAGACGATTTGGGAACCCGGCTCCCGGAACGGCTTGTCCAGTCTGAACATGACCGCAGTGACCGCCGGTTACGGATTTATGGGCGTCACCGTCCTTGTCGGCACGGATACTGGCTTGTATCGCAGTGACGACTGGGGCGACACCTGGGTCAACGTCGATGACCTGGGCCATAAGCGCATCCTCTGCCTGGCGACGCAACCGTCGGCCGTGGGGGCTGCGGACTACTTCTACGCCGGCTGCTTCGACGGTTCGGTCTTCGTCTCCTCCGACGGCGGCGTCACCTGGACTGACCGGACGGGCAGCCTGCCGATGAACCCGGTCATCAGCCTGGCCACCGACCCCGTCACCGCCATGGTCGCCTACGCCGGCCACGAGGACGGTTCGGTCCATCGGACCGTCGACGGCGGCGTCGTCTGGACCGAAATCTTTCCCAGCGACGGAACCGGCCAGGCGGCGGCCATCGCGGTCCATCCGGCCATACCCAGCCGGTTGTACGTCGGATTCATCCCCATCGGCGACGGCCGCAACGGCGTGTATCGTTCCTCCAACAGCGGCGGCTCATGGATTCGAACCGCGCTTGACGCGCCCGTCCGCTGCCTGGCCATCGACCCGGAGGATCCCGACCACCTGTTCGCCGGCAGCGAGGACACGGCCGACGGGACCGTCGTCTACCGCACGACCAACAACGGGCTGACCTGGCTGCCTTTTGACAGCGGCCTCCTCGCCGCCGATACCCAGATCTCAATCGAGTCGCTGGCGTTCGTGCCCAGCAATCGGGAGCCCGCCGGCCTGTTTGCCGGCACCTTCGACGGGGCGGTCTGCTATTCCACCGATGGCGGCAGCAGCTGGAGCTGGCAGCATCAGGGCCTCACGGTGGATGGTGTCCGGGCGGTGGCGTCGGAGCCCGTGGCGCCGTACCGCGTCTGGGCGCTGACCGCCGCCGACGGTTTGTTCCAGAGCGAAGATCACGGCTGGACTTGGTGGCGCCACGGCGAGGCGTGGGATCCGCCCACAACCGGCGAGTCGTGCGCGGCGCTGGCCGTGGCGCCGGACGGCCCGGCGGGCGAGCTCGTCCTGCACGCGGTCTGGGACCGGCGGTACTTCCGGAGTGATGACGGCGGCCACACTTGGACCGAGCGCTGGCTCATGGACCGCGCCTACTGCCTGGCGACGGATCCGGACGATCCGGCCACGGTCTACGCCGGCGGCGACCGGTTCCTGGGCAGCCAGAACGGCGTCTACAAAAGCACCGATTGGGGCCAGACCTGGACCACGCTGCCGCTGGCCCACAACCTGGCCTGGTGTCTGGCCGTGAATCCGCTTCATCCCCAGATCCTCTACGAGGGGGGCAACGGGTGGAGCGGCACCGCGCGGCTGAACCGGAGCGCCGACGGCGGCGCGACCTGGACACCGGCCGACACGGGCATCGGCGACCGGGTGGTCCGCTCACTGGCCGTTCATCCCGCCAATCCGACCCGGCTGTTCGCGGGCATGCAGTCCGACGGCCTGTTTCGGAGCTCCGACAGCGGCGGTAACTGGACGGCCACCGCCCCCGACCTTGCCGCAATCACCGTCCGGACGCTGGCCATCGACCCGGACTGGACCTCCACGCTGATGATCGGCTCCCCGAACGGTGTGTTCCGCAGCTCCGACGGGGGCAACTCCACGATCAACGTGGGCTACGGGATCCCCACCAGCTCCATCACCCAGCTGGCCTATCACACGAACGGCACGGGCCTGTTGTTCGCGGTGACGCCCAGCACCGGCGTGTTCTTCCGCCGCTTCCTCTGCGACCTGAACCTGGACGATGTCCTGGACCATTTGGACCTGCAGGAGATGAACCTGTTCCTGCCGGAAAACCAGTTGCGGCTTGTGGC
>JAGOHA010000168.1:0-3243 GCA_017996395.1 Acidobacteriota bacterium | reverse complement strand
GGCTCGCCGGCCCGCACGTCACACTTCCTGGACGCGTTTGCTCAGGATCGTCCGGATGTCGTCCAGGCTGCGCTTGTAGATCAGGCTCATGACGTAGAGTTCGTTGGCCAGGAACAGGGGCACCAGGCAGTACTCGAGCAGCAGGGCGCTGAACAGCTGCGGGTGCTCCATGAGCGTGGTGAACGAAGCGGTGGAAATGTTGTGGTACACCTTGAGGATTCGGGACTTGGCGTACGACATCTTGCGCTTTTCGAGAACCACGTCGTCCTTGTGAGTCAGGAACTCGCGGATTTTCTTGTCGTGCAGCGGCTTGAGCTGGGATTTGGCCTTCTTGCTGAACTGCTCGAAGGCGTCGTGCATCTGCTTTAGGCGGTCCACCTGGGGATCGATGATGAACTGCTTGGCCTTGGCCGCCTTCCAGTGGAGCGTCGCGTTGCGGAAATTGTACTGGAAGCGCTTCATCACGTAATCCATGGCCACGTCGCGCAGGATCTTTTCGAACACGTCGGCGGCCGGAAGCTGGAAGTCCTCCAGCTTGAAATCGTCGTGATAGACGTTGACCGATGTTTCCACCACCTTGTGCCGCGCTTCGGTGTAAATCTCCAGGGCATAGACGTTGTTCAGGTCCATGTTGAACCGGTTGTGCAGCCGGAGGCGGAGCTGGGTGGGCGAATCGGCCGCGCCCGTGCCGGTTTCCTTCTTGATCTCCCGGTTCAGGCTGGTGTCGATCTTGGCCCCGAGATCGTTGTGGCGGAACAGGATCATCGCGTTATACACGATCTCTTCAAGGGTGTTGTCCTGGATTTCAATAAAGTCCTTCACGCGGTCCTCCGGAGAAGCGAAAAAATTGGGTGCGGGCGACCCTGGCGGGTGATGGGGAACACACTGGCAACCTGGCGCGCTGTCGGCATGCTGGTCGACTCGCGGGGATCGAATCCTGACGAGACCGTCAGTTTAGCGGATAATTTTCAGAGATTCAAGCATTTGGTTGAAAAATGGTTTGAAAACGTGCGCCGCGGCCGGCATCTGAGTATAATTAGCGGACATTGCGGCGGATAGACGCACCGCCGGCCGGACAAGGACGCCATGGTGCAGGAATTTTTACCCAAATGGATCGCCTGGGAAACCACCCGCCGGTGCAACCTGCGGTGTATCCATTGCCGGTCGTCGTCGGGGGCGCAGTCGCCGGAAGGCGGCTTCTCCACCGCCGAAGGGTTCCAACTCATTGATGATATTGCCGATTACCACCCCGCCGTGCTGGTCCTGTCGGGGGGCGAGCCGCTGCTCCGCCCCGACCTCTTCGACCTGGCCCGGCACGGCACCGACCGCGGCCTGCGCATGTGCCTGGCCACCAACGGCACCCTGGTGGACACCGCGGTGTGCGAGCGGATCAAGGCATCCGGCATCCGGATCGTGTCGCTGTCGCTGGACGGCTCCACGGCGGCGGTGCACGACAACTTCCGCGCCCAGCCCGGCGCCTTCGACGGCGCGGTGCGGGCCGCGGAGCTGTTCCGCGCCGCCGGGATCGAGTTCATCATCAACTCCTCGTTCACCCGGCGGAACCAGGCGGACATCGCCGCCACGTTCCGCCTGGCCAAATCCCTGGGCGCCACCGCCTGGTACATGTTCATGATCGTGCCCACCGGCCGGGGCGAGGACGTGCTGGCGGAGCTGATCTCCGCCGCCGACTACGAGGAGATCCTGCGCTGGCACTACGAGCAGGAGAAGCGCGAGCCGGAGCTGCTCATGCGGCCCACCTGCGCCCCCCACTACTACCGCATCGTGGCCGAGGAAAACCGCAAGGCCGGCGAGAAGCTGGCCCGCCGCTCCCTCAAGTTCAGCACCGGCGGCGCCAAGGGGTGCATCGCCGGGCAGACCATCTGCCTCATCGACAACGAGGGGGAGGTGTATCCCTGCTCCTATTTCCCGCGCTCGGCGGGCAACGTCCGGCGCACACCCTTCCGCGAGATCTGGGAGGGGAGTGACCTGCTGAACGAGCTGCGCGACTACGGCAATTTCAAGGGCAAGTGCGGCCGGTGCGAATACCTGAAGATCTGCGGCGGCTGCCGCGCCCGCGCCTACGCCATCACCGGCGACTACATGGACGAGGAGCCGTTCTGCGGCTACGTGCCGGCCCGGATCCGGCGCGCCGGCGGCGCCTCCGAAAGCGAGGCCTCTTCATGAACCCCACCACCCGTTTCCTGGACGTGCTCCACGGCCGCCGGCCCGACACGACCCCCGTCTGGATCATGCGCCAGGCCGGCCGCTACCTCCCCGAGTACCGGGAGCTGCGCGCCCGCCACGACTTTCTGGAAATGTGCCGGACACCGGAGCTGGCCGCCGAGGTGACCCTGCAGCCGCTGCGGCGCTTTCCGCTCGACGCGGCCATCCTGTTCTCCGACATCCTGATTCCGCTGGCCGGCATGGGCCAGGGGCTCGCCTTCCACGAGGGGGAGGGGCCCCGCCTGGAGCCCGTGCGGACCGAGGCGGACCTGGCGGCGCTCGATCCCGGGCGCGTCCCCGAGGCCAACGCCTTCGTGCCGGCGGCGATCCGCCTGCTCCAGGGTGAGTTGGCCGGCCGGGCGCCGCTGATCGGCTTCGCCGGCGCGCCGTTCACGCTGGCGTGCTACGCGGTGGAGGGGGGCGGCTCCCATAACTTCCGTTGGGTCAAGGGGATGATGTTCGAGGCGCCGGAGCTGTTCCACCGCCTCATGGAAACCATCACCCGGGCGCTGGAGCACTACATCGGCGCCCAGCTCGCGGCCGGCGTCGACGCCTTCCAGCTCTTCGACACCTGGGGCGGCATCCTGTCCCGGCCGCACTACGAGGCGTTCGCCCTGCCGTACGTCAAGCGGCTGCTGGCGGCGGTCGCCGCCGCCGGCGTGCCGGCGATCTACTTCGTGCTCGACGGGGCGCACCTCCTGGACCTGGTGGACGGCGCGGGCGCGCCGGCCCTGGGCCTGGACTGGCGGACGCCGCTGGCCGACGTGCGCGCCCGGGTGGGCCCGGACCGGGTGCTCCAGGGCAATCTCGACACCGCCGTCCTCTACGGCACGCCCGAGGCGCTGCGGCGCGAGACGGCCGCCGTCATCGCCGGGGCGGGGGAGCGCCACGTCTTCAACCTGGGCCACGGCGTCTGGCCCGACGCGCCCGTGGACATGGTCGCCCGGCTGGTGGATCTGGTCCACGAGCTGGGCCGCCGCGGGGACCGCTGAGCATGGCGGCGGCCGCGCGCACCGGCGT
>JAGOHA010000044.1:3467-25840 GCA_017996395.1 Acidobacteriota bacterium | reverse complement strand
CCGAGGCGCTGCTCCTCGTGGAGATCGATGGCAAGCCCGGCGACGTCGAGGCGGATTTCATCCGCCTGCTGGACCAGGTCAAAGCGCACGGCGGGCACATCGCGCTGGAGGCGGCCGACGCCGCCCAACGGGAGCGCATCTGGGAATTCCGGCGCACCATCTCGCCCGCCATCACCTGCCTCAAGAGCCTCAAGATCAACGAGGACATCGTCGTCCCGCGGAGCGAGATGCCGCGCATCCTGCGCCGGATCGAGGAAATCGCCGCGCGGTTCCAGGTGGCCGTCGTCTGCTACGGTCACGCCGGCGACGGCAACCTTCATGTGAACCTGCTGGCCGAGCGGCAGGACCGCGACGAGGTGGAGCGGGCGCTGGACGCCGTCGAGGAAATCTTCAAGGCCAGCGTGGCGCTGGGCGGCGCCATCAGCGGCGAACACGGCATCGGTCTGGCAAAAAAACGGTACATCCGCTACAATCTCTCGCCGGATGTTCTGGCGCTGACCCGACGGATCAAGCAGGCCTTCGATCCCGCCGGCATCCTCAACCCCGGCAAAATCTTCCCCGACGAGCCCTGACCGGCGCATGGACAACAAGACCGTTTACTGTCCCAAGTTCAAGCATTTCAAGGACACGCTGGTCTGCCGGTTGAACTGTCCGTCGGCTCGCCGCTGCCGCGTGTTCCAGGACTATCTGCGCGCCAACGCCGATGAGTTTACGGCGCGACTCGACGCCTACCTGATCCGGCATCCGGGACGGTACGAACGACAATTCTATCTGGAGGTGCTACGCGTGGTGAAAGAAGACGTGTATCTGGTGATCGACACGGCCGGCAAGCCGGTCATGATCAAGAAGACCGAAATTTTGCTGCGGGCGGAGAAAGGGGAGCGCTTCCCGCACATCTACAAAATCTCCAGCGAGATGGAGCTGCGCTACCAGTTGGTGCCCAAGCAGGCGAAGCAGGGGCGTCGCAAGGCCGAACGCCCGGCGGCTTCCAAGACTTGAGGCGGACGCGACCCGCGCCGCCACGGGCTCAGCTCTCTTTCAGGCTGCCGTCCCTCGGCGCAGGCCGGAGTCGCTGCAGGTGTTGGATCCGATCAGCGGACGTCCTGAACGAGTTTCAGGAAGGGTTCCGCCGCCACGAAGCCGGTGACGCGGGGTGCGGCGAGGAGCCGGCCCTGCGAATCGTGGAACGCCACCACCGGCAATCCCACAATTCCATACGTGGATTTGTAGAAGGCATCGCGGGGGGAGGAACGGGTCATGTCCACTTTCACCACGACGAACCGACGGAGCTCGGTCTGGACTTTGGGATCGGACCAGGTGTACAGATCCAGTTCCTTGCAGGCGGCGCACCAGTCGGCGTAGAAGTCCACCATCACCGGTTTCCCGGACTCACGGGCAGCCGCCAGGGCCGCGTCGAGGTCGTGCTGCCATGCCACGCCGGCCTCGGCTCCGACACCGGCCGCGCGGGGCGGCTCGGCCGGGCGGATGGCACCCATGACGAAGGCGAATGCGCCCACCGTCAGGGCGGCGATGGCGAAGCTCTTGTGCAGGATCTGGCGCCAACTGGCCCCGTGCAGGTCATGCCGCAGCCCGCGCGCCAGGAACCCGATGACCACGAGCAGCGGGCCGGCCAGCAGGAGGGCGTCGCGGCTGAGGAAATCGAGTCGCAACGACGGCACGATGTCCTTGAGGAAATAGAGGCCCACGGTGAACATCGCCGCCCCGAAAATGCCCTTGACGATCTCCATCCAGGCGCCGGATTTGGGGATCTTCCGGATGAGGGTGGAGAAGGTGCCCAGCACCATGAAGATCAGGCCGAATCCGATGGAATACGTGTACAGGAGCAGGAAACCCAGCAGGGCGTTGCGGGTGGTGGCCACGTAGGCCAGCACGCCCGCCAGCGCCGGTCCCGTGCAGGGCGCTGCGATCACGCCGGACACGAGCCCCATGGTGAAGGCGCCCACGAATCCCTTGCCGCCCACCTGCGCGGCCTTCGTCTGCACCGACGAGGGGAGGTTGAACTGGAACACGCCCGCCATGAACAGGCCCAGAACGAAGAACAGGGCCACGATGCCGCCCACGATCCACGGGTTGCTCATGTGCTGGCCGAACACGGCGCCTGACAGGGCCGCGGCCACGCCGAGCACCGAGTAAATCACGGCGATCCCCTGCACGTACACCAGCGACAGCAGGAAGCCTTTCAGCCTGGTCTCGGCGCCGCGGGCGCCGAACACACTCACCGTGATGGGGATGACCGGGTAGACGCACGGGGTGAAGCTCAGGCCGATGCCGTACACGAAGATGAACAGGAACGCCAGCAGATGGCTCCGGCCGATCATGTCCCGGATGGCGTCGGCCTCGGAAGGCGCGGCGGTGACAGGGGCTGGCGAGATCGGTGCGGGAGCCGGTTTCGGCAGATCCGACTCCTGGATGGCAGGATTGGCCGGAGGCACCACTGCAGTCGAAGAGACAGGTTGACGGGGAGGCGCCGGCGGGGTTGCCGGGGGTGTCTGCGCCTGGGCGGACACCCGGCCAGCCGCAATCACGATCTCGGCTTTCAGCGTAATCGTGGCGGGCAGATAGCAGATCAGCTTGGAGCAGCCCTGGTAGTCCACGGTGACCGTGATCTGGCCGCGCTCCGGAGAGCTGCCGCCGGCGGTCAGGGAGATGGGGAAGCGGTTGGTTCCCTCGTAGATCTCCCGTTCCATGTCGCTCGCCGGGTCGAATTTGACGTGGGGCGGCGGATAGGTCGCTGCGCCCACTTCCACGCCGGCCGGTCCGGTGACCTTGATCACCAGCATGTCTTTGTAGAGGTAATAGCCCGCGTCCGTCCGGATCTCAAGTTCCAGCCGGGCGGCGGCGTCCCTGGTCAGCTCCAGTTTTTCCGGAACGAGCTTGAAATGGAAATAGTTTTCGGCCTGCGCCGGGCTGAACAAGCCGGCTGCGATGAGCAGCAAGGCACCGGTTACGAGGAAGCGGGCGATCATTCGTTCTCCTTGGCGGCTGGTGTGGCGGCCAGATGCTTCTCAGCCTCGGCCTTCAAGGCGGTCAGTCGTTGGATGTAGTCTTTCATGTTCGGATCCGCGAGGTAACCCTTGGCGAACTCGGCGGCGTTGCGCCAGTCTTTTTTCCTGATCAGGGTATCCACGAAGCGCCACTTGGCCTCGGCAAAATCAGGCTTGAACTTGACCGCTTCGCGGAAGCGCATGATCGCCGCGTCGTACTGCTTCCGCTTGACGTAGTAGCAGGCCACCTCAAATGCGCGTTCCGCCTTGATGGGATCGGGCTCGACGGCTTCATCCTCGGGTGTTTCCTTATCCGGCTGCTGCGTCTGATCGTCCCGGATCAGCACGGGGGCTGGTTTGCGCGGCTTGTCGTCCTTGCCGGCCTGCGGATCGGCCGGCAGCGGGAGGCAAAGCCATGCGGCGAGCACCAGCAGGGCGAATATTCTGAGTCGAACCATCATCTCCGCACCTTCTACCCGGTTGGGATGCCGAAAACCGTCCAGAGTTTAACGAAACCCGGCCTCTGGCGCAAGTAGGGAAGACAAGGCCCGTTGCCGTTTCTGTGATACAATGCGCCCCATGAACCTGTTCGATGATCCCAATCTGGTGTTCGCCGTCGTCTACCTGAACGGTCCCCGGGAGAAGTACTGGGGCATCCTCTACCGGAACACATCCGTGGGGATCTGGCTGACCGGAACCGACCTGAGCACCGTGCAGGACTGGCTGGACCGGGGCGGGCCGGCCGATGATCCCCTGCCGCTCCTGACCACCACCTTCTTCCCAATGCACCGCGTGGAGAAAATCGCGCTGGACGAGGGCACCCGCGGCGTCGCTTCCATCCGCGACGCCCTGGTGGCCAGGCTGGGTGATGCCGTCGCCGAGTTGCTGCCCGGATCGTTCCATTTGCCGGGCGAAGTCCAGTGAACCGTCGGACCGTGAGGTGACCCATGATCAAGCAGTTCTTGAAGAAAAACTGGAAGTCGCTGGCGATCTGGTCCGGCGTCGGGGGGCTGGCGGTGGGCGGCGCCGTCTATGCCTATAAAAAAGGCTACGTCGGCAACCCCAACCCGGCGGAGCCCCTCCCTGACGACGCCGAGGAATTGACGCTCGAAACCCACCCCTTCGAGATCCAGGTGGGTGAAGCGGTGACCCAGGCCCGCTGCGTGTATCACCTGCAGAGCACCCGGTTCCGGATCTGGAGCGTGCTGGAGGAACCGTCCGCCGGCCATCCGGTGTTCTTCGTCACCCCGACCCAGTACGTCACGGACCCGGCCGGGGTGGAGCGCACGAGCAAGATGGACTCTTTCTATGCCGCCGTGGGAATCCCCCGGTACCTCAAACGCCGCGACCTGCTGGACCACCTGCGCCAGGACAGCCAGTTGGTGTTCTATCTCTGCCTCGTGGGCGGCGGGAACCACGCCGTGCCCACCGGCGACAAGGTGCTGAGCCGCGGCCGGCTCAAGGCATGGTCGGTGGTGGCGGCGGTGCCGGCTACTGTGCCAGGCTCAGACTGATCCGTTTCCGCTCGGTGTCCACACCGACCACCTTCACCGTGATCCGCTGACCCACCGCGCACACGTCGTACGGGTTCTTGACCTTCCGACCCATCCGCGAGACGTGGACGAGGCCGTCGTGATGGACGCCGATGTCCACGAACGCCCCGAAATCGGTGACGTTGGTGACGATGCCGGACAGCACGAGGCCTTCCTTGAGGTCGGTGATGTCGCGGTAGTCGGTCTCGAACTCGAAGCTGGCGGCCTCGCAGCGGGGATCGCGCCCCGGCTTGCGAAGTTCGGCGGCGATGTCCCGCAGGGTGGGCAGTCCCGCCTCGTCGGAACAGTAGCGCTCCAGCTCGATCCGCTGGACGAGGTCATCGTTGCCGATCAGTGCGCTGACGGAGACGCCTGTATCGGCGGCCATCCGCTCCACGATGGCGTAGCTTTCGGGGTGGACCGCGGAGGCGTCGAGAGGGTTGACGGCGCCCCGGATGCGCAGGAAGCCCGCGGCCTGCTGGAACGTCTTCTCGCCGAGGCGGGGAATCTGCCGCAGCTCGTCCCGAGAGGTGAACGGGCCTTCCTGGAAGCGGCGTTCCACGATGGCTTTGGCCAGGGCCGGCGTGATGCCCGAGACATACGCCAACAGCGACGTCGAGGCGCTGTTGAGCTCCACGCCCACCTGGTTGACCACGAACTGGATCACCTCGGCCAGCTTGTTCCGAAGCTTGCGCTGGTTCACGTCGTGTTGGTACTGGCCGACGCCGATGGACTTTGGATCCACCTTGACCAGTTCGGCCAGGGGATCCTGGAAGCGCCGGGCGATGGAGATCGCGCCGCGGACCGTCACGTCGAGGTCGGGAAACTCCGTTCGGGCCGCTTCGGAAGCTGAGTAAACGGATGCCCCGGATTCGTTGACCACGACGATCTTGACGGCCCCTTCCAACTCATACTTTTTGAGCATCTCCCGCACGAACAGGAACGTCTCGCGTGAAGCGGTCCCGTTGCCGATAGCGATGATCTCGACGGCGTGAGTCTTGATGAGGGGCAGGAGCGCCGCTTCCGCCTCCTGGACCCGGTGATGGGGTTCCACCGGGTGGACGGTAGTTTCCGCCACGAACTTGCCGGTCCGGTCCACGACCGCGACCTTGCAGCCGGTGCGGAAGCCCGGATCCATGCCCATCACCACCTTGTCGCCGCCAGGCGGCAGCATCAGCAGATTGCGCAGATTCTTCTCGAATACGAGGATGGCCTCGTCATCCGCCTTGCCCTTGATCTCGAGCAGCAGTTCGAGGGCGATGGACGGCAGCATCAGGCGGCTGTAAGCATCCACCAGCGCCTCGGTCAGCAGGGGAGCGAAGTAGGACTGCGGGTCGGTGATCCAGAATTTCCCCAACACTTCGAGGATGCGTTCATCGGGGCCCGACAGCTCGATGCCGAGCACCCCCTCCTTCTCGCCCCGCCGCATGGCCAGGAAGCGGTGCGACGGCACCGTGCGGAGCGGTTCGCTGTGGTCGTAGTACATCTCGAACTTGGTGCGTTCCTCGGGGGCGTCCTTCTTGAGCCGGGAGGCGATCAGGCCCTCGGCGGTGTAGATCCGGCGGGTGAACTTGCGATAGTCGGCGTTTTCCGAGATGTCTTCAGCCAGGATGTCCTGGGCGCCCTGCAGCGCGTCCTGGATATTGTTCACGCCGCGCGCCTCGCACAGGTAGGGCGCGCAGATGGTGGCGATGTCGGCCTCCGGATCGCGGTAGACGCGGATGAAGGCGGCCAGCGGCTCCAACCCCTTTTCCCGGGCGATGGTGGCGCGCGTGCGCCGCTTGGGCCGGTAGGGGAGGTAGAGGTCCTCCAACTCCTGCTTCTTCATGCAGCTGAGGATCTTGTCCTTGAGCTCCGGAGTGAGCTTGCCGGCCTTGTCAATGGTCTCGAGAATCGTCTTTTTCCGCTCTTCGAGTTCAGTCAGATACTGGTGGCGGTCGCGCACCGACTGAATCTGGACCTCGTCCATCTCGCCGGTTTTTTCCTTGCGGTACCGCGCGATGAACGGGATGGTGCACCCTTCGTTGATGAGTTGGATGGTGTTTTCGATCTGGAAAGGCTTCAGCTGGTCGAACTCGGCGATCAGGTAGTCCACAATGCGTGCTTTCATACGTTCAAACCCGTTGTGTGAAGTTTTGAAGTCCCTCTGACCAGCCCTCGCGCATGCCGTCAACGGGCGCCGGCGACGGACGCCCGCTCCAGGATGAACACGTGGCCGGACAGGAAATCGCTGACCCAGACACGGCCTTGGGGGTCGGTCCGGATCCGGCTGATATCGAAGATGGCGTCGCCGAAACGGCCGTCCAGGTAGAACGCCACGTTGCGTGAATCCAGGCGGGCGTCACCGAACGGATACTTGAAACGGTGAATCGTTTGGAACGAACGGGTCGCCGGATCGAACGCAAGGATGTCCAGCGAGTCCGGCCCGTGCGCGGTGAGGATGGCGATGCCGCCAAGGCCGGCCAGATTGTCGGGTCGCCCGTCGACGGGCACCGCGATCTCCGTGACGGCCAGGGTGCGCCGGTTCACGAGGCTCAGCGACCGGCCGGCGTGGTTCAAGACCAGCAGCCAGTCGCCGGCAATGGCCAGCCGGAGCGGCTGTTCGCCGGCGGCGATCCGGCGGCCGGCGAATCCGTCCTTGTCAATGACATGGACCGCGCGGTTGCCAAAATCGGCCACAAAAATGCGGTGGTCGTCGAAGGTGCAGTCGGCGGGAGTCGGACCGGTGTC
Source organism: Acidobacteriota bacterium (assembly GCA_017996395.1). Taxonomy (GTDB): domain Bacteria; phylum Acidobacteriota; class JAAYUB01; order JAAYUB01; family JAAYUB01; genus JAAYUB01. The sequence continues at coordinate 18,573 of JAGOHA010000044.1, read as the reverse complement.
CATGCGGTGGAGCGTCTGGCCGGACCGGGCATCCACGATATAGAACGAACCGGGTCCGTCGTCGGTCTCCGCATCACGGGCCACATAGAGCCAGTCCCTCGCCGGGTCGTAACGCAGGAACCGGGGCGTGTTTTCCCGCTCGTACTCGCCTTCCAGTTCCACCCGGAACTGGGGCGAAAACTCGCGCACGATGTCGGGCAGGACGGTGATGAACTGCTTCTCCTTGCCCCAGCAGTTCTGCAGCAGGTGGACGGCACCGTTCCGGTCCAGCGCCATCTCATGGACCTGCCGGGGCAGACGGCGGTCGTCGAACGTGAGGTCATCGGTGCGGATTCTCAGCAGGCCGTTTCTGGCGCCCCAGATGTACACCACCGGCCAGTAGGACTGGTGGGGTCCGTAGGCCACGTAGACGTCGCCGCCGGGAGCCGGACCGGCGCTGGTGGGATATGTGCAGGGCAGGGCGTGCAGGCAGCAGCTGCCGTCGGGGAAGACCTCGGCGAGCGCGTCCTCGGAGTTCACCACCAGCATGGCGCCGCGCGCATCGGACCAGGTCAGATCCACCGGCGCCCAGCCGGTTCGCACCTTGGCGACGGCGCCGGTGTCGGGATCCAGGACGGTAAGCGCCGATCCAAAGGAGCCGTTCACCGCGGTTGCGCCGATGGGAATATAGAGCCTCCGGCTTACCGGGTTCCAGGCCATGCCGAACATGTGGGGGATGATGCCCAGGTCCTTGTAGCGGCGTTCCAGCCGGCGCTCGGCCAGGTCGATCCGGTCCACCTCGCCGTAGGCCCAGCTGGCCACGTACAGTTTGCCGCCCTCGGCGTCCAGGACGGCGGCGTCGTTGCCGAAAGCGGGTAGCGGCACTTCCGTGACCGCGCCGGCCGACTTGAAGTCGACCACGTGCAGCACCGGGTCGTTGTCGTAGGCGATGTACAGCTCGTCGCGGCCGGGGCTGCAGGTGATGCCCACTCCCTCAGCCAGTCCCGGGAGGGCCACCACCTGCTCGCCGGCGGCGTCGGTCCGGATCCGGGCGGCCTGCATGACCTTGCGCTGCGCGGTCTCGGTCACTAGATAGAGGATGTGAGCCGCGGGATCGTATCCGGCGAGGTGCCAGCGTCCGCCGGCGGTGAGCGGCAGGTCGCGCTGTGGGCCCAGTTGACCGCTCTGCGGATCCACCAGGTACATCGCCGCGGCGGCGCCGTCCACGGCGACGAAGCGGCCGAGCCGCGGATCGGCCACCACCTTGCGGACGGGCGGCGGCGGCGTCATGTTCAGGTTGCCGAACGGCTCGATGCCCGAAGCCCAGCGGATCCGGCGAACGCTGCCGTCGGCCGGATCGGCCAGCAGCAGCTCCTCGCTGGCCCGGCTGGCCAGCAGGGCGCGGCCGGAGGTCGCGTCGACGGCCAGCGACTCATACTGCTCGCCGGTGCTCAGGGTGACGGCGGATGCCCGTCCCGGCAGCAGCACGTGCAGCGACCGCTCGCCGATCACGTAGATGGCCCCGTCGCGGGGATTGACGGCGAGCGCCTCGCTCTTCAGCCACTGGGGCACGCGGTTGCCGATGGGCAGGTTGCGGACGGCGTGGGTCGTACCATCGATGACGGACACCGACGCGGTGAGCGTATTGGCCAGCACGATCCGGTTGCGCGGCGGATCGGCACACAGCAGGAGAGGCCCGGCGCCGTTGACGTCCAGGTTCAGCGTCTCCAGCAGATCCACCGCGGTGACGCGGAACGAATCCGCCGCGGCCACCGTCACCGCCAACGCCATTACCATCACCAGTCCTGCCGCCATCCGTTTCATGGCCAATCCTCAACGGCTCCGCCTGAGATGAATGTCAAGTGTATCAAGGCCCCGGTTAAAGATCAACGTGGAAGGCGCGCCGCTCCAGCCAATGGTCGGCCAGGACCAGCCGCGTCATCGCCGCCACCACCGGGACCACCCGGAGCGCAATGCAGGGATCGTGGCGGCCCTTCACCGTCACGGTAGCCGGCTCACCGGTGGCGGTGATGCTCGATTGCGGCCGGGCGATGCTGCTGGTGGGTTTGAAGGCCACCTGGAACACGATCGTCTCGCCATTTGAGATGCCGCCTTGAATGCCGCCCGAATGGTTGGTCGTCGTGCGCACCCGGCCGGCCCGCATGACGAACGGGTCGTTGTGCTCCGAGCCGCGCATGCGGGATGCGGCGAAGCCCGTTCCGAACTCGACACCACGGCAGGCGGGGATGCTGAGCATCGCCTTGGCCAGATCGGCGTTCAGCTTGTCGAAGACCGGGTCGCCCAATCCTGCCGGGACGCCGCGGACCGCCACGACGATCCGGCCGCCCACGGAGTCCCCTTCGGCGCGCACCGCCTCGATCCGCTCGGCGATGGCCGCCGACGCCCGGGGATCGGCGCAGAAGACGGGGCTCGCATACACGTCGGTTTCGGAGACGGTGTCCGGATCGATCTCCGCTTCGACCGTTTCCACCGACCGGACGCTGGCCACTACCTCGATTCCACCCGCCCGGCGCAGCAGCTTGCCGGCCACGGCGCCGGCGGCGACCCGGCCCACCGTCTCCCGTCCCGAGGCCCGGCCGCTGCCGCGCGGATCGCGGATCCCGTAGCGGGCCAGATAGGTGTAATCCGCGTGAGACGGGCGCAGGATGTGCTGGAGTTCCGCGTAGTCCTCGCTTCGGGCCGCCCGGTTGCGCACCAGCAGCAGGATCGGGGTGCCCAGGGTCAGGCCTTCGTGGACGCCGGACAGGATCTCCACCGCGTCCGGTTCCGGACGGGGCGACGTGTGGGGCAGGCCGGGACGGCGGCGCGAGAGCTCCACCTGGATCTCCTCAGCCGTGATGGGCAGTCGGGACGGACATCCGTCCACGACGCAGCCCATGGCCGGGCCGTGTGATTCGCCGAACGTGGTGACCCGGAAGATGCGGCCGAACGAGCTGCTCATGTTGTCTCACCTCGGTGGGGGGATGATCCGGTCGTGAGCCGGTCCAGGACATCAAAAAAACCGGGATACGACACGGCGGCCGACTCGGCGCCGCGGATGCGGGTGGTGCCGACGGCAGCCAGCGCCGCCACGGCGAGCGCCATGGCCACGCGGTGATCGCCGGCCGCATCGACGTCGGCGCCACGGAGCGGAAAGACGCCCTCGATGGAAAAACCGTCCGGACGTTCCTCGACTCCGGCTCCGAAGCGCCGCAACCCGGCTGCCATGGCGCCGATCCGGTCGGACTCCTTCACCCGCAGCTCGGCGGCTCCACGGACCGTCGTTTCCCCGCGGGCCCGGGCGGCCAGCGCCGCCAGCAGCGGCAATTCATCGATCAGCAGGGGAACGTCCGCCGAATCGATCCGGACACCCCGGAGTTCCGCGCCGCGGACGGTCAGCGTGCCACTGGGTTCCCAGGGGTCCGGCGCATCCGGTGACCAGGCGATCTCGGCTCCCATCCGTTCGAGGTAGCGGAAGAAGAGGGTGCGGGTGGGATTGAGACCCACCCGGTGGATCTGCACCGTCGCGCCGGGGATCACGGCGGCGGCGCCCGCCAGGAACGCCGCCCCGGAAGGATCGCCGGGAATCCGCAGCTCGAACGGAGGGATTCGATCAACGGGTCGCACCCGCAGCTCGAGGTCGTTGACCTTCAACGGCAGGCCCAGCCGGAAGAACAGCCTCTCGGTGTGGTCACGGGAGAGGACGGGCACGCGGCAGCACGTGGGGCCCGCCGCGCCCAGCCCGGCCAGGAGCACCGCCGACTTGACCTGGGCGCTGGGGGTTTGAAGCGTCACGTGGCCGCCGCGGAGCGGACGCCCGGCGATGTAGACGGGCGGGAAACCCCGCGTGGCGCTGACGCAGGCACCCAGGGCGTTCAACGGTTCCGCCACCCGCTCCATGGGACGGCGGCGGAGTGAGGCATCGCCATCGAGAATCGAATCGAACGGCTGCCGGGCCAGGATGCCCGCCAGCAGGCGCATGGTGGTGCCGGAGTTGGCGGCGTACAGCATCCCAGCCGGCGTCCGGAGCGCCCCCAAGCCGAGTCCGTCGATCCGCAGGTGTCCGTGACGCAGCCGAATCCCGACTCCCAGCGAGCGCAGGCATGCCACGGTTGCCCGGCAATCGGCGCTTCGCGAAGGAAACCGGAGCAGGGACGTCCCATCGGCTTCGGCGGCCAGCAGCAACGCGCGGTGCGTGACCGATTTGTCGGGTGGTGCGACCGCCTCTCCCGCGAAAGGCTGCTTGATACCGATGATGACGCGCATTATTGTTTTCCAAACCTGCCGGCCGGATCAATTCGTTCCGCTGGAGCGAATGGAGTCAATCTACGTCCAAGTTCCTGTAAATGCAACAACATTAAGACCGGTTCAAGACGAAGATTTGCAGCGCGCCCAACTCCGTGATGAAGAAACAATCTGTGTCACATAAATGAAATAACAAAATTTCGTACGGCAGAACAATTCCCGTACTCCATGCACAAATGCGTTGTGATCTCTGTCACATTCTATTTTGTCGAGGTTAGCCCATGAACCATTCGCTCCGTTCCGTTTGCCTCTGTTTGGTATTGGTGGCCTTCACGATGGCTGTCTTCGCCGGGACCGTCATTCAACGGGAACCGGTGATGAAGCCGGCCGAGCAGCCGGTCCACGTCGAAACATTCAGTGAGCGGTCCCCGGGACACCTGGATGTGGACAAGTACTTTCTGGAACAGGCAGAGCGTTACGATCGTCTGGTGGCTGAGCAGGCCGCCATCCGCCTGGGCGCCATCATCAGGATCCTGGTGACCGACGAGGAGCTTCAGGCCGTTGACAATTACATCTGTGAGACCTGTGCCGGCGATGACGGCACCTCGACCCGCAAAGAGCGGGTGGGTATCGTGAAACCGACCGGCGTCCAGGCGGACTTCTCCCGCTTTTCCCCCCGGGCCAGCTCCCGCAACGGGGGCATCGGTGCCAACGGCGCCGTCCGCTGGATGATGGACGGCGGATTCGTCTGGACCGCCCAGGTCGTGTCCGATGGCGCGGTCGCCCTGCGTATCCATCTGTCCGACTTCTCGCTGCCCGAGGGCGCCGAGTTATACATCTATAATATGGACGGCGAGGCCTTCGGTCCGTACACCGGCCGCGGTCCCGCCGACACCGGCGATTTCTGGACCAATTCGGTGAGCGGCTCCACCGCCTTCCTGCAACTCCGCCTGTATGGCCGGATCTCGATGGATGATCTCCGGGCCGTCAGTTTCACCGTCGCCGATGTCGCCCATCTGGGCCAGAAATTCCTCCTGCCGTTCCTGCAGCGGCTGGACACGCTGCCGGACAAGAGCTTCTGCTCGTTCAACGCTGCCTGCGTGCAGGATGCGACGTGCTACGGCACGAGCGACTACGCGCATATCGAGGAAGCCCGCGATGCCGTGGCTCACATGCTGTTCGTATCCGGGGCATACATGTACATGTGTTCCGGCGGTTTGCTGGCTGACACCGACTCCTCCACCCAGATTCCCTATTTCCTCACCGCCAACCACTGCATCAGCCGCTCCAGCGAAGCCGCCAGCTTGGAATGTTACTGGCAGTTTCGGACGTCCACCTGCCGTGGCGCTTGCTACGACCCGGTGGGTGAAGTGCCCCGCACCCTGGGTGCGGCCATCCTGAGCACGAACAAGACCGGCGACTACACCCTGATGCAGCTGAGCCAGAATCCTCCGGCCGGCAGCGTGTTCCTCGGCTGGAACAGCACGCCGGTCGCGAATACCAACGGTGCGGCCCTGTATCGGATCTCCCATCCGCAAGGCGCGCCTCAGGCGTTTTCCACCCACACGGTGAACACCAGCGCCGGCACTTGCCGCAGCTGGCCCCGCGGGAACTGGATCTACAGCCGCGACGTGATCGGCGCCACCGAGGGCGGCAGCAGCGGCTCGCCGGTGCTCAACGCCAGCGGCCAGGTGGTGGGGCAGCTCTCCGGTGCATGCGGCACCAACCTGAACGACGTCTGCGACGAGATCAGCAACGCCACCGTGGACGGCGCCTTTGCCGCCTACTTCAGCAACGTGTCCCAGTGGCTGAACGCGTCATCGGGCGGCGGTTCCAAGATGCATGTGCAGTCCATCGTCCTGACGATCAAGAAGAAGGGCTCCAAGTACACGGGTGTGGCCACGGTGACCATCGTCGACGCCAACGGCGGCCCGGTTGCCGGCGCCACTGTCGCCGGTGCCTTCTCCGGCTGGTTCACCACCAGCACCAGCGCCGTGACGAACTCCTCCGGAGTCGCCGTCATCTCGAGTGCGACGAAAACCGGGATCGGCGCTTTCGGTTTCTGCGTGAGCAGCGTGACCCTAACCAACTGGACCTACGACTCGGCCGCCAACGCCGAGACCTGCGACAACTACTGAACCATCACCGCTTCGAGCGGTTCTCACACAGCAACGCGGGACGGATTATCCGTCCCGCGTTTTTTGTTGTCCTGAGATGGTGGCTGCGGCGCCGGTTATTCGTGCTTGCCGCTGACCGGCCGGATCTTGCTGGTGTACAGGTAGCGCTTGATCTTGCGGGTGGTCGTCTTTTCAAACTCCTCCCACTGGACGGTGAAGCGCTGAACCCGCTTGTAATTGGCCAGGCGGCCGCACTGTTTCCGGACTTCCTGCTTGAGGATCTCCTCGACCTCGTGTTCGCTGATCTTCTTGTCCTGCTTCGCCAGGTACTGGTCAAAGAAAGCGATGTCCGGCACGATGATGGCGTGAACCTCCTCGCAGTACTTGTGGGCGTCGGGGCCCTCCCAGACCAGTGACTCCAGGATGAACGGGCTGCGGTTGAGCTGGTACTCGATTTCTTCGGGGTACACATTCTTGCCGTTGGCGGTGACGATGACCGCCTTCTTGCGCCCCTGGATGAACAGGAAGCCGTCCTCGTCGATGAATCCGAGGTCGCCGGTATGGAACCATCCGTCGACGATCACCTCGGCCGTGGCCTCGGGATTGTTGTAGTAACCGAGCATCACCATGGGGCCGCGGACGCAGATCTCGCCGGCATCGATCTTGAATTCGGCCTCCGGCACGGGCAGGCCGGCGGAGTCATCCTTGAAATTGTCGACGCGGTTGAGGGTGATGACGGGCGACGTCTCCGTCAGACCGTATCCCTGGATGACGGTGAGGCCGAGCTCCCGCAACCCCCGGGTGATGTCGGGCGAGATCGCGGCGCCGCCGCTGATGAGCAGTCTCAACCGGCCGCCGAAACGCTCGTGCAGGGGCTTGAACACCTTTCGCCGGATGTTCTTGTGGAACAGTCGTTCGGACAGGGAGGCCAGCCCCTTGCCGATTCGGAACTTGGTCATGCCCTTTTCGGCGATCCGTTCCATGATCTTGCGGTAGATGGCGTCCCACAGGAGCGGCACGCCCAGCAGGATGGTCGCATGGACCTCCTGCAGGTTTTCCGGGATGCGCTTGAGGTTTTCGGCGAAAGCCACGGTCATGCCGTGGGAGATCGGTCCCAGGAAGCCGCAGGTGCACTCGTAGGTGTGGTGGAGGGGCAGGACGCTGAGGAAAACATCCGGATGGCGGATCGGAATGACGCGGAGGATCGAACGCAGGTCCGAGATGATGTTGTTCTGGCTGAGCATCACCCCTTTCGACGTGCCCGTCGTGCCCGAGGTGAACAGGATGCAGCTGGGCAATTCCGGCTCGATGACGGTGAAGGGGTAGTCGGAGGCGTCTTTATCGAGCAGCTGGCTCCCCTCGCGCAGGACGTCCGAGAACTTGAGGACCATGGTGTTTTCGGCCCGGTCGTCCATGTTGATGATGTGGCGGAGGCGGGGCAGGGTGTTGGCCATCTCCAGCACCATGTCCACGTACTTCTGGGAGCCGATGAAGATTTCCGTCTGGGTTGTGTATAGGATGTGGAAAAACTCCTGGCTCTTCAGCTCCTTGTCGATGGGGACGCAGACGGCGTTGCCGCAGGCCACCGCCAGATAGGAGATGGCCCAGCGGATGCGGTTCTCCGAGGAGAAGGCGACGTTCATCTGCCGGCGCAAACCCAAGGTGCGCAGGCCGCATCCCAGCGACATCACGGAATAGAAGAGCTTGTTGAACGTCGTGGAGCGCCATTCGTTGTCCACCTTCTCCATGAAGGCGGGGTGCGCCCCCCACTTCTGGCGGCTGTTGAGAAGCATCTCCCGGAAATCGTTGAACGGCTCGACGGGATAGAACTTGTCTTCCAGTTTGCGCACCATGAACCTCAGCGGGCCGGGTTTTTCTTTATTCTACCAAATCTGTCGCGTTTCGCAATTCAGCAGATTCGGGGCAGTTGCTCGCCGACATGCATGTCGAGCACCCGCGCGCCGCCGATCGCTGTTCGGAGAGTTACGGTCGGCCGGCCCGGGCAGTCCAGCACGCGGCCGATCACGGCGGCGTCGGCTCCCAACGGGTGGCTCCGGAGCAGCTCGAGCGCCGGCCCGGCATATCCCTCGGGCAGGCAGAGCACCACCTTGCCCTCGTTGGCGAGGTAGAGCGGATCGAAGCCGAAGATCTCCGCGGCCCCGAGCACCGACGGTCGAACGGGCACCAGTTCCTCGTCGATCTCGATGCGAACGACTGCAGCCGATGCGATTTCGTTCAGGACCGTGGCCAGACCGCCGCGGGTGGGGTCGCGCATCGCGTGCACGGGCAGATTGGCCTGGAACAACGGATCGATCAGGGCGAACAACGGCGCGCAGTCCGAGCGGACTTCCTCCGACACCTGGAAGCCTTCGCGAGCCAGCATGACGGCGATGCCGTGGTCGCCCACGGGACCACTGATCAGCACGGCGTCGCCGGGGCGTGCGCACCGGGCGCCGACCTCACGCCCCGGAGGCAGGAGGCCGACACCGGCGGTGTTGATGAACACCTTGTCGCCCTTGCCCCGCGGCACCACTTTGGTGTCCCCTGCCACGACAGACACGCCGGCCTCGAGCGCCGCCGACCGCATGGATTCCAGGATGCGGCGCAGATCGGCGAGCGGCATGCCCTCCTCGAGGATGAAGCCGGCGGTCAGGGCCAGGGGGCGCGCGCCGCTCACCGCGAGGTCGTTGACGGTACCGCACACCGCGAGCCGGCCGATATCCCCGCCGGGAAAGAACAGCGGATCCACCACGTACGAATCGGTGGTCAGCGCCAGACGGGCGCCGTCGGCGTCGACCGGCGCACTGTCCTCCAGCAGATCCAGGGCGGGATTGGCGAAGGCCGGCAGGAAATACTCCGCCACCAGTCGATGCGACATCTGGCCGCCGCTGCCGTGCGCCATCAGCACGATGTCGGTGCGTGATCGGTCATTCATGACCGGCCGGCTCGTCCGCGAGTATGTCACCCAGTTGCCGGAACAACTCGAGGGTGCGCATGGCCTCCTCCTCGTCCAGCCGTTCGATGGCGAAGCCGGCATGAACGATCACGTAGTCGCCCACTGCGGCGTCGGGCAGCATCATCAGGCTGATTTCCCGGCTGACCCCGCCGATCTCGGCGATGCAACGGTCGGCCGCCGGGATCGAGACGATTTGCATCGGGACTGCTACACACATGGTTCCTCCCAACCGGTCACGTGGCGCTCCGCGGCAACCGCCAGCTGTCCCAGGGCGATGCCGCCGTCGTTGCAAGGCACGAGGCGGTGCAGGAGGACACGGAGACCGGCGTCCATCAAATCGGCGCTGAGCTGGCGGAGGAGCCACAGATTCTGGAAAACGCCCCCGGACAGGGCAACCGTGGCGATTCCCCGCTCGGCGGACAGCCGGCGGCACAGGTCGGCGAAGAGCCGGACGAGGCCGCGGTGGAAACGCGCGCTGATCCTGCCGGCGGAGACCCCGGCGCGGACGTCATCCACGGCGGCGCGCACCGCCGGCGCGATCTCGATCACGCCGTCGGCGCACGGGAACGGGTACGGCGGCCCGTCATCCGATTCATCGAGGAGCATTTCGAACTCCATGGCCGCCTGGCCTTCGAAGGTGACCCGCTGTCGGGATCCGGACAACGCGGCGAAGCCGTCGAAGAGACGCCCACAGCTCGATGTCTCCGGGGAATTCATCCGCCGCTCGATCATCTGGATCACCAGCCGCAGGTTGTCCGGCGCGATGTCGGAGAGGAAGGGGAGCGGGAGTTCGCTGAAACCGGATCCCAGCGCGTGGTGCAAGTAGCTGACGGCCATCCGCCAAGGCTCCCGGATGGCCCGGCTGCCGCCGGGCATGGCGACATCACGGAAATGACCGACACGCTCGTAGTCGCGCAGGTCGGCCACCAGCACCTCGCCGCCCCAGATTCGGCCGTCGGGACCGTAACCGGTGCCGTCGAGCGCCAGACCGATGACCGGTCCGCGCTCGCCGTTCTCCGCCAGACAGGCGGCGATGTGGGCGTGGTGATGCTGGATGCCGTACAACGGCAGTTCGCCCCGCCGGTTCATGGCATACTTCGTGGACAGGTACTCGGGATGCAGGTCGTAAGCGAGCAGGGCGGGGGTGACCTCGAACAGCTCCTGCATCCGCTGGATGGCCTGCTCGAAACTGGCGCTGACCTCCGAATTCTCCAGGTCGCCGATGTGCTGGCTCAGGAAGACGTGTTCGCCGCGGTTGACGGCGACGGTGTTCTTGAGCTCGGCGCCCACCGCCAGCACGCTGGGATAACTGGTCGACAGCTTGACGGGCGCCGGCGCATAGCCGCGGGAGCGTCGAATGAAGTAGATCCGGTTCCGAAAACTGCGGCAGACCGAGTCGTCGTTGCGGACCAGGATGTCCCGGTTGTGCACCAGGAAATAGTCGGCGATCGGCGCCAGAATCTCAGCCGCGTGCCGGTTGTCGACGATGATCGGTTCCTCGGAGAAGTTCCCGCTGGTCATGACCAGCCAGGGTGCGGCGCTGTCGGCAAGCAACAGGTGGTGGATCGGCGTGTAGGGGAGCATCACACCGAGGTCGCGGTTGCCGGGGGCGATCGCAGACGCCAGCGGCCCGCCGGAACGCTTGGGCAACAGCAGAACGGGCCGCTGAGGGGAGCGGAGCAGCACTTCCGCGTCGGGCGTCAGCTCCACGATCTCGCGCAGCGCCGCCAGCGAGGCGGCCATCAGGGCGAACGGTTTCTCGTCGCGCCGCTTGCGCCGCCGGAGCAGCTGCACCGACTCCTCGTTGCGGGCATCCACGGCCAGGTGGAAACCGCCGAGCCCTTTTACGGCGACGATGCGTCCGTCGCTGAGCAGCCGGCCGGCCTGCTCGATGGGGTCGCGGCAGGGGATGAACAGTCCCTGGTTGTCCCAGAGTTCGACGCGCGGTCCGCAGCTCCAACAGGCGTTGGGTTGGGCGTGAAACCGCCGGTTGGTCGGATCCCGGTACTCAGCCTCACATGCCGGACACATGGTGAAGCGGTCCATGGTGGTGGCCGGCCGGTCATACGGCAGCCGGCGGATGATGGTGTAGCGGGGACCGCAATTCGTGCAGTTGATGAAGGGAAAACGGTGGCGCCGATCGTTGGGGTCCATCAATTCCCGCAGACAGTCGGCGCAAGTCGCCACATCCGGGCTGACGAGGGTGGTTGCGGCGGCTTCTTTTGAGCTGGCTACGATCTCGAATCCGGAGCGCCCCTGGGACGGCGCGTCGGTCCATTCTAGGTGATCCACCAGCGCCAGCGGCGGCGCCTCCGCCGGGATGCGATCCACAAAAGTCGTCAGGCTGCCGGCCGCTCCTTCGACGTCCACCAGGACGCCACCGGCATCGTTGCACACGGAACCGGACAATCCCAGCTCGATGGCGAGACGGTGGATGAAGGGGCGGAACCCCACGCCCTGAACGATGCCCTGAATGCGGATGATGCGGCGGACGGAAGGGCGGCTCACGACGACGAACCCTTTTTCTCCAGAGCCTTGTCCACGAGCCATGCGGCCAGGCTATCCAACCCTTCGCCGGTCCGGCACGAGACCGGGAACACGACCAGGTCGGGATTCAGGCCGCGCGCGTAGCGGACAGCCTGGTCCAGATCGAAGTCCGTGTGGGGAAGCAGATCGATCTTGTTGATGACCAGCAGATCGGCCTTGCGAAAGACGGCTGGGTACTTGGCCGGCTTATCGTCCCCTTCGGTGGTGCTCAGGATGACCAGGCGGGAATCCTCACCCAGCCAGTAGGACGACGGGCACACCAGGTTGCCCACGTTCTCGATGAAGATGACGTCCAGTTCGTCCAGCGGCAGGCCGTCGACATGGTCGAGGATCATTTGGGCGTCCAGGTGGCATGTGCCGCAGGTGATGATCTGCCGAACGGGCGCACCCACACGGGCGATGCGGCGGGCGTCGTTCTCGGTCTGGACATCCCCCTCGATCACCCCGCAGCGCAGCTGCGCCGACAGACGGGGCAGCAGGCGCTCCAGCAGGCTGGTTTTTCCGCTGCCCGGCGACGAGAGCAGGTTGAACACGTAGATCCGGCGGTCGGCGAACTGCTCGGCCAGGCGCGCCGCCAGGTCGTCATTCCGGGCCACGACCTTCTGCTGGATGGGGACAATTTCCTTCACGATCGCTCCAAGACTTCCAGATTGACCACTTCCATCTCATCACCCGAGAGCAGTTGGATGCGGTTCGCGCCGCAGGCGGGGCAGGAAAACGCGAAATCGTCGCCCACAAATTGCTGCCGGCAATCCCGGCACTCCAGCCGCAGGGGCGGCGTCTCGATGCGGAACTCGGCGCCGGCCAACGGCGTGTTCTCGGTCACCACCGCCAGGGCGAAGCGGAGGGCTTCGGGATCCACCCCCGACACCGGTCCAATCTTCAGGCTCACGGCGAGGACCTTTTCGAACGGCCGGTTTTTCAGGGATTCCATCGAGATGGCCAGAATGTCCTGGGCGAGCGATACTTCATGCATCCGAGCGGTCCTGCCAATCGGCCTTTTAGCATCCGGTGCGGGGAAAGTCAAGGCGGTGTGCTAGAGAATCCCCTGGACTTCCTTGTTGAGCCGGTCGAAAAATTCCGTCATGTAGCGGTGGCGGTCTTCGGCGATCTCCCGTCCGGTTTCGGTGAGCATCCGGTCCTTGATGTGGCGCAGCTTGACCAGATACTCCCGGTAGGCGGTGTCGTCCGGGGTGTAAGGCTGACTTTTCTCGGGATCCACCGCGGGATCGTGCAACCGCGCGCCCACTTCGCCGGCGAAGAGAAAGGCCCGGCCGATGCCCACGGCGCCGATGGAATCCAATTTGTCGGCGTCGAAGAGCACTTCGGCCTCGATGGTTTGGGGACGCACCTCTCCCCGGTAGCGGTGGGATGCGATGCAGTGGCAGATCCGCTCCGAAAGCACGAGCTCCAGGCCGATTCTCTCCATGACGTCGCGGGCCAGTGCGGCGCCCACCGCTGCATGGCAGACCCGGCCCTCGGCATGGAATTCGGTATCCCGGCCGATGTCGTGGAGCAGGGCCGCCGGCAGCACGATGTTGGGATCGGCACCCTCGCGCATGGCGATACGCCAAGCCAGGCGGAACACCCGCTCGGAGTGCTCCCAGTCATGGGAACCGCGGGCGTTGTGGAAAAAGGTGCGGGCTTCCCGGCGGACAGCCTCCAGGTCGACTAGTAAACCCGGCATAGCACCGCCTTGAGATACTCGCTCTCCGGGTGGAAGATATTGATGGGGTGGTCGGGCGGCTGGGGCAGTTTACCGAGGATCTGCACCTCACGGCCGGCGTCCACGGCGGCCATGAAGAGAATCTTTTGAAACGACGATTGATCGATGTAGTACGAGCAGGAGCAGCTCAGCAGGTAGCCGCCGCTCTTGAGGCGCTTCATGGCATTCAGGTTGATGTCCTTGTAGCCCCGGTAGGCGGCGGAGAGGGAAGACTGCCGCTTGGCGAAAGCCGGAGGATCCAGGACAATCAGGTCGTAGCGGGTGTCGTCCTCCCTCAGGAACTGGAACACGTCCTGCTGGCTGAAGCCATGGGTGTCCGGGTCGAGTTGGTTGAGCCGAAAATTCTCCCGGGTCAGCTCCAGCGCGGCCGCTGACGATTCGACACTCACCGTCCGCGTGGCGCCGCCCGAAGCGGCATTGACGGCGAAACCCCCGGTGTAGCCGAAGCAGTTCAGCATCAAACGGCCCCGGCTGATCTGGCGGATCAACAGCCGGTTGTCCCGCTGATCAAGAAAGAAGCCGGTTTTCTGGCCGCCGGGAATGTCCACCAGGTAGCGGATGCCGTTCTCGTCGACGACCACGCCCCGTTCCGGCAGCGTGCCGAAATGAAGCTTGGAGACGCTCTCCAGTCCTTCCTCTTGCCGGGCGGCACCCTCGCTTTTCTCATAGATGGCCGCCGGCTTCATCATGACCTCGAGGATTTCCAGAATCTGCTCCCGAAAACGGTCGATGCCCAGTGTCTGGATCTGGATGACGAGGCAGTTGTCGTAGCGGTCGATGATCAGGCCGGGCAGGAAGTCGCCTTCGGAGAAGAGAATCCGATAACAGTTGGTGCTGCCGTCCGCGAACAACTTCTGACGCATCTGCCAGGCCCGGTAGATCTTGTTCCAGAGAAAATTGCCGTCGATCTGGGTGGGCTCGAAGGTGAGCATCCGGACGGCGATGGAGGTCAGCTCGTTGAAATAACCGGTCCCGAGATACTTGTGGTCGGAGGAGTAGACGTCGACCACACCGCCGGAGACGACCTCCGGATCCTTCTTCATGATGGCGCCGGAGAACACCCAGTGATGGTGGGCCAATACGGGTTTGTCTTTGCCCGGTTTGAGGTAGATCTTCGGGTGCATCGTGTTATCCGTTCGTGATCCGATTATAGCAGAGAACGATGCGTGGTGAAACAGATCTCGGCGAAATCACCGCCAGATCATGGCCTGCAGCGACGGGGCGGCAAACCGACGGCGCGTTACGGCCGGCTCGCAGTGCCTTCGCGGGCGCACAGCCGCAACAGCAGGAACTCCATGTGGTCGCGGGGACTCACCCGGATGCTCTTGAAATCCTCTTCCGCCTGTCCGATCAGGCTGAGGCAGTGCCACGCCTCTTCGGCCGTATAGTTGCAATGCGCCCGTTCGATGTTCTTCAACTGGAAGGCCTGCAGCCGCATGTGCGTCAGGATTTCCTTTTCGGTCGCACCCTTGTTTCGCAGGCTCTTGTAGACAGCCACCTGCTGGAAGAACCGGTTGAGCATGATGAGGATGCCCA
>JAGOHA010000044.1:0-3367 GCA_017996395.1 Acidobacteriota bacterium | reverse complement strand
TTCTTCAACTGGAAGGCCTGCAGCCGCATGTGCGTCAGGATTTCCTTTTCGGTCGCACCCTTGTTTCGCAGGCTCTTGTAGACAGCCACCTGCTGGAAGAACCGGTTGAGCATGATGAGGATGCCCAGCGGATGCTCGCCGCCGTCCAGCAGGGTGGCGAGCCGCGCATGGGCAGATTTCGCCTGCCGGCAAGCCAGGTCGTCCAGCATGTCGAAGATGGTGGCCATGGGATTCCGGATGCTCAGGCGCTCGATGTCGGCCCGCTCGATGACTCCACCCGCACCGGCATGGAGGTACAGCTTCTCCATTTCGCTGACGATGAGTTCCATGTCGCCGCCGAGCCGTTCGGCGAGATACTGGATAGTGGCCCGGTCGAGTCCGTACCGTTCCGAATCGGCATAGCGCTGCAGGAAACTAACCAGTGCCTCCAGGCGCAGGTGCTGGAAGAGAAAACAGGTGGTGTGGGCTTCGATCAGCTTGAGCAGGTTTTTCTCCGCGGCATTGTGGTCGCGGGGCCGCTTCGGGTTGAAATCGGGCGGGAATTCGAACACCGCCACGGTTTTGGCCGCCGGGTGCTGGAAATAGTCGCTCAGCCGGTTGAGTTCGCCCGCCGGCAACCGGTTGGCATTTTTCAGGATCAGCAGCTTGACGGGTGACAGCATCGGCAGCGTGCGCGCCTGGTTGAGAAAATCCTGCAGGCTCCCCTCGGTGAGGTCGACGGCCAGATCGTTGAGTCCCGCCTCGCTCTCCGGAGGGAAGAAGTGGGCCCGCAGCATGGCCAGCGCCCGGCGGCGCAGGAAGGTCTCGTCGCCGAAGAAGGCGAGCAGCCGGCCCACGGACTGGTTTTTGAGCCGGTTCTCAAAATCCCAGTAGTGGTAATAGCCTCCGTCCATGGATGCTCAAAACGACTCGAGGAGCGTGGCCACCAGGCTGGCCGCGAAGGTGCGCGCCGCGCGCTCGACGGCCGGGGCGTCCTCGATGTAGAAATCGACCGCGCGGTCTGAAAGCGCGTACTCCTCGCGGATGACGAAACGGCCGTCCTTGTACAGCACCTTGTCGTTGCGGCGATCGATGAACTGGATGTCCAGCTCGATCATCAGGAGAAACACGGTGCCGACGTTCTGCCCCTTGACTCCGATGGGAGTGATCGAATAGTTCAGGATCTTCACGCCGAGCACGGCGTCGGCGGCCGCGGGATCAGCGACGATCCGATAGCTGCCGCGCTGGAGGAATTCCTTCTTGACCGCGCTCGTCAACGTCTGCTCCAGCCCGCTGCGCAGGGTCTGGTTGGTGAAGGTGGGCACGGCGATCGTGCGGATGTGCTCCGGCAGGCCGTTGTAGCGTCCGGACACCTTGTAGCCGCAGGCAGCCAGAGTCACACCAAGGAGGATGATGGCGATCTTGCGGATCATTTCAGGATTATGTTAAACACCTTGTTCTTGACGTACAAGTGTTTCTTCAAGGTGCCTTCAGCCAGCAGCTGCTGGATGCGTGGCACGCCGAACACCAGCTCTTTCACGGAGGCCTCGTCCGCGTCAACCGGAATCTGGACGCGGGCGCGGAGCTTGCCGTTCACCATGATGGGAATTTCCACGCTCTCGGTGACCAGGTAGCGGTGATCCACCTTCGGCCAGGCGCTGTCCAGAACATAGGTGCCGTGGCCGGTCTGAGCCCACAGCTCCTCGGCCAGGTGGGGCACGAACGGGGAGAACATCAGAATCAGCGCCTCGACCGCCTGCCGGAAGACCGCCCGGTCGCCGGGAGCGTCCAGCCCGGTGTTGTCCGCGGCGTACAGTTCGTTCGTCAGCTCCATGCAGGCGGCGATGGCGGTGTTGAACTGCAGGCGCTCCTCGATGTCGGAGGTGACCTTGGCGATGGTCTGGTGGGTTTTGCGCAACAGCTGCAGCTGGCGTTCCGTCGGCTCCGCCGGCAGCGGATCGGCGGCGGGCGTGGCGAGCCAGTGGGTGTGCTTGGTGACGATTCGGTAAACGCGGTTCAGAAACCGGAAGCACCCTTCGATGCCCTGGTCGCTCCAGTCGAGATCTTTCTCCGGCGGGGACGCAAACAGGATGAACAGGCGGCTGGTGTCGGCGCCGAAGCGCTCGATGAGATAGTCCGGATCCACGATATTGCCCAGCGATTTGCTCATCTTGGCGCCGTCCTTGATCACCATCCCCTGGGTGAGCAGACGCGTCACCGGCTCGGAGCCTTTCACCATGCCCAGGTCGCGCATCATCTTCCACCAGAACCGGGTGTAGGTGAGGTGGCCCACAGCATGCTCGATGCCGCCGATGTAGATGTCCACAGGGAACCAGTAGGCGACCTTGGCCGGATCGATGGCCGCGGACGCAATCTGCGCATCGGTGTACCGGAGGTAGTACCAGGACGAATCGATGAACGTGTCCATGGTGTCGGTGTCCCGACGCGCCGGGCCGCCACACTTCGGGCACCGGGTGTGGACGAATCCGGGGATGTTCTCCAGCGGGGAGCCGCCATGGTAGTCGATTCGTTCCATGGGCGGCAGGAGCACGGGCAGTTCCTGCTCCGGCACCGGCACCAGGCCGCACGCCTCGCAATGGACGATGGGAATGGGCGTTCCCCAATAGCGCTGGCGGGAGATGCCCCAGTCGCGCATCCGGAAGGTCACGGTGGCGCGGCCAAAGCCCTCGGCTTCCGCCCGCCGGGACATCCGGTCCATCGCTTCTTCGGACGTCAGACCAGAGTACTCGCCCGAGTTGATCAGGACGCCGTACGCATCGAACAGCTCGCCCTCGACGGAACAGCCGTCGACCGGCGCCACGACGGGGCGGATGGGCAGGTTGTATTTGAGCGAGAATTCACGGTCGCGGCCGTCATGGGCGGGTACCGCCATGATGGCGCCGGTGCCGTACTCCATCAGGATGAAGTTGGCGATCCAGATGGGCAGGCGCTCGCCGTTGAACGGGTTCACCGCGTAACGGTCGAGGCAGATGCCTTCCTTTTCGGTGTCGACGAACGAGCGGTCGGTCCGGATCCGGCGGATGATCGTGTCGATGGCTTCGCGCAGCCGGCCCCGTTCGGGGTGAGTCTCGATCAAGGCCTCCACCATCGGGTGCTCGGGCGACAGAATGATCGCGTTGGCGCCGAAGATCGTGTCGATCCGGGTGGTGAAGATTTCGATGCGCTCCGGGGAACCGTCCACGGCGAAGCACACCATGGCGCCGGAGGAGCGGCCGATCCAGTTCCGCTGCATGGTCCGGACGCGTTCCGGCCACCCGTCGAGGCGGTCGATCTCATCCAGCAGCTCTTCGGCGTAATCGGTGATCTGGATGTACCACTGGGCCAGCTTCTTCTGGGTGATGGCGCTGCCGTCGCGCCAGCAACCGCC
>JAGOHA010000167.1 GCA_017996395.1 Acidobacteriota bacterium | reverse complement strand
TCGCGGTTGTCGCCCATCATGAAGTAGTGGCCGTCGGGGATCCGCAGCGGGGCCATCTCCGAAAAGGTGGTGGGGACGTCCTCGCCGATGGCGTGGTAGCGGTACGGCTCCACCAGCTTCTGTCCGTCGATGTACACCTGGTTCTGGCGGACCTCGATGGTCTCGCCCGGCAGGCCGATCACCCGCTTGACGTACGGGGTGAGGTAATGGCCGTTTTTCCGGTCGGGCGCCTTGAACACCACCACCTCGCCCCGGCGGATCGGGTGGTTCAGCCCCAGCCAGCGGCAGAGGGGGAAGTGGTTGGCCAGAATGGTGAACTTGTCCACGATGAGCCGGTCGCCCACCAGCAGGTTGTAGTCGCCCAGGGTCTGCTCGGTGCCGGGGATCCGCCGCTCGGTGGGCGTGTCCATGGACGGCGTCGGGACGGCCATGGGGTGGACGATGAACGTGACCACGAACAGGGCGATGACCAGGCACACCAGGATGGCCACCACGTATTCGCGGACGGTTTCGGCCAGCGTCGCCTTGGGGCGCTCCTTGGCCTTCGCCTTCGCCGGTTTGTCTCCGCCTGTCTCTTTTTTCGGATTCTTCCTGGCCATCGGCCCATCCCGCCCGCAAAATCGAAGCCCCACCATAGGTTTTTCACCCGAAAAAGTCAAGGCCCAGTTTGAACCTTCCGCCCCGCCGCTCATTCCAATACCGCAGAACCGCCGGCGTCGCGGCGGCCGCCTTTGCTTTCGGCCCCGCCTTGAGGTATAGTGCCGGGCGGGACCACCGGCAGCACCGAACGATGAAGGACTTCCACCGAGGCACCATCCTGGCCCTGCTCTCCGCGATCAGCGGCGCCTACCTGTTCATCTTCAGCAAGCACGTTTTGGCTTACGTGGGCCCGGCCACCTACTGCAGCTACTACTACCTGTTCGCCGCCGTCTACTTCACCGCCTGGCTGGCGCTGTCCCGCCAGCGGACGCTGTTCCGGATCCCGCCCCGGGCCGCCGGCAAGCTGCTGCTCATCGCCGGGCTGGAAAGCGTCAGCGTCTTCGCCCTGTTCACGGCCGTCAAGCTCATGGATCCGACGCTGGCCTCGTTCTTCAACAACTCCCAGACCGTCTTCATCATCCTGCTGAGCGCCGTCTTCCTCAAGGAGCGCTTCAACCGCCTGGAGTCGCTGGGCACGGCGGTGGCGCTGGCGGGCATCCTCCTCATCTCCTACCGGTCGGCGGAACCGGCGCTGCTGGGCATGGCGCTGACGCTGCTCTCGGCCGGCTGCTTCTCGTGCACCGTCGTGCTGGTCAAGAAGAACCTGGGCGATCTCCCGCCCCTGACCATCGCCCTGTACCGGGCCGTGGCGCTCATGGCCGTGTTCAACATCTACGCCCTGGCCGGCCCGGGGCTGGAGCCGGTGAGCCCGAGCCTGCTGGCGTACACCGCCGCCGGCGCCCTGTTCGGCCCCTTCCTCAACATCCTGTTCTACTTTTACTCGCTGAAGTACTTCGAGGCCTCCAAGACGTCGCTGGTGCGGGCTTCCCAGCCCATCTTCGTGCTCATCAACGCCGCCCTGTTCCTCCACATCGTCCCCGCACCCCGCGAAATCGCCGGCGGCCTGGTCATCATCCTGGGGCTCTACATCCTCGTTCTGGGCCATGAGCGGTCGCTCGCGGCGCCGCCGCCGGATCCGGCCCGTTGACCGGACCCGGCGCGGTTGGCTATCTCCTTGCGGCGTGCTATAATACAGCCACTTGTTAGCAACCATTTGCTGAATGATCCGATAAATAGTGCGAACGCATCCGACTTCAGGAGGGCCGATGGACATTCAGAATGTGGGCAAAATCATCCAGACCGGCCTGGAAGGCACCGAGGCGGTGGGCGGCGGCCAGGACAAGGCGGTCGGGAAAACGTCGGATTTCGAGAAGGTCCGCATGGACAAGCTCGAACAGGAAGAGCAGGTCACCGGCCTGAAGGCCAGCGACATCCAGTACAACGACAACATCCTGAACCGCATGGACGCCCGCCAGGTGCAGAACGACTTCCTGCGCCAGGTGCAGGCCCGCGGCGAGGGGAAGGAGCTGGAAGTCCTCTCGGAGCACATCCAGAAGACGCAGGCCAGCCTGGAGAATACCCGGGCCACCCTGCCGGCGGTGGACAAGAGCGAATTCAGCGGCGCGGTCCAGAACTATTTCAAGGAATCGGAGACCCGGTTCAAGGCGCTCGATTCCATGTACCAGGAGATCTCTTCGGGCGACCGGCCGCACTCGCTCCAGGACCTGCTCAAGATGCAGATGCAGATCCAGGGCATCAGCCAGAACATCGAAATGCTCAGCAAGGTCGTGGACAAGGTGGTCGACGGGATGAAGACCATCCTGCGCACCCAGGTGTGACGGACAAAATCCATTTTCGGGAGACGGTATGAGCACAATCCGTTCGTTTGCCGGAAGCCGGATGCGGCTCCTGCGCGCATCCCTGCTCGTCCTATTGGCGGCCGGCCTCCTCGGCTGCGGCGCCACCGAGATCGCCTCCGGGCTCACCGAAGGGGAGGCCCAGGAAGCCGTGGTCACCCTCCAGCAGTTCGGCATCTCAGCCGAAAAGGTGCGGATCGGCGAGGGCGAGGAAGCCACCTTCTCGGTGACGGTGCCCGCCTCCGAGATGGCCAGCGCCAACCAGATCCTGAAAAAATTCGAGCTGCCCCGCGAGAAGCCGAAGGGCCTGGGCGAGATCTTCACGCAGGGCGGGCTGATCCCCACGGCCACCGAGGAAAAGGCGATGATGCTGCTGGCCATCCAGGGCGAGATCGCCCGGACGCTGGAGACCGTGGACGGCATCGCCGCCGCCCGGGTGCACATCGTGATGCCGGAAAAGGACCCGCTGGCCGAAGGCGGCGGCACCCCGGCGTCCGCCAGCGTCTTCATCAAGTACCGCGGCGAACAGCTCCCCCTGACCCCCGAGGAGATCAAGCAGATCGTCGCCCACTCCGTGGACGGCCTGGACCCGAACCGCGTGGCCGTGGTCCTGAAGCCCATCCTCATCGACCAGGGGAAGCTGACCCGGATGGCCAAGACGAGCACCGTGATCGCCGGCCAGGATCCCACCATCTTCATCATCGTGCTGGCCGGCCTCTGCCTCGTGCTGGTGATCGTCATGGTGGTGCTGGTGCTGAAGCTGCAGAGCGAGAAGAGCCGGTACCTGCAACTCCGTCGGGAGATGGGTGCCGGCGGCCGTTAGCGGCATGGATGGCCCATGAGCGACCTCACCGCCCCGATCGATTTTTCGAAGTACTTCCGGGATCTGGACGAATCCCCGCTCGTCGAGGTGCGCGGCCGGGTCACCGAGGTGGTGGGCCTGATCGTCAAGGCGGTGGTCCCCAACGTCTGGGTGGGCGAGCTGTGCCTCATCAAGACGCCCCACACGGCCGAACCGGTCAAGGCCGAGGTGGTGGGCTTCCTCGACAACGAGGTGCTGCTCATGCCGCTGGGCGACATGCGCTTCATCGGCATGAACTGCGAGGTCGTCCCCACGGGCCACCCCCTCACCGTCAAGGTGGGCGACGGCATGCTGGGCCGCGTGCTCGACGGCCTGGGCGAGCCGATGGACTTCGACGAGAAGGGGCCCCTCGACTACGTCGACGAATACCCGGTGTTCAACGACCCGCCCGATCCCCTGAAACGGCGGCGGATCCTCAGCCCCATCACCGTGGGCATCCGGGCCATCGACGGCCTGCTCACCTGCGGCGAGGGGCAGCGCATCGGGCTGTTCGCCGCGGCCGGCGTGGGCAAGAGCACGCTGCTGGGCATGATCGCCCGCAACGCTTTGGCCGAAGTCAACGTGATCACCCTCATCGGCGAGCGCGGCCGCGAGGTGCGCGACTTCCTGGAGAAGGACCTGGGACCCGAAGGCCTGGCCAAGTCGGTTGTGGTGGTCGCCACCTCCAACGAGCCCTCCCTGGTCCGCCTCAAGGGCGCCTACGTCGGCACGGCCATCGCCGAGTATTTCCGCGACAAGGGCCGGAAGGTCATGCTGATGATGGACTCGGTCACCCGCTTCGCCCGCGCCCAGCGCGAGGTGGGCCTGGCCTGCGGCGAGCCGCCCGCGCGCGCCGGTTACACGCCGTCGGTGTTCTCCGAGCTGCCGAAGCTCCTGGAGCGGGCCGGCACCTCCGACAAGGGATCCATCACCGCGTTCTACACCGTCCTCGTCGAGGGCGACGACATGAACGAGCCGGTCGCCGACGAAGTCCGCTCCATCCTGGACGGACACATCATCCTGTCCCGCGACCTGGCCTCCCGCGGTCACTACCCGGCGATCAACGTCTCGCTCAGCGTCAGCCGCGTGATGACCTCGGTGGTCCCGCCCGAACACCGGCAGGCGGCCACCAAGTTGCGCGAGGTCCTGGCCACGTACGAGAAGGAAAAGGACCTGATCATGATCGGCGCGTACCAGAAAGGGAGCGACGCGCGGGTGGACTTCGCCATGGACAAGATCGACTCGGTCAACACCTTTCTCAAGCAGAGCACCGAAGAGAAGATGGGCTTCGAGGAGACGGTCAAAAAACTGAAGGAACTCTTCTGACCATGGCCCAGAAGCCGAAGTACCGCCTCCAGCCCGTGCTGGACCAGAAGGAGAAGGCCAAGTCCGACGCCGAAAAGGCGCTGGCCCGCGCGCACCAGGCGCTGGCCGAGGAACAGCGGAAGCTGCGGGAGCTGGAGGAGCAGAAGACACGGCTGCTCGCCCAGATCGACGACGCCCGCCAGAAGCGGGACCAGAAGGCGATGGAGGGCGAGCTGACCGTCCAGGAGTCCCAGCAGTACAAGATGTACATCCAGGGGCTCCACGAACAACGCAAGGAGCTGGACGTCCGGATCTACAAACAGACCAAGGCGGTGGAGCGCGCCGCGGAGGCGGTGGAAAAAACCAAGGCCGAACTCATCCGCTGCGCCAAGGAATTCGAAGCCATGAACAAGCACAAGGAGGGGTGGCTGCAGCAACTCAAGCTCGAGGAGCAGAAAAAGGAACAGAAGCTGATGGAAGAGATCGGGATGATTCAGTTCATGAAACGGAGGGGTGACAACCAATGACTACCGACAAGATCTCTTCCGCCTCGGGCGGCCCGCCCATCGATCCGTCAGCCGACACGGGCGCCGCACCGGCTGTGGAGCGCAAGGATGCGCCGTCCGCCTTCGACAAGGTCATGGACAAAAAGGAGCGCGAGCGGGACGACCGGGACGACCTCCGCAAAGGCGCCGGCCGGACCTCCCCGAAGCATGCGCCCGCCGACAAGGACGCCCCCCTGCGCGAGTTCCCCGTCTATCACCATCTGCGCACCCGGACCATCGA
>JAGOHA010000166.1 GCA_017996395.1 Acidobacteriota bacterium | reverse complement strand
GACCGCAAGCTGGTCGAGCGCCGCATCTTCCCGGCCATGGACATCAACAAGTCCGGCACCCGCAAGGAGGAGCTGCTCCAGTCGAAGGAGGAGCTGAACAAGATCTGGGTGCTGCGCAAGGTGCTGAGCCCGCTCTCCACGGTGGAAGCCATGGAGCTGCTGGCGGACAAACTGCGCAAGACCGAGTCCAACAAGGACTTTCTGGATTCGATGACCCGCGGCTAATGCCGGTAACTCGCGGCCTGACGGCCGCGGATTCCGTCCGCGCGATGACGGCCGGTCTCACCATCCCCGCAACCCGGCCGGCCGCCTGCGTCCGCAAATCGTCAGATCCCGGCGGGCCCGAATCCGCGCCTGGTGCGCGCGGGGGGCCGATCACTCCCCTGGCAGCGCCAGTCCCAGCCGCGCCGCGACTCCGCGGTCCGGCCGGCCGGCGCCCGTCGGCGGCACGCACAGCGTGCAGTACGGGTCGCCGGGCACGGCCTCGAGCCGGTGCAGGGGGAAGCGGGCCGAGAGAAAGGGACAGGCGGCATACTGGGCGGCCTGGTACAGAATGATTTCATGCTCGGGTCCGTAGACGGGGAGCAGCTTCTCCAGCAGCATCCGCCGGCCCGTGCGGTTGGGGCGCCCGCCGTAGCCCCAGTCCCCGATGATGCCCACCTGCCACAGGATCAGCGGCACCGCCGGATCAAACACCGTGTGATGGGAGAGGAAGTCGGTGGCCTCGTGGCTCTGGCAGCCCCGGTGTCCCGGATCGACGCCCAGGTCGGCGAACAGGCAGTCGGACGCCGAGACCGCCGGCAGCATCCGCGCCGGGTAGCCCTCGGCGCGCGCCAGCTGCAGCGACGCGTGGGTGGCGTACACGAAGACGCCGGGGTGCCCGTAGTACGCCGCGCACACGCGCCGCCCCTGCCGGACCGCTTCCAGGATCCGGGCCACGGTCCGTTCGTAGGTCACCCGGCGGGGCTCGCCGGGCGCGTAGAGCCGGTCCAGCGACTCGGCGCGGGGGTTGAGCCGCTCGATCCAGCGGGCGGTCACCGGGTCCGTGGCGTAGAGGACGAGGTCGGCCGCCTCGATGCGGCGCCGGGCCTCCGCCGTCACCTGGGAGACGGCCCGGATCCCGGTGCCCACGACGTCCAGCGAACCGCCGTTCATCGGGGGTCACGCGGGGCGTCGGCGTCCGACTGGAGCCGGGCGATGACGTCCGGATCGGCGACGGGCTTTTCCAATGGCGGCACGTACAGGGTGGTGAACGGCGACAACGCCTGGTCCGGCAGCTCGGCCAGCGTCAGCCACCGGACGGTCGGCGGCGATGTGTCGTCCGCCGCCGCCTCGTAGGCGGCCACGCGGTGGTCCGGCGGGTAGTGGCCGCAGAGCGTCTCGGCCAGCACGGCCAGTCCGTTGTCGGGATGATGCAGGGGGCGGCCGGGGATGCCGAGGCCGCCCACCTGCCAGAGCAGCAGCAAACTGCGGACGTCGAATTGCCGGCGGTGGACGAGGAAGTCGGTGGCCTCGTAGCTCTGGGAGCCGTGGGTGGCGGGGTCGATGCCCAGGTCCGCGTAGAGACAGTCCTCGGCCGAGACGCCGGGGAGCATCGCCGCCTCCAGCCCCTCCTGCCGGGCTTGCCGGATGGCGGCGCCGGCGGGGTAGCAGAGCACCCCGGGGTGCCCGTGAAACACGGCGCACACCGACTCGCCGGCCCGCGCCGGCGCCAGCAGGCGGTCCACGATGGCGGCGGTGACCGCGCCCGGCGACCGGTTCGGCGTGTAGAGGTCGAGCAGCGACTCGATGCGGGGATTCAGCGGCTGGATGCCGCCGGCGAGCTCCGGCGGCAGTTGGTGGAAAACGCGGTTGGCGCCGGCGATCGCGTCCCGGATCTCCGGGGTGAGATGCGAAGGCCGGATGCCGGCGCCCGCCACCGTCAGGCGCCCGGCCGGCGCCCGGCTGAGCAGGAGCCGGATCTGCCGCTGGTCCCGGCTGCGGACGGCGGCCTGCTCGGCGGCGCTCAAGCCGGCCTGCGCCATCGTGCCGGCCGGGTCTCTCTCGAAGGCTGCCCGCACATCGGCGTTTTCCGCCAGGTCGATGAGAAAATCAGCCAGCCGCTGGTTCATCCGTCTGCCCTCCGGTTCGAGGTTGTGAGGCAGGAAGTCTCTCCTATGCTAGCCCCGAAGGCGGCGCATTGCAACCGGTCCGCTGTGTCGCGGTGTGGTACAATACATCCAATACCGACTGGACATGGAGGGGCAGATGAAGATCGGTGATGCCGGCATACCGCCTGTTTCTCCCGATGAGCCCGAAGGAACCCCGGATGCCAAGACGGTGCGCCGGCAGCCGCCGGCGCGTGACGAGGCCGCCCAACCCGACCGGTTGGAGAAGTTCCCGGCCGCCTTCGATCTCGGCTGGCAGCAGGCGGCGGCCGCTCGCACCCCGACGGCTGGCGAAGAAGGCGTCAGCGCGGCGAAGCTGTCGCCGGATGGATTGCAGGCCCTCAAACTGGCGCCGGAGGACGGGTTGAGCGCGGCGAAGGCGGCGCCGGACGCGGGGTTGAACGCCGTGCTGCTGTCGCCGGACGGACTGCAGGCAATGAAACTGTCGCCGGACGCGGGTCTGGGTGCCGCGAAGCTGTCGCCGGACGGGCTGCAGGCGCTGAAGCTGGCGCCGGAGGACGGGCTGAGCGCGGCGAAGGCGGCGCCGGACGCGGGGTTGAACGCCGTGCTGCTGTCGCCGGACGGGCTGCAGGCGCTGAAGCTGGCGCCGGAGGACGGGTTGAGCGCGGCGAAGGCAGCGCCGGACTTAGGAGTGGGCGCGGCGAAGCTGTCGCCGGACGGATTGCAGGCCCTCAAACTGGCGCCGGAGGACGGGTTGAGCGCGGCGAAGGCGGCGCCGGACTTGGGAGTGGGCGCGGCGAAGCTGTCGCCGGACGGATTGCAGGCCCTCAAACTGGCGCCGGAGGACGGGTTGAGCGCGGCGAAGGCGGCGCCGGACGAAGGATTGAGCGCGCTGAAACTGGCTCCGGATGGCGCGGCGCAGGCGATCAAGCGATCGCCGGATGAAGCCGGGCCCGCTGTGGAATCGTCCCCGAACGAGGGCTCATTTGCCCCGGATGTTTCGTCGGCCGTGAAGAACCTGAAGCACCCCCGGTAACCGCCGGGGTCGGGCCTGACTCAGAGAACAGGCAAACCCAGGCGTCGCCTCATAACCGGATCGGGCTGCGGGGCCCGGATGGGCGGAATGTACAGTGTGCTCATGCCGTTGAGCACGGCGGCCCCTCCCCACAATTCCCGGAGCGCGAGCCAGCGCATGACAGGCCGACCCACGGACAGCACCACGGCCTCGTACAGGCACGCCGGCTGGCCGGGCGGATAATGGCCGGCCAGGGCGGTTAGCAGCAGCGGCAGATTGCGGGCGTCGTTCCCGGTGCTTCGATAGCTGTTGTCGCCGATGCTGTCGATCTGCCAGAGGATCACGTGGGCCGACGGATCGAGGCGGCGGGGACACCGCACGAAATCCGTCGCGGAAAACATCTGGAAACCACCGCCGGGGTCCGCACCCAGGTCGGCGAACAGGCAGTCGGCGGCGGAGATGCCCGGCAGCATCCGGGCAGGCAGCCCCTCGGCGCGGAGCCGCCGGATCGCTTCGTGGGAGGGGTGGACGAACACGCCGGGGTGGCCGTAGAACACCGCACAGACGCGCCGGCCGGCGCGCACCGGTTCCACCAGGGCATCGATCATCCGGCGGTAGGTCTCCAGACGGTCGCTCCCCTCCCGGTAATGCACCGACAGCGACACCGCGCCGGGGTGGCGCCGTTCCAGCCAGCGGGCGGAGACCCGGTCGCTGACGGCGTAGCACACCAGATCCGCCGCCTCGATGCAGCGCCGCGCCTCGAGGGTCAACTGGGTGACGGCCCGGATGCCACAGCCCACCACGTCCAGGGATCCGCGCGACACGCATCACCCCCCGACCGCCGGATGAGCGGTCCCGGCTGCGTCCGGGTGCGGGCGGGCGCCGCCGGGCCTCGCACGGACAATCGGTCGAACGGCGGGCGGGGATTGCCGGCTGGTGGGCAACACCATCATGATTTCGCCGGCGGCGGCTGATCCTTGCTCAGACTCTGCACCATCTCGGTGATGAATTTTTCCAGGCGATCCCGGTCGGCCGGCGTCAGGTCATGGAACTCGATGCCGAGGTGATAGCGTGTCGGCGAATCGCCGGTCCCGATGTTCGCCTTGATGTAGGCCACCCGGCCGCGGAAGGCGATGCGGCCTTGCGGCAACTGGATTTCCATGGGCAGGAAATCCTCCTGTTCGGCCCGCATGGGTGTCTCGATGAGCATGCCGGACAGGCTGATTTTCTGCACCTCGAAGTCGATCTGGCTCTTGACGATCACGGTGGCGCTGCCATTAGGTTTGAACCGCCCGAAAATCCGGCGGTTCACGTCCAGGGTGACACTTTCCTCGATGATCTGGAGCAGGGCGGAGGCCTTGTCCGACAACACGTCGTTAAAATTGACACCGGCCTGATAGACGGGTGCGACCTCGGTGTCGGAAATCCGCCGGGTCCGCTGCAGCATGCACCAGACCACCACGCCGGGCATGCGGACCTCGCCTTCGGTGGCGCTTCGGCGGATGGTGAAGTTGTAGGTGCGGCCGACGTCGAGCGGCCGGTTGGTTTCCAGCGCCATCCCGCCGATGCTCATGTTGATCACTTCCGCCTGCAGATTGTACAGGACCACGCCTTCGACGTCATGGACCTCGAAGCGGGGATACCGGCGCGCCTTGGTGTGATGCTGGGACATCGGCACCTCGAGTACAGGGCCTTCGGTTTTTTTTGACTATACACCCAGTGCGACGCAACGGCAATATTTTTGCGCGGGGCGCGCCGCCGATTCTTTTGACCCGGGGTCCTGCGGTTTCTTATAATAGATGCAGTTGTCCGGGCATTCAACCTGTGATTGACGGCTGCGGCGCTCCGGACCGTAAACGGCGGCCGCAGCCGGCGGTGCCGCTCGCTCCTCGGCGGAGGACAGGACCGTGGTCAAATACAACGCGTCGTCCGGATCCGGCCCGTCGAAGCGCCCGTCCCGGCCGGCCCGTCGGCGGGCCGCCGAGTTGCCGGAAGCCGAAGTGTCCCGGCGGATGCTGCAGCTGGTGTTGGACACCATCCCGGTGCGGGTGTTCTGGAAGGACCTCGACTCGATCTACCTGGGCTGCAACCGGCTGTGCGCCATCGACGCCGGCCTGGCTACCCCCGAGGCGATCATCGGCCGGAGCGACTTCGACCTGGGCTGGCGGGACCAGGCGGAGCTTTACCGGGCCGACGACCGCCAGGTCATGG
>JAGOHA010000043.1 GCA_017996395.1 Acidobacteriota bacterium | reverse complement strand
GCGGCGGGCGGCGCGAAGAGGGGCAGCTGAAACTGGTCCCACGCCACCTCGTGCCCCGCCGGCACGGCGTCGGTGGCGGCGGCGGTGCGTGTGCTCACCGTGAGAAAATACTCCACGCCCGGCTCCGGCCGGATGGCCGGCAGCGGCAGGGTCACCTCAGTCCAATCGCGCGGATTGAGAGCCAGCGACGGCAGTTCGCCCGCCGCGATCCGCCGGCCCTCGGCTTCGACCCGCCACTCGAGGCGGAAGCGGTCCAGGTTCAGGAAGGCGTATTTGTTCCGCACCCGCACCCGGCCGGCGGCCAAGTCCACCGGCTCCACGGTGACGTACTGGTACACCTTCTTCACCTCCCAGATGTGGGGGTGGAGACCGCGGTCGGGCGCGACCAGGCCGTTGCACAGGAAATTGCGGTCGCTGGGCCGGCTCGCCGGGCCGAAGTCGCCGCCGTAGGCAAAATACGGCCGGCCCTGCTCGTTCGCCCGGGCGAAGCCCTGGTCCACCCAATCCCAGATGAGTCCGCCCTGAAGCTGCGGATGCGCCTCGATGGTGCGCCAGTAGTCCCCGAGGTTGCCGACGGAGTTCCCCATGGCGTGAGCGTACTCGCACAGGATCAGGGGCCGGTCGCGCTCCACGGCGGCGTACTCCTCCAACCGTTCGATCCGGGCGTACATGGGGCAGACGATGTCGGTGTGGGCGCGGCGGCGCGCCGGCTCGTACTGCACCGGCCGGCCCGGGTCGCGTTCCTTGATCCAGCGGTAGGTGGCCTCGAAGTTGGTGCCGTCGCCCGCCTCGTTGCCCAGCGACCAGACGATCACCGAGGGGTGGTTCTTGTCGCGCTCCACCAGCCGCCGGGTGCGGTGGAGGTGGGCCGGGAGCCACTCCGGCTTGTTGGCCAGGGTCTTGTCGGCGTCGAAGCTGATGCCGTGGGACTCGATGTTCGCCTCGTCGATGACGTAGAGCCCGTACTGGTCACACAGATCGTACCACTCCTCCCGGTTGGGGTAGTGGCTCGTGCGCACCGCGTTGATGTTGAACTGCTTCATCAGGCGGATGTCCTGGAGCATGCGCGCCATCGTCACCACCCGTCCCTCGACGGGATCCCATTCGTGGCGGTTCACGCCCTTGATGACCAGGGGAACGCCGTTGAGGAGCAGCTTGCCGTTCCGCACCTCCACGGTGCGGAAGCCCACCCGGCAGCGCGTGGCTTCGATCACGCGCCCCGCCGCGTCCTCGAGGGCGACGATCAGGTGGTACAGGTTGGGCGTCTCGGCGGTCCACGGCGCGGGCGCCGCGATTGTCTCATCGAACGCGACCTCGGCGTCGCCGCCCGCCGGCAGCTCCACCGGCCGGACCGGCGTGGCCAAGAGCACAGCCTGCCCCGCCCCGTCGCAGAGCGCCAGCCGCACGGCGCCGCGGACCGCCGTCGCGGTGTGGTTGCGCACGGATACGGCGACGCCCAGCCGCCCGTCGCGGTACGCGGCGTCGAGCCCGGCGCGGGCGAAGAAGTCGCGGATCCGCACCTGGGGCGTGGCGACGAGCCAGACCGGCCGCTCGATGCCGCTGACGCGCCACATGTCCTGCGCCTCCAGGTACGTCCCGTCGCTGTAGCGGTACACCTCGACGGCCAGAACGTTCTCGCCGGGCACCGCGTGGCCGGTGACGTCGAACTCGGCCGGGCTCTTGGAGTCCTTGCTGAAGCCCACGTAGCGGCCGTTAAGCCAGGCGTGGAAGGCGGAGTTGACCCCGTCGAAGCGGAGGAAGATCCGGCGGCCCGTCCACTCGGCCGGCAGCGAAAACGTGCGGCGGTAGGAGCCCACGGGATTGTCGTCGTGGGGCACGCGGGGCGGGTCGGCTGGGAAGGAGTTGGCCGAGTCGTAATAATGAGGCACGCCGTAGCCGCGGAATTCCCAGTTGGCCGGAACCGGGAAATCGGTCCATCCGCCGGCGTCGAAGTCCACCCGATAGAAGTCCGCAGGACGGAGGTCCGGCCGGGGCGCCCAGTGGAACTTCCAGGAGCCCGCCAGCGGCAGCACCCACGGCGAGGCGCCGCCGGCGCGGGCCGCGTCGACGGAGTCGAAGGGGATGAAAGAGGCGCGGGGCGCCTCGGCGTTTCGCTCCTGGACGCTCAGGTTCTCCCAGTCGTGCAGCGTCGCGGTCTCCGCCGGGTGCGGCGCCACGGCCGCGGCGGCCAGCAGGCCGACCATCACGACAGTCAGTGTTTCATGGCGCATGCAGTCTTTCCTCCTTGCACGCTCGTCACGGCGTGGGGGCAGGATGCACCCGTCGATAGATCGCCACGGGACCAATCCGGCCGTCCAGCGTGTACGACCGGCTCAAGTGCGCATCCAACGCCTCATAGTACTCCGGCCGCCCCAGACCGTAACCTCGTGCGGTGACAACGAAGGCGGGTTGCCGCGCCATGATCCGGTCCAACTCCGCGATTCCGTCGACACCCGCGATCCGGTCCATATCTTCAAAACCGATCACGAACGGTGGCCCGACATACCGCGTCGGCGGATCCACGTGCAACAGGAAATAGATCACGTGGTGATAGTCGGCAACATAGATCGTCTCGCCAGGCTGCAGCCGGGCGCGCAGGTAATCGGCCACCTCCGCGGGTGTGTCCCAATACTGAAACAAACGCGCAGGCGGTCTGGCCACTGTGTGCGCCACGGAGAAGCGGTACGCTGCATAGATCTGCCAACCGAGGGGCAGAACCACCAGCAGGGCAACAGCAATCTGCGCCACTCTGTCCAGCTGCCCCGCCCGCTTGAGCCACCTCCACACGGTCTGCAGACAATCTGCGCTCAGCAGGCACAGGCCCGGGAAGAGCGGCAGGTAGTAGTGGTGGTAGAAGGAGCGTGTCGACAGAATGGCGAGGAAATCCAGGATGATCCACAGGATGCAGGCGGTACGGAACCGGGGAAAGCTGTCCCGGCCCCGGATCACCGTGAACACCTGGATGGCGAAACAAATCCAGAGCAGCGGGTGCGTGCGAAGTTGGCGGATCAGGGAATCCGCCACTACTTGCAGGTCCCACCGGATCAGCACGGCCCGAGTGGAATTGGCGACGAAATTGGCGTCCCAGTATTGCGGCCAAATCCCGCAGAGCCAGATAATCAGGACCACCAGCAGGCTGACCGCGCCGAATGTGGCACAAGTGATCAGCAGGGCGGTGCGCACCGACCGGTCACGCAGTGCCCGCCAGCCACCGGGCGGCACGCACAGGACATAACCCGCCAAACCGGCCAGGGTGTCGGTCAGGGCGAAGTACTTGACCTGAAACGCCAGGCCGAAAAAGAATCCAGCCCAGGCCATCCGGGTGTATCCATCGCCTGCATGACGGGGTTTAGCAAGCAGCAGCCAGAATCCTGTCAATGCGAAGAACATGAAGATGTGTTCGGAATTGGCGGACAGGCCGCCATTGGTCAGAGAAACGGCCAGATACAGCAGCCCCGCCAGCATGGGTCTGCCGTCCGTCCAGAACCGCAGACCGATGCGGCGGATCATGTAGGCGTTGCCGGCCGTGAAAACCACCGCCAGCAGACGGATGGAAAAAACGGAATCGCCGGAGATCAACTGGAACAATGCATAGACCAGGTACAACAGCGGAGGCTTGTTGTCCCATATCTGGGTGTAGGGGAGATGACCGTGCAGCAGGCTGCTGGCCAGCAGGGCGTAGGTCGTCTCGTCCCAGTCAATGACGGTGAGAAAAAACGTGTGGACGCGACTGACGGCCGCCAGCGCGAGGAACAGGGCGAAGACCTTGATCTCTGTGGTCCGGACTGTGGTGGTCACCGGATCCACGTCCTCCATATTCTCATTGAGTGTGCGCCGATTATACAGCATGCGGCGACCCCGCGGCGATCATTCCATCAGAACAAAGCGCCGGACAGATGGTCAATCTGTCCGGCGCGTATTCATCCAGCTGCTGCAACTGTGCGAAGCGGGGCATCCACGAACGCCACACGTCGCGATCACCAGTCACTCCAACCCTGCTGACGCACGCGGCGGAGCACACCGGGATCGGCAGTCGAAGCCTTACTTCTTGGTGTGCTGGTTGCGTCTCATCTTGTGCTTGCGCTGCCTTCTGAGCTTGCCGGCGCGCTTGCGCTTCTTCTTCAGTACGCTGCCCATCGGAGACCTCCGTCTAAACTTAGCCACGCAAAGGCGGTGATTGTACCACAAGTGGCGCGGGGCTGTGCTATACTTTTTGGGATTTTTTCTCAAGGAGGACACCCGGTGAGCGCGCGCAAACAGAAGCAGCCGGCCGGCGGCGGACGCGTCCTGCAGTCCCAGCCCATCGACGGCCGCGAGACCACGCCC
This sequence comes from Acidobacteriota bacterium, assembly GCA_017996395.1. Lineage (GTDB taxonomy): Bacteria > Acidobacteriota > JAAYUB01 > JAAYUB01 > JAAYUB01 > JAAYUB01. Next base: position 21,677 of record JAGOHA010000043.1, on the reverse strand, counting down.
GAGCTGTTGCAGAAGGCGTTCCTGTCGTACGGCGGCCGCGAGCTGCGGACCGCCTGGGAGCTGCTGGAGCGGGCCGTCCGCGAAGACTACACCATCGTGCTGACCATGTCCGGGGCCATGACCCCGGCCGACCTGGCCCGCTCCTGCCTCAATCCGCTCCTGGAGCGCGGCGTGGTGGACCTCATCTGCACCACCGGGGCCAACCTGTACCACGACGCCCACCGCAGCCTGGGGCACATCCTGCGCGAGGGCTCGCCGGCGGTGGACGACCGGGTGCTCCGCCGGGAGCAGATCATCCGCATCTACGACATCTTCTTCGACGAGCGGGTGCTCCTCGAGACCGACCAGTTCTTCAGCCGGGTCCTCGCCGCCCCCGAGTTCCAGCGGCCCATGACGGCGGCCGAGTGTCACTTCCTGCTCGGCAAGTACCTCCGCGAAGTGGAGGAGCGGCTGGGCCGCGCGGACAACCCCAGCCTGCTCGCCACCTGCCACCGCCTCCAGGTGCCCATCTTCTGCGGCGCCCCGCAGGACGGCTCCATCTTCCTGAACGTGGTCAAGCTGGCCCGGCTGCTGGGCGACGCGTTCCGCTTCCGCCTGGACCTGGCCGCCGACGTGTTCGAGTACGCCGCGTTCCAGTACCTGGCCAAGTCGGCCGGCTCGCGCAAGATGGCGGTGATCATCCTGGGCGGCGGCGTGCCGAAGAACTACACCCTGCAGGGCGAGCCGCTCATGAGCCAGATCCTGGAGATCGACGTGGGCGGCTTCGACATCGACATCCAGATCAGCGACGCCAACGCCCACACCGGCGGCCTCTCCGGCTGCCCGGCGGGCGAGGGGCACACCTGGGGCAAGACCACCGCCGAGTACGTGGTCAACAGCATCTACTGCCACGGCGACGTCACCCAGCTCTTCCCGCTGCTGGTCCACGCCCTGGCCCAGTCGGGGCTGCGGCGCGAACCGCGCCGGCTCATGGCCCGGCGGGAGGAGGCGGTGGCGCACCTGGCCGCCGCGGTCGAGGAGCGGCGCACCGCGCTCGAGGCCGGGCTGGAGGGACGCCCATGATCCGGCGCCTCGGCCACAGCGACCGCGACCGCATCGCCGTTGTGGGCGGCGGGCCCGCCGGACTGTCGGCCGCGCTCACCGCGGCGCGCCTGGGCCTGCCATGCGTGTTGTTCGAGAAGGGCGAGATCGGCGGAAACATCCAGTGCGCCGAGGGGATCTACGACCCGGCCGGCGTCCTGACCATGGAGAAGGCGTTCATCCGCACGCGGATCCGCCACGCGCGGCTGCACGTCCACGGCCGGTCGTTCACGTTCGACATCGGCTCACGCAACCGTTTCTTCGTCATCGACCGCGGCGAGTGGCAGGCGGAGCTGGGGCGGCGGGCGCGGGCCGCCGGCGTGGTGGTGCGCGAGGGCGAGCGGGCGGACCCGTTCGCGCTGCAGGACGACTTTCGGGCGGTGGTGGACGCGCGCGGGATGTACGCCTTCTACTCCCGCTGGCACGAGTTCGATCCGCCCCCCGGCTTCGGCCTGCAGTGGACGCTGGAGGGCGACTTCTCCGCCTGGGCGAACACCATCGACGTCAAGATCCTCGAGGAGCAGCCGGGCTACTTCTGGATTTTTCCCAAGGGCACCCGCCAGGCCAACGTGGGCTTCGGCTGGCTGACCCGGCCCGCCGCGCCGCCCTGGGAGATCCTGGAGGGCTATCTCGAGGAAAACGGCATCGCCGGCTACCGGCGCGTGCGCAAGATCGGCGGCTTCCTGGTGGGCACCTGCCCCCAGCCGCCCTTCGCCGGCCAGGTGATCCGGGCCGGCGACGCGGGCGGTTTCGCCTCGGCCCTGCACGGCGGCGGCATCGACGCCGCCTGGCTCACGGGCCGGCTGGCGGTGGAGACCGTTGCCCGCGGCGAACCGGCGCACTTCCTCCGCGAACTGAACCGAAAGCTGGGCTTCATGCGCTGCGTGGAACAGCGGGTGATGGACAAGTGGCTGACTGAAGGGCCGGCGGCCCTGGAGCGCGCCGGACGGCTGCTCGAGGAGAACGGGCCGCTGCTCCGGGCTTCGGTGCGCTTCATCACCTCCGGGCTGCTGGGCGCGGCGGTGCGCCGCGTCTTCCAGGGCGCCATGCCGCGGGAGTTCTACCGGCTGACGGACCAGGCCTGATCCCGTCCCCGACCGGGCGTCAGGGATTCCCGGCTGCCGGGACGCGTTCCCAGAGCCGCAGCCGCGCGGCGCGCTCCGCCGGCAGCCCGGCGTCGGCCGGCCAGGGCCGCGCCGCATAATGCCGGGCCAGGTACGGCCGCCAGAGCCGCTCGAACCGCTCCACCGCAGCCGGATTGTCCGCCTGCAGCAAGGCGTACACGGGATGATCCCCTTCCACGACAAACCGCGGCCGCCGCCGCTCCAGGTCCGCGAAGAACAGCTCCAGCGCCCCTTCCGGCAGGGGATCCCGCAGCAGTTGCGGCCACCAGAAAAACCGTGCCGCCGGGTCCCGCCGGGCATAGAAGTAGATGTCGATCTCCGCCGCCCAGACCAGCACCGCCCCGCCGGTCGGCGTCCGGCGGTCGAGCCAATGGCCGATCCGGGCCGATTCGTAGCCGGACTCCGCCACCCAGCCGGGCCGCGCCGCGAACGCCGCGACGCTCTGCGCCGCCGCCGTCGCCACCGGCCAGGCCGTCACCGCCACACCCGCCATCAGGCCGGCCGCCGCAACCCGCCACCGGATCGGTTCGGCCAGGAGCGCTCCGGCCAGCAGGGCCAGCACCGGGATGATCAACTGGAAGTAGTGATCCAGAAACTTCAGCGGTCCGGCCACCGCCAACGCCGAGCCGGCCAGCCAGAGGAACAGGAACCGGCGCGCCTCCGGTTCGGTCGAGCGAAACCGCCGGGAGCGGAGCGCCAGCCAGCCGGCGCCGGCCGCGGCGGCCAGGAGCAGGAACCACCGGGTCGCGGCAAATTCCCGGATGAAACCCGTGGAGTAGTTCAGGAAGATCCGCCAGAAGTCGTGGACGGCGTACCGGGCGTTGTAGCCGAACGTGATGCGGAAAAACTCGCCCAACACGCCCTGCCCCGCACACCAGGCCAGGCACGCCGCGGCGACCGCCGCCAGCCCGGCGCCGAAGGCGACCAGGACCGCCCGACGCCGGTCCGCGGCGACGCCCGGCGGCGCCGCGAGCGTCAGCCAGAGGGCGAGCGCCGCGATGGGGAAGGCCACCACGTACTTGTTCATGAACGCCAGTCCCAGGAGGACGCCCGCGCCGGCGGCCGTCCAGGCGGGGGCGCGCGTCATCGCCCGGGAGAACAGCAGCCGAATCGCCGCGAGCTGGCAGCAGACCAGGAAGACTTCCGAGTTGAAGGAGACGGCGCCGAACGAAGCGGTGTAGGCGTTGTAGAGCCACGCGGCGCCCAGGCCGGCCCAGAATCCGAAGAGGCGGCGGCCGAGGGAGAGCACCAGCAGGGTGTTGGCCAGGCCGAGCAGGATGCCGGCGGCGTGGATGGCTTCCGGGCAGTGGGCGATGGATTGAACGCCGAGGTACAGCAGGTACTGGACCGGCGGTTTCTGCTCCCAGACGTCCGCGTAAAGCCGGCCGCCCCGGGCCAGCACGTCCGCCACGACCATGTAGCCCGTCTCGTCGATGCCGATGAGGGGCTCTCGCAGGTACCCCACCCGCATGGCGAGGAACAGCACGGACAGCAACACCCAGGCGCCGACGCGCGCCAGGACGCGTTCCCGCTCGCCGCCAGGGGAATCCGCCGGGTGGATGTCCATGCTCCGGTTCAACCGCGGTCTAATCGGTCAAAAGGACCAGCAGGGCCAGATCCCGCACGGTGATCCGGCCGTCATCGTCCAGATCGGCGGCGCACTCGCTGCGCTGGAAGTTCCCTTCTCCCGCGGCCAGGTTATCGCCGAGCAGCGCTGCGAGGAGGATCACATCCGTGGCGTCGAGCACGCTGTCGCCGTTGAGGTCGCCGGCCCGAAAGTCATAGGCCTCGCAGTCGGGCTCCGACCGGGCGATGTGCACGTCGTCCACGTACCAGCCGCCGCCCGCCTTCGTGGTGCTGTCGCAGGCGAGGCGGAAGCGGATCCACACCGTCTGCCCGGCCCAGTCGGAGAGGTCGACCCGCACCCGGGTCATGGCGCCGAGTCCCCCGCCCGACCAGGCGGGCCGGCCGAGAATCGGCGAGTCATAATTGATGGAGACGGTGGCGTTGTACCCCCCCTCAACCATGGACGCGCCGAGGTCGGTCCAGACGATCTCGTCGGTGGACACCTCCAGCACCGCCCCGTCGTAAGCGGACGATCCGCTCTCCAGATAGTACGTGTGCCAGAAGCTCAACTCGAAGAGAGAGCCGGCGGGCAGATCCAGGGGGCCCCAGATCAGGTAGTCGTCGTTCTTCTTGTCGCGGTCGAAGGCGCGCCAGACCGTCGGTCCGGCGTGATAGTAGCTCGCCGCCACGCGCTCCCAGTACGAGACCATCCCCGGACCGTGATCCACCTCCCAGAGCGAGCTGCCGGTCTCCATGTCGTCGGCGACCAGCGTGGAGTCGACGGTCTGGCCCACGGGCAGGGTGTACGCCAGCCGCTGGACGTGGGCCCCGAACCGGCACTCCAGCTCCAGCGCCAGGCCGACGCCGCACGCCGCGTCGTCGCGGATGCGCAACAGGAACGGCACGCCCGGTGTCACGGCCGCGCCGCCGGACGCGGGCGCCGCGTAGTGCGCCTTGCCGCGGTAGATCACGAGGTCGTCCGGCGCAGCGAGGGTGACCAGGAGATCTCCGGTCGGCGCCACGCCCGAGTTTTGGATGGGCACGGCCAGCGTGACGAGTTCGCCGGGCTCGGCGATGCCGTTGCCGTTCCCCTCCACCTCCGCCAGCACCCGGCCGGCGGTCTCCAGGAACGGGCCCTGGGCGCGACAGTCGTCCTCGGAGAAGATGCCCGGCCGGAGGAACTCCTGGCAGATCTCGAACACGTGGCTGCCGCCGTAGAGCGCCTGGTCCGCGTCAATCATGGCCAGGGCGCCGCGGCGGAAGGTGTTCTGCGCGGCGGTCGGCATGAGGAAGTGGCTCTGCAGCACGATCCGGTCGGCGACCTCCTGGCCGAGCTGCAGGAACAGGTTCTTCAGCGCCGTGGACCAGAAGGCGCTGTCGCCGTATATGTCGTTGGTTTTGTCCTCGGGGTAGCGCATGTCGTCATGATCGATCCGGCGCAGATAGGTGTCGGGCGGAGTGTAGCCCTTCGCGTCCCACTCGCCGATGTGAAACGGGTTGTAGCCGCTGGTCACACTCAGGTCGTAGGTCTGGCTGAACGCCCAGTAGTCCGAGAATCCCTCGCCGATGGCCCCGGATTCGATATAGAAGCTGTTGAACGCGGCACTGTTGGAAGTGTCCTGAATGGCGTGGCCGTACTCATGAAGGATGATGTCGGCATCCTCGGCGTCATCGACGCCGCCGTCACCGTAAGCGATGTAGCGGGTGCTGCCCTGCCGCACGAAATGCGAGTTGTCGGCGCCGCTCAGGCCGTGGACGTCCACCGGGAGAGGAAAGTGGACGATGGTGTCGAAGCCCAGCCACTGGATGTACCGCTGGGCCGAATCGATCCAATAGTAGGCCATGACGGCCTCGAACCCCGCCGGGTCCCGCAAGTAGTCGAACACGGGCGACGGTTCCGCCGGCGGCGCCGTCAGCGGGGGCTCGTCGGTCCGGCTTACGATCTGAATCCACGGCCCCGTCAGGTGATAGCCCTGCGCATCGGGGGCGGCGAGTTCCGCCAGCACCACGTCGAGGTAGGCGGGGAGGAACAGGCTGCCGTCTGAGTTATCTCTCAGACTGGAATCGTTCAGGTAGTTTACCGGATTGGGCTGGAACACCCGGCCGCTGCCGTCGGCATACCAGACGTCGGAGGCCGCACCCAGCACGCGGAGCGGCGTGCCGCCCACCCAGAGGGTCCAGCGAGCCAGCGGCTCCTCCGTCGCCAGGCAAAACTCCCGCACGGCGAGCGGCCGACCCGCCTCGATGAAGTACGCTTCCAGTTCCGCTGTCAGCATCGCCGTGGCGGGCAGCGGTTTTTCGGCCAGCGGTTTGGGCCAAGCCGAACGGAGGACGCGCTCGGCGAACGCGTCGGCGGCCAGGCCGAGCGCCGCCGTCCGGTCGGGGAAATCCTCCGGCCACGCCGGGTCCGGCAGCATGGGCACGCGCTGGGCCAGCGTCACCCGGCCGGCGGCGTCCAGATGCACGCTGATCCGGCCGTTGACCACCGGCCGGCCGGCGTACCAGAGGTCGAGGTCCACGTGGCGTCCGGCAAGCGACCGGCGCTCCGCCACAGGTTGGTACTGCGCGAGCTCGGCGCCGAGACCCAGCCAGGGGGAATTCTCGGCCAGGAAGCGGCGGGCGGCCGCTGCGGGCTCACCCGCGTACCACACGGGAGCGTTCGGACGGACTTGAAGGGGCAGTGCGGTTTCCGGACAGCGTTCCACCCGGAACGACCGGCCGCCGGTGTTCACCGTTTCCGTCGCTGCGGCCGCCGTCGCCGCGATTCCCAGTGCCGCGACCGCCGCGATCGCCGCCCGCTGCCATGTCCTCATTGCCGTTACCTCGCTGCAGGGTATTTCGGGGGTCCGGGCGCCGCCGTGTCCGGACTATAGATGTATCCGGACAGCCAAAAGTTGATCGGTTACCGGCGTGCTCCGTCCCAACTCATGACGGCAGCGGCAGGTTGAGCCGCTCCACGCCGGTGGCGCGGCCGGTCTCCGGGTTCACCTCGACCACCAGCGCGTTGAGCCGGTGCCCCCGGGTCTCCGGGGTGAACTTGCTCGGCAGGTGGAACAGGAACCGCTGAATCGAACCCTCCACGTCCATGCCGATGACCGAGTCGTGGGGGCCGGTCATGCCAACGTCGGTGATGTATGCCGTGCCGTCCGGCAGGATCCGCTCGTCGGCGGTCTGGACGTGGGTGTGGGTGCCGAACACCGCGCTCACCTTGCCGTTGAGAAACCAGCCCATGGCCACTTTTTCCGAGGTGGCCTCGGCGTGGAAATCCACGAAGATGATGGGCGTGCGGCGCTGCAGCTCGGACAACACCGCCTCGACGCCGCGGAACGGACAGTCGATGGGCGGCATGAACACGCGGCCCTGCAGGTTGATCACCGCCACCGGAATGCCGATCTGCGAGTCGACGACGGTGAATCCACGACCAGGCACGCCCGGGGGGTAGTTCAGGGGGCGGAGCAGCCGGTCGGTCTGGTTGAGCAGGTCGTACGCCTCTTTCCGGTCCCAGATGTGGTTCCCCGTGGTCATCACGTCGATCCCGAGGGGCATGAGCTCCTGGAACTTTTCGGGAATCATGCCGAAGCCGCCGGCGGCGTTCTCGCCGTTGGCGATGGTGAAGTCGATCCGATATTCGCTCTGCACCCGGTGCAGCATCTCGCGGAGCACCCGCCGCCCCGGCCGCCCCACGACATCGCCCACGCACAGCACGCGCATCGCTTCCTCCTGCGGATGGGCCGGCCGGCATCCCGGCCGGACTTCTACTTGGCGTACTCGACGAACCGTCGCTCCCGGATCACCGTCACCTTGATCTGACCCGGGTACTGCAGGTCGCTCTCGATTTTTTTAGTCAGGTCCTTGGCCATCCAGAACGCCTGCTCGTCGCTGATCTTGTTGCTCTCGACGATGACGCGGATCTCGCGGCCGGCCTGCAGCGCGTAGGCCTTGGCCACGCCGGTGAAGCTGTCGGCGATGTTCTCGAGCTTCTCGAGGCGCTTGACGTACGACTCGAGGATCTCGCGGCGGGCGCCCGGCCGGGCGGCGGACACCGCATCGGCGACCTGCACCAGCACCGCCTCGACGCTCTGGAAATCCACGTCGAAGTGGTGCGCCTCGACGGCGTGCAGCACCTCGGGAATCTCGCCGCTCTTGCGCAGCAACTCCACCCCGAGCTGGGTGTGGGTGCCCTCCACTTCCCGGTCCACCGACTTGCCGATGTCGTGGATGAGGCCGGCGCGCCGGGCGACCCGCTCGTCGGCGCCCACCTCCTGCGCCAGCATGCCGGCGATATGCGCCACCTCCTTCGCGTGCTCCAGCACGTTCTGGCCGTAGCTCGAACGGTAGTGCAGGCGGCCCAGGAGCTTCAAAACGTCGGGGTGGAAATCGTGGAAGCCCATCTCGAAGGCGGCCTCCTCGCCGATCTCCAGGATCTTCTGCTCCATCTCGGCCTTGACCTTGTCCACGATCTCCTCGATCCGCGCCGGGTGAATCCGGCCGTCGGTGATGAGGCGCTCGATGGCGATCTTGGCGATCTCGCGGCGATAGGGATCGAAACCGGACAGGATGACCGCCTCCGGGGTGTCGTCGACGATCAGGTCGATCCCGGTGGCGATCTCCAGGGCGCGGATGTTCCGCCCCTCGCGGCCGATGATGCGGCCCTTCATTTCGTCGCTGGGCAGGTCCACCACCGACACCGTGGTCTCGATGGTGTGCTCCACGGCGCAGCGCTGGATGGACGTGGACAGGATCTTGCGGGCCAGGTTGTTGGCGCGGTTCCGGGCGTCGTCTTCGATCTGCTTCACCAGCGCGGTGGCGTCGCGCCGCGCCTCCTCCTGGAGCACGTCCACCAGTTGCTGCTTGGCCTCGTCGCGGGTCATGCCGGCCACCTTCTCCAACTGCTCCTGCTGCAGCCGGCGGAGTTCCTTCACCTTCGTCTCTTCGTCCTTGATCCGGACCTCGCGCGAGATGAGCCCGTTCTCGCGGTTGGCCTGGTCCTTCTCCTTCTTGTTGAGCTGCTCCTCGCGCCGGGCGAGCGCCTGGTCGCGCTGGGTGAGCTTCTGTTCGGTCGCGACCAGCTCCTTCCGCTTCTCCTTGACCTCCGCCTCGTGCTCGCTGCGGAGCTTGAACAGCTCGTCCTTCCCTTCCAGGACCTTCTCACGCTTGATCTGCTCGGCGTCGCGGCGGGCCCGGGTGACGATCTCGTCGGCCTGCGCCTGCGCGGCGCGGAGCCGCTCGGCGACCACCCGGTTCTTCATGCGGAAGTAGACAACCAGCAGAACCGTCCCGACCACGGCCACCGGGGCCGCGATGATCAGCGCCGTATAGAATGCGTTCATGTGCGTCTCCTTCGGGCAATATGTGCACAGACCCGCGGGGGGTCTTGTTCTCACAGGTTGTCCGGGAGACCGTTCCGGAGAGGATCAGGCGGGAAAAGGCTGCAACGGTGCGGGGCGAATCGTTTTGGTCCGGCAGTTCAAAGTGGGTGTCTGTTCAGCACTTCAGGCTTCCTTCCCGCAGAAGGCTTGCACACCGTGCCGAAACTCTAAACTCCCGTCCATTCTCATCGCAGACCCAATTGGAATCACCCCGCACGCGTTGCAGGTCAAGGTCGTTTCGGTGCCGGATCGTTGAACTGATCCAGGATCTTCACGAATTCGGCGCTCTTGCGGCCCACGAACTGGTTCAGCTCGCGATGTTGCTTGCGGAGCTGAAAGTAGTCGTCGGCGATCTGGAACGCCGCGAGCAGAGCCAACCGGTGCGAGTCGATGATGTTCGAGGCGCGCTGGAGCTGCGTCATGCGCTCCTCGACGAAGCTCGCCAGTTCCTTGACGTACGCCTCGTCGTTCACGTCCTGTATGTTGAACACCTGGTTCAATATCTTGATCTGCACCGAATCCTTGCCCTCGCGCGGTTACTGTTCGCTCTCCAAACCATCGAGGCGCTCGATGAGCACCCTGAGTTTTTCCGCGATCTTCTCCTTTTCTTCCCGGACTGTCACCATCATCGTCTCAATCGCCCGGCACCGCTCTTCCAGTTCGCGATACCGGCGTTGAAAATCGGATAATTCCTCCTTCAATGCTGAGTTTTGCGACTGCAAGTTCCTGAAAAACTCGCTCACTCGGTAGATCTTATCTTCCAGATGGGCGAGGCGCTCCAGCCCATCCGGTTCTTTTTTCTCGCTCATGCCGCCCCTATCGAAACTGGGCTTGGAAACGTTTCCGCAGGCTCGCGGCGGCACGTTCCCGGAGGCGGTCGGCCTCCTCGTCGGTCAGGGTACGCTCGGGATGTTGAAAGACCAGCCGGACGTTCATGGCCTTGCGGCCCGGGGGGATGTCGGCCCCCCGATAGAGGTCAACGAGCTTAACCTCCGCTAACTCAGGCATTTTCAATTCAATGACCGACATTTTAATTGTACTAAAACTGATCCCGATGTCAACGACAAAGGACATGTCGCGGTCCACGAACGGGTACCGCGGCAGGGTGCGGAAGGCAAACGCCCGGTCGATCCCCGCCGCCAGCCGCTCGAAGAGCAGCTCGGCCACGAACACCTTGCGCTTGAACTTGAGCTTCTGGGCCAGCAGTTCGTTGAGCTGACCGATGTAGCCGACGACCTCGTCCCCCAGCCGGATCCAGGCCGCCGCCCCCGGCTGCAGGAAGGCCGCGTCCCCGGCCTCGTCGAACGCCATCGCCGGAACGTTCAGGCGGTCGCACAGGCCTTCGACCACACCTTTGAGGCGGACGAAATCCGCCGGCACGCCGGCCGCGGACCAGTGCGCGGGCAGCCACTGGCCGTACGCGCCGAGGGCCAGCCGGACCGGTTCCACGTGCCCGTCCCCGCGGCGGCCGTACACCGCGGCCACTTCGAAGAGGCGGACGTCGGCGTTGTAGTTGTTCTCGTTGAACTTGAGCGCGGCCACCATCCCCGGCAGCAGGCCCTGGCGGAGGAACGGCTCCCCTTCGTCCAGCGGATTGTCCACGCGGACCGGCTCGCCGTCGGGCGCCCAGAGCAGATCGGCGTCGCGCGGGACGCTGGCGAAATTCGGCGTCAGGATTTCCTGCAGGCCGCACTCCTTGAGGAACTGCCGGGCCGCGGCCTTCTCCCCGGCGAGCTGGCGCAGCACCGGTCGTGTCGGATGGAGCGGCAGGGTGGACGGGATGCGGTCGTAGCCGTGCAGCCGGGCGATCTCCTCGATGAGGTCCACCTCCAGGCTCACGTCGACGCGGTGGGCGGGCGGCCGGACGCGCCAGCCGTCGGGCGCCGCCTCTGCGTCGAATCCCAGGCGGCGGAGCATTGCGTCGACGGGAAGCCCGGCGGCGGAGATGCCCACCAGCCGCTCGATCCGTTCGCGGCGCAGGGCGATGGCGGGCGGCGACCAGGGGCGTGGGCAGACGTCCACCACGGGCGAGACCGCCGCGCCGCCGGCGAGCTCCAGGATCAGCCGCGCGGCCCGCCGCAGGGCGATCGGCGCCATCGCCACGTCCGCGCCTCGCTCGAAGCGGTACGACGCCTCGGTGCGCATCTCCAGCGCCCGGGCGGTCCGGCGGACCGACGCGGGCTGGAACCAGGCGCTCTCCAGCAGGATGTCGGTGGTCGTGTCGGCCACCTCGCTCGTCGCGCCGCCCATCACACCGGCGATCCCCACCGGCTGACCGGCGTCGGCGATGACCAGCATCTCCGGGGCGAGGGTGCGGATGCGGCCGTCGAGGGTCTGGATCGTCTCGCCGGGGCAGGCCCGGCGCGCGATCAGGCACCCGCCGGCCAGCTTGCCGTAATCGTACGCGTGGAGCGGATGGCCCAGCTCCAGCAGGATGTAGTTGGTGATGTCCACCAGGTTGTTGATGGGGCGCTGGCCCACCGCGAGGAGCCGATCCTGAAGCCACTGGGGCGACGGCGCCACGCGGACGCCGGTGATGCGCACCCCGCAGAAGCGGGCGCACAGATCGGGGTCCTCGATGGTGATGGCCGGCGTCGGGGCGGCGTCCCGGCCGGCGTCCAGCGCGGCGGGCGCCGGCAGCCGCAGCGGTTCGTGGTACAGGGCGCTGAGCTCCCGGGCGATCCCGAGGTGGCTGAGACAGTCGGGGCGGTTGGCCGTGACGTCGATCTCGATGAGGGTGTCGTTGGGCAGCCGCTCCACCGCGTCGACGGGCAGGCCGAGCATGGACAAGTCGGCCGCCAGCCGTTCGGGCGGCTCGTCCAGGGCGATGAGGTCGGCCATCCAGTTGCAGCTGATTTTCATGGTGTGCGCTCTCCTTCGCGGCCCGTCAGAAGCGGTAGAACTGGTTCAGGAACCGGACGTCGTTCTCCCAGAACATCCGGATGTCGGGGACGCCGTACCGGAGGATGGCGACCCGGTCGATGCCCATGCCGAAGGCGAAGCCCGTGTAGCGCTCGCTGTCCACGCCGCAGGCGTCGAAGACGCTCGGGTGGACCATGCCGGCGCCCAGGATCTCGATCCAGCCGCTCCCCTTGCAGATGCGGCAGCCGCCGCCGCCGCAGAAGAAGCAGCTTACGTCGACCTCGGCGCCGGGCTCCACGAAGGGGAAGAAGCTGGGCCGCAGCCGGATGCGGGCGTCGGCGGCGAAGCACTCCCGGGCGAAGTGCTCCAGCGTGCCCTTCAGGTCGGCCAGGGAGACCCCCTCGTCCACCACCAGCCCCTCGATCTGGTGGAAGATGGGAAAGTGGGTGGCGTCGGGCGTGTCCTTGCGGTACACCTTGCCGGGGGCGATCACCTTGAGCGGCGGCGCCACGGTCTGCATGGTCCGGATCTGGACCGGCGAGGTGTGCGTGCGCAGCAGGCACGATCCGCCGCCGATGAAGAAGGTGTCCTGCGCATCGCGGGCCGGGTGGTCGGGCGGGAAGTTCAGGGCGCCGAAGTTGAAGAAGTCGGTCTCGATCTCGGGCCCCTCGGCGATGACGTAGCCCATCCGCTCGAAGATGCCGCAAATCTCGGCCTCCACCTGCTTGATGGGGTGCAGCGTGCCCCGGGCGACGGGGAAGCCGGGCAGCGTGACGTCGAGGCGCTCCTTTTCCAGCCGGCCCTGGTAGGCCGCCAGGCGGACCTGCTGAGCCAGCGCCTCCAGCCGGGTCTCGATGGCCGCCTTCAACTGATTGACCTCCTGGCCGAAGGCGGGCCGCTCGGCGGGCGGCAGGTCGCGCAGGCGCTTGAGCTGGAGGGTCAGGAGGCCTTTCTCCCGCGACAGGTAGCGCTCCCGCAGCAGGCCGTAGGCCGCCTCGTCGCGGACCGCGCCGCACTCCGTCTCGAAACCATCCATGATTCGGGCCAGATCATCGCGCATCGAGGGCTCCTTGCAAAAAAAAACCGGCTGCACCGTAGCGGGACAGCCGGTTGATGTTCCTTTCAAACGAACTGAGGATTATGCCTGCTTGGCCACTGACACCAGTTCGGCGAAGGTGACCGGGTTGTGCACGGCGAGTTCCGCCAGGACTTTCCGGTCGAGCTCCACACCGGCTTTTTTCAAACCGGACATAAATCGGTTGTACGACAGGCCGTGCTCGCGGGTGGCCGCGTTGATCCGGATGATCCAGAGCGACCGGAACTCGCGTTTGCGCTGCCGCCGGTCGCGGTAGGCGTAACACAGCCCTTTCTCCACGGTTTCCTTGGCGGTGCGGTACAGGCGGTTCCGCGACCCCCGATATCCCTTGGCCAGGGCCAGAATCTTTTTTCGATTCAGCAGTCTCTTGTTTCCACGCTTCACTCGGGGCATGACAGTACTCTCCTCGGCGCCTTCAGATTTGGAGCATTTCCTTGACACGGCCCAGGTCGGCGCTGGCGACCAAACCGGTCTGGCGGAGGTTGCGCTTCCGCTTGCGGGTCTTCTTCGTCAGGATGTGGCTCTTATGGCTGTGGCCGCGCAGGACCTTGCCCGTCGCGGTCACCCGGAAGCGCTTGGCGGCGCCTTTCTTGGTCTTCTGCTTCGTCTTCAGCTTGTGCACGGTCCAACTCCTTTGCGATGACACCATGTAGTGGCTTGTTGCGGAGCCGGCAACGGGGCTGAAGCCTGCTCCCGCGAAAAAACGGGCTAATTATAATGATAATTTCGATTCTGTCAATGGCCTTTCAGGCGGCGGGTCATTTTTTCGGCATGAGGTGCATCACCATCAGCCGACCCTCCATCTCCGGCGGCTTGACCATATCGGCCAGACCCTCGAGCTCCTCGACCAGGCGGGCCAGCAGTTCGTACCCCAGCTCGGGGTACGCCATCTCCCGGCCGCGGAAGAAGACGCCGCACTTGACCCGGTTGCCTTCCTCGAGGAACCGGATGATGTGCTTTTTCTTGAACTCGAAGTCGTGGGTGTCGGTGCGGGGCCGGAATTTGACTTCCTTGATCTGGACCACCTTCTGCTTCTTCTTCGCGTCGTGCTGCTTCTTCTTCTGCTGGTAAAGGAATTTCCCGTAGTCCATGACCTTGGCCACGGGCGGTTCGGCGCTGGGGGCGATTTCCACCAGGTCGACCAGTTTTTCGGTGGCGAGAGCCAGAGCCTGGGCGATGGGCACGACGCCGAGCTGCGCCCCGTCGCTGTCGATCAGCCGGACTTCCGGTGCGGTGATCTCCTCGTTGATGCGCACTCGGTCCCGGCTCTCGTTTTTGGGTGCTGGTTTAATTGACGTCCTCCTGTCAAAGAGTTTGTGGTTGCGGTAATTTAAGGTCTGATCGCGCGGCTGTCAATATGGGATTTGACCAGGCGCGTGAATTGGTCCAGTTCCATGGCGCCCAGGTCGCCCTCGTAGCGGTTGCGCACGGAGACGGTCCCCTGCTCCTGCTCCCGGCCGCCGACCACCAGCATGAACGGAATCTTCTGAACCTGGGCCTCGCGGACCTTGTAGCCCACCTTCTCGTTCCGATCGTCGAGGCGGACGCGCAGCCCGTCCGCCTGGAGGCGCGCGGTGACGGACCGGGCATAGTCGCCGAACTTCTCGCTCACCGGGATCACCCAGGCCTGCTCGGGGCTGAGCCAGATGGGGAAGGCGCCCGCGTAGTGCTCCACCAGCGTCCCGAAGAACCGCTCCAGCGATCCCATGATGGCCCGGTGGACCATGAAGACGTGGTGCTCCTTGGAGTCGGCGGCGACGTAGTTGACGTCGAAACGCCGCGGCAGGTTGAAGTCGAACTGGACGGTGCTGCACTGCCACTTGCGGCCGATGGCGTCCACAAGCTTGAAATCGATCTTGGGGCCGTAGAACACCGCCTCCCCTTCCTTGCGGGTGTAGGGGATGCCGCGGATTTCCATCGCCTGCACCAGGCCGGCCTCGGCCATCTCCCACTCCTCGTCGGTGCCGGCATACTTGCCCTTGTTCTCCGGGTCGCGGACGGAGAGCTCCACCTGGTAATGCTCGAATCCGAACGTCTGCATGAAGAAGAGGCACAGGTCCAGCACGCCGCCGAGCTCGTCCACGATCTGGTCGGGGGTGCAGAAGATGTGGCCGTCGTCCTGGGTGAAGCCGCGGACGCGGAGCATGCCATGCAGCACGCCGCTCTTCTCGTAGCGGTACACCGTTCCCAGCTCGGCATAGCGGACGGGCAGGTCGCGGTAGCTGTGGAGCCGGCTCTTGTAGATCAGGATGTGCCCCGGGCAGTTCATGGGCTTGACCACGTACTCCTCCTCGTCGATGGTGAGGGTGTACATGTTTTCCTTGTAGTAATCGAAGTGCCCGGACGTGCGCCACAGGTTGTGCCGCGCCAGGTGGGGGATCACCACCAGCTCGTAGCCGCGGCGGAAATGCTCGTTCTTCCAGAAGTCCTCGATGAGGTGCCGGATCAGGGCGCCCTTGGGATGCCAGTAGACGAATCCCGCCCCCGCGCCTTCCTGGATGGAATAGAGGTCGAGTTCGCGGCCCAGCCGGCGGTGGTCCCGCTTGCGGGCCTCCTCCAGGAACGCCAGGTACGCGTCCAGCTCCGCCTGGGTCGGGAAGGCGGTGCCGTAGATGCGCTGGAGCTGCGGCCGCCGCTCGTCGCCGCGCCAGTAGGAGCCGGCGATGGACAGCAATTTGAACACCTTGAGCGCGCCGCTCGACGCCACGTGGGGGCCGAGGCAGAAATCGTACAGCGTGTCCAGCCGGTAGCACGACAGCGTCTCGGCGGCCTTCTCGTCGATGAGCTCGCACTTGAGCGCCTCGCCCATCTCGTCGAAGACGCGCTGCGCCTCCGCCAGCCCGATCACCGCGGGTTCGAACGGCAGGTCGCGCGCGGCCAGCTCCCGCATCTTCTCCTCGATCCGGGCCAGGTCCTCCTCGGTCAGGGCGTGGTCCATCTGGAAGTCGTAGTAGAAGCCGTCCTCGGTGGCGGGGCCGATGCCCAGGTGGGTGCCGGGAAACAGGTGCAGCACGGCCAGGGCCATGAGGTGGGAGGTGCTGTGGCGCAGAATGGTCAGGGCTTCGGCGGAATCGGCCACGACGCGACGCGTGCCGTCGCGCTCGATCACTTGGAGCATGGCTGGATTGTCCTCCGTGTCCGGTGCGGGAATGGGGCACTCCGATCGCATAAATAAAAAAATGGTAGGTGCGAGCGGATTTGAACCGCTGACCCCTTCCGCGTCAAGGAAGTGCTCTCCCCCTGAGCTACGCACCTACACAAGGCGGCCAAATTATCAGACGACGGGCGGGTTGTCAATCCATTTTTGGCTTGAGCGGCGCGGCGGGCGGGCGGGTGCGGGCGAATCCGGAGCATGGATCAGCTGGCACCGCGCTCGAACAGTTCCAGGATGCGCGGCGAGAGCATCGCCCGCACCGGCGGCGGCAGGGTGAAGCCGGCGGTCTGCCGGGCTTCGCGCAGGTGGCGGCGCCCCTCATCGAGCTGCTCGGCGGAGCGCTCCCGGGCCAGGTAGAACTCGCTGACGAGGGCCGCCCCGATGAAGAAGTTGGCCAGGCCGGCCTTCTCGGTGGAGAAACTCAGATAGTTCTTCATGGAGGCCACGGACTCCGGATACTTGCCCAGGAAGAAATCACGGATGCCGTTCTTGAGCAGGGTCTGGTAAACCGCCTGACCGGAGCCGGCGCTCTGGAGCATCCCCATCAGCGTCTTCGCCTCGGAGTTGTTCGGGTCCAGCGCCAGCGCCTGCTGCAGGGACTGCAGCGCGGGCTCCTTCCGGCCGGCTTGGATGTCCCGCCGCGCGGCGGCCACCAGCTGGCCGATCTGGCCGGCCTGCTTGAGCTGCTCATCGATGCGGTCCAGGTAGCCCTGGATTTCGCGCCCCTGATCGGGGCCGGCGGCGAGCTTGCGGGCATCCTGGAAATGGCGGCGCGCCCGCTCCCAGTTCCGGTCGTTGAAGGCCTTGACGCCGTCCTGATAATACGCGGCGAAGGCGGCGCTCCGGTCGCCCAACTCCTTCTTCCGCTTCTCCTCGGCGACCAGCCGCTGGACGGGTTCCAGTCCGGGAAAGCCGGGCTGCTCCGCCCGGATGGCAACGAGGATCTCCTCGGCCTGTGACGGGTTGACGGGCGCCAGCCGGCGCGCGTCATCGAGGCGCCGCTGCAGGTTCACATGAGCCTGGCAGCGGTCGATATGATCCAGCAGGTTGGGGTAATCGGGCTTCTTCTTGTAGATGGACTGGTAGCGTTCGAGGGCGGCGGCCCAGTCGCCCTTGCGGAAAGCCTCGTCGGCTTGCCGGGCCAGTCCCTGCACCTCCGCCTCCAGCGCCTGGCCGGCCTGGATGCGCTGCACCATCCGGTCCGCGTCGCCGGCGTAGCGGCCGCCGGCGGTCTTGATCTTCTCGAGCAGCGGCAGGGCCTCGGCCAGCTTGCCCTGGTTGTAGAGGTCGGACGCCCGCTGGAATTCGCGGAGGTCGGCGTCCGACTCCGTCGGGGTGGTGGGTCCCGTCGGCGGCGTCGTCTTTTGGGCGAGCTTCTGGTTGATCTCGGCCAGATAACGGTTCAGGTCGTTGAGCTCAGGCAGCTCCTTGATCGCGCCGAGAGTCAGCGATTTCTCGAAGTTGTGCTTGGCCAGCTCATACTGGCCCATGTGATGATACGCCACGCCAAGATAAAAATACGGAATGTACGATCCCCGCATCACCCCGTAGAACTTCGTGTTGGGATCGGGCTTCCCCTTCTGGGCGATGGCGATTTCCAGAAATTCGATGCCTTTCTGGTGATTGCCGTTCTTGATCTGCTCGACACCGTCGAGGTAGTTCAGGTACCATTTCCGGTCGAGCTGGGCCCAGCCGAGGGCGGATATCGCCCACAGGATGATACAGATGACGATCAACGGGTGCGGCCGGGTCATGGCGTGTTGCATTCTCCCACAGCGTGCTATAATTATAGCAGTTTTCGGCACAGCCGCCAGCCATTATTCACATTCTGGAGGGGACATGAGCCCAGTCCGCACCTTGCTTGTGGCACTCGCCGTGCTCGTCGGCTTCACCGCGGTATGCTGCGGAAACGGCCTGATTATCGTTGAGACCCGCGAAAACCAGAAGCTATACAAAAACTCGCCGTCGCAGATCCTGCCCTCCACCCAGATCACGTTCCTGCTGGATTCACTCACTTTTCCCGAAGCATCGCCCGGCAACCCCGTCATCATCCAGATCCACATCACCCAGGGCACGAAAGCCTACACGGAGGTGCTGAGCCAAACGCTGGCCACCGGCAATCTTCAGACCACGTCGCCGCTGCCGAGTGACGGCGAGGTGGTGTTCCCGCTGGCGGTGGTGCCCTTCCAGCGAATCGACGGTTTCTGGGTTCCGGACTACGATGCCCCGGCCGCCGGCGCAGGACCGGATGCCGTGCAGATGTTCCGCTACGTCGCCGGCGAAACGGCGATCTGGCTCCGGCTTAACGAAAGCACCGCGTCCTGGCCGACCGGCATCGGCGACAAGCTGTGGGGCTTCACCGTCGCCCTGGGCGGCGGCGTCTGGCCCCCTAACAACAACAGCAACTGGGGCGCGGCGGGCCTGCACCGGCAGCAATCCACCCTGGTGTGCGCCGATCTGCGCCAGCATGATTTCCCGCCCTACATCGACGATTTCTACTTTTGGGTCGCGAGCGTCTATCAATCGGGCGGAAATCCGCCGGGCTATTTCTATCCCACCAGCTTCAAAGCGTTCAACGCCACGACGTTCGAGACTGTGGAAACACCCGCCATGTCCTTCGTGGGTAAGGATCTGACCGACACGGCCGTGGCCGACCTGAACAAGGACGGCTACGACGACATCTGCTCCGTCGACCAGTCCCGCCGCCGGCTCTACTGGAGCTTCGGCGCGGCGAACGGCACTTTCGGCAATCTCGATTGGCTGTACCTGCCCGATTTCGAGCCGGTGCTGGTGGACGTGGCCGACATCAACGGCGACAGCTGGTTCGATTTCTTCATCACCGACAGCGATGGCGTGGTCCATATCTTCGACTGGTGGGACATCTTCAGCCAGAAAGCGCTGGCGGACAAAGCCGCGGCCCCCGTGTTCGCGTTCAAGGCGGCGGCGGTGCCGGGAGGCTCCGCCCTGCACGACTTGAACGGCGACGGCGCCAGCGACTACCTGGTCACCGACCAAGCCAACAACACGCTCAACGTATACATCGGTTCGGATTTCAGTTCCCAGCAGATTTATCCCACCGGCGCCCAGCCCGTGGCAATGGCGGTCGGCGATTTCGACGGCGACGCCGCCCCCGACGTGGCCACCGCCAACCGGAGCGGCCACTCGGTCACGGTGTTCTGGAATACCGGCGGCGGCGCCCTGACCAGCCATACTTACGCCGCCAACGGCAAGGCGCCGGTGGACATCGACTCGGGCGATTTCGACCGCGACGGCCGCACCGACCTGGTGGTGGCGTACTCGGATAACAGCACCAAGTCGATCTCGCTGTGGAAAGCCCAGGCGGACGGCACATTCGTTCCGGGTTCGGCGCAAAAAGTCTTCTTCACCAGCAATCCGTCCGCCGTGCTGGCCGAAAACATCGATGCCCAGCACGGGGCGGACGCCATCGTGGGATTCGCCAACTACTCGAAGCTGGCCGTCTGCGTCTCCGACGCCGCCGGGGCGCTGACGTACGCGTACAACCTGGACACGCTGGCGGACGTGGTGGTGGATCCCGTCGGCGGCGTGATCATGAGCGAAGACGGCATCCTGTCGGTCGCCGGCGGGACGGCCGCGGGCGGCATCAGCCGCCGCGACGGCGTGGCGGCCATCGCCAGCCAGGGCTTCAATGTCATCCATTTCCCACGATCGAAGGATATCTCGTTCTCGCTGGTGAACCTGGGGGGGACGTCCGCGCTGGTCAATTTCGAGCTCTTCGACGACGCCGGCACGGTCAAGTCGTACACCACCCAATCAGTCGCCCCCCGCACCCAGTTCCCCCGATACTTCGGCGACCTGCTCGGACCCGATTCGGCCAACGCGTCGCGCTGGGTCCGCGCCTTCCTGACCAGCCCCCAGACCTACGGCATCTGGCTGCTGAACAACGGCGTCGACATGGCCTACCTGGACGGCGGCAAGATCCAGAGCATCACCGATGCCATGTCGGAGTTCGTCCTGCCGGTGGTGGATGTCACCGGCGGCCACTACACCCAGGTGTACCTGGAGAATCCCTATCAAAACCAGGCGCATGTCACCATCCGCCGCCACAATGCCGCCGGCGTCCAACAGGCCAGCCACGTCGTGCTGCTCAACAAGCGGGGGCGCGCGACCCTGGACCTGGCGGCCGTTTTTCCCGGCATCGCCAGCACGGACTACATCATGGTTCAATCCGACCTGGCGGTTATCGCCGGCGAGATTTTCGGCGAGGCCCGGACTGTCTCGGTGCTGCAGCCCTTCCCGGTGGGCGTGGACCAGGGGACGCTGTACAGCGGCCATCTCGCCCACGGCGATTTCGGCGGCGGCTTCAACTACGAGACATGGCTGACATTGGTCAACACGTCCGATACCGGCGCCACCGTGTCGGCCACGCTGTACGACAACGACGGCGACTACGTGGACAGCTACTCCTTCATCAACCTCGGCGCCCGCTCCAAGGTCGTCTACAATGTCGGCACGATGATGGGACTGACCGGGGCGGTCACCGGTTATCTGAAGCTTGACCTGAAAGGGCTGACCGGCGTGGTGGGCTGCGTGACCTTCGGCGACGGCACCAACGGGGCGTTCCAGTCGGTCCTGCCGCTGCAGTCGCCCCAGCACAACCGTCTAGTTTTAGGGCACATCGCCAACGGCACCCTGGACAGCATCCCGTTCTTCACCGGCCTCGCCGTCGTCAATCCGTACTCCTTTACCCAGTCGATCTACCTGTCAGCCTATGATCAAAACGGCGTGCTGCTGGACAACGTCAAGCTGTTTCTGCTGCCGAATCACCGGGTGATCGCCATGGTGGACCAGTTAATCCCCGGCTTGATCAACATTTTCGGCGGATACCTTGTTGTCGAATGCGATTCCGCCCACCCGGAATTCATCGTGTTTGAGCTTTTCGGCGACACCGACCTCAACTTCCTGAGCGCCGTGCCCGCCGTGCCCATCGAGTGAATCTTTCTCATCAGGAGGAGTGATGCATAACACGTTGCGGTTAGCCGGCTGCCTGGCCCTCGCCGTGCTCATGGCTGCGCCGGCGCTGGCCCAGGGGTCCAGTGACGAAGCGCTGCCCACCAGCCTCTCGTCATTCCGCTTCAACTTCATCAACCCGGGCGCCCGGGCCACGGCAATGGGCGGCGCCTTCATCGCCCAGGGCAACGACGCCACGGGATCGGAAACCAACCCCGCCGGCCTCATCTTCATCCCCAAGCCGACCATCCACGGCGAGTATCGCTACTTCAAGTATTTCGCCGACCGGGCGGTGGACGCCACCGACGACGCCGTGATCGGCCAGCAGTTCGAGGACAGCGTCAACAGCCCCACCTTCATCAGCTTTGTCTATCCGTACAAGAGCTGGGCGTTCGCGTTCTACCGCCAGGAGCTGGCCAACTTCGAGGCCAATTACT
>JAGOHA010000165.1 GCA_017996395.1 Acidobacteriota bacterium | reverse complement strand
GGCCCGTTCCTGGCCGCCCAGGACGAGGCCGGCCGCGGCGTGTTCGACACCGTGCTCACCGCCTACGGCCAGCGCGCGGCGGTCCAGTCGCTGACCAGCTATCGGCTGACCGGGACGATCCGGTACTTCTACGACGACGAGGTGTCGGACGCCGGGATCGAGATCCTCTACAAGAAGCCGGACAAGTTCAAGCAGGTGGTCACCCTGGCCGGCGAGACCGTCACCCTCGGCCGCAACGCCGCCGAGTGGTGGGACGCCGAAGGGGTGGACCGGCTCACCGTCCGCCGCCGCCACCTGGAGCGGCGGGAGGTCGCCCGGCACCAGCGCCGCCTGGAGCTGGACCTGTGCAACCTGCTGGCGTACCCGCCCGGGCAACTGGCGGCCCAGCTCCTGCCCGACCCCGTCGCGTGGGACGGCCGCGAGTACTGGGTGCTCAAGATCTGGCAGAAGCACGACGCGTCGCGCTGGCTCAAGCTGCTGGTGGATCCCGCCACCCGCCTCATCCGCCGGGCGGACACCTACCTCGAGGACGCGGCCACCGACACCTACGAGGAGTTCGGCTGCGAGTTCCTGGATTACGCCCCCCAGGGCAAGGTCCAGTTCCCCCGCCGCATCCGCCAGTACCAGGACGGCCGGCTGGTCTCCGAGATCCAGGTGAAGACCGTCGCCTTCAACACCCAGATCGCGGCCAGCGAGTTCAAACCGGAGTAAGGAGGGCCCTTGCCATGTTCATTCGGTGTTCGATCACAATCATCACCCTGGTCACTGTGGCTGGTGGAATCATTTATAGCCAGCAAGACGCCGGCCTCCGTGAATTGCGGGACTGTCTCGATGCCCTGGCGGGAGAGGCGGTGGACACCACGGCGCCGCAGCGTGCGTTCGGCATTCTATTGCCCGGGCAAGCGGAAGCGGCGATCACCATGGAACTGCACGGTGACCAGTTGGTGGCTTTGGACACAAAAAACTTCTGGATACGTCGCGGAGCCAACGGCCGCGGCTTGGAGTTGGACAGCGCCGACGGCAAACATCACAAAGCGATCACCGCTGGGGAGCTACACAGCTATCGTCCCATTCTGTCGCTCGATCCGGGATGGGTCGTGTGCCGGTTGCTCCGGGAATCGGATCGCTACGAGTACCTCGTGGATGAAAAGCGTCAGCGGGCGACCTTTAGCCGGAGGGACTGGGTCCCGCTGGCCGATCCGTCGGAACGGTTGTACGGCCAGTTCGAGGAGGTGGTTGAAGTGGACACGCAGGGCCACACCATCCTGAGTTACCGGGCGACCGCCTGGAACGAGGACCGCCAGCCGGTCCGCGATGTTCACAACATCTATCACTACCACCAGGCTCGCGGACCTGAATGGATTCAGGTGATGCAAAGCGACACCGCGGGCCGCCGTGGCGTGCAGGTCTTTCAGGTTGTTTACTGAGCGTTTGGACGCATGGCCGATTTCGACAGACGAGGGTCAGGAGAACAATGATGAGGGGATCTTCCATGGTGCGCACGATCAGATATCTGGTCATCGGATGCTGGCTGGTCGGCCTGTGGACCGGCACGATGATCGCGCAGGACTCGCAGTATGAGTTCGGTGTCGTTCCATTCTTCAAGAACTATCCGGAGTTCAAGCGCGGCTTCGATCCGTACGCCGACCTCAGCGGCACGGTGCAGGAAAACGTCGATCGATACAGCGGCAAGCTCAGCCTGACCTTCCAGTTGCCGGGGATTCCCTGGAGTGAGACGACGGCATTTGCGCCGGTTTTGCATTACACGAGCAACGTCTGGAGCTATCGGCAATCTTATGGGGACAAGTTCCTGGTTGGCGGCCTCAACAAGATGGGCGAACCGCCGCCCCAGGAACCACCGTTCGATTACGAGCGGCCCCAGGTTAAATTTCCGGATTATTGGGGCAACGACGCCTGGGTTCGGTTCAGCCCCATCGGGCGACCCCACGCGATGCCGGGCTGGACGCTGGCGGTGGGTGGGGTGTACACCGAATTTGTGAAATCAGCCGAGGAAATCGGGTCCACCGGCGAGACCAATCATTACAAGACATGGGTGGAGAAAAAAATATTCGTGTCGCCCGACGGAACACCCCACGTGATGCTGGATGTGGAAACCAGGGGACGTCCGTTCATGACCGGCGCCTTTTTTACCACTCCTCCCGACGACCCGAATTATTGCAATCCGGAGTACGATCCCCTCAGTCATGCGCGCGAATGTTTGCCCCGGAGCCGGTGGAACGATCCGACACTCGTCACCGGTGTCTGGCAGGCCATCGATGGGAGTCATTACTATTACTTGGAGGACCAGCACAAGGTCTATGCGGCGGATGGCACCTGCTATGAATTGGTGTCCGATCCGAATGATCGATTCTATGGCATGATCAGCCGGATCATCGATCCGCGGGGCAACGCCATCACCGTCACCGTCCAGGATCCGGGGGAACACGTGACCGGCGTCCGGACCTACCGGTACGCGAGTAACACCGGCGCCTGGTTGGAGCTCCGCTTCGACCAGGTGGTGGAAAACCATTTTGCCCCCTTCGATCCGTTCGATCCCCACATCGACTACCAGCTCGACATTCTGCTGCTGAAGCAGATCATTTGGTCGGGGGTGGACGGCAACCCCCTTACCTATACCTTCACCCGGTCTGAACTCATCGACCATCTGCGGCTCGACGACCCTTCGATTCCGGCCACCATGACCTTTGCCGATGTATTGGCCACACCCGATGGTGATGGCATCATCTCCTGTTATGGCAGTTTTCTGGATCTGGATATCAGCAACTGGGTGTTCTGCAGCCGGGATCAGCCGGCCAACGGGTCCGAGGTGACGAACAAGCGGATTCACGTCCTGACCGGGATCATTCTCCCCGACGGCCGACGGTACCAGTTCCAATACAACCGGGCCGGTAAATTGTCCCATGTGTTGTACCCGGATGGGGGCTACCGTCACTATCTGTACGGCAACACCCGGGAACCCAGCACGCCAGTGGAAGTCAATTGTCCGCCGATGGGGTGGCATGGACGCGAAGCCGGATCTTCACCCTTTGGGGGCGTCAGCCTGGTGTACCAGTCTGAGGCCGTCGGTGCTACGGAGCAGCTCGAGCGAGCCTATGCCTACTGCGGCTATTGGACCGACAACGGCGTCCCCCAGCCGGGCGAAACCATCACCTGGTATGCTGACGGCAGCGCCCAACTGCACCGTTTCGCGGCGCCGGAGATCTGGGAGGATCGGCGCAAACTGCTCCAGTTCGGGTATTCCGCCTGGACCACCGGCAAGTTGGAGCGGGTGCAGTACTACACCCAGGGTCCTACCGCGCTCGATGACCCGACACTCCGCCGGTTTCTGTGGATCAGCCAGGAAGGCGACCCGCATCCCATGGCCACCTCCGAATACATGCAACTGAAAACCGACCTGAACATCGGCGGCGGCACCGCGCCCCGGGCGCTCCTGCGGGAGGAAGAGTCCTATTGGACCAATTACTCTGCCGGGTGGGAATGGTCGCCGCCCGAAGGGTATTGTCCCAACTGCCTGCCGGGAGACCGGCAGATCGCGCTGTCGGTATACTTCCAGGATCTCATCCCCGGCCCTGGCCAGAGCTGGGCGGGCAGTCCGTTCGTGAATTACTACCGTCCGGAATGGAATACCGTCCTTGCCCGCAAAGTGGAGAAGACCTACGAAGGAGGCGGAGCCCCCGTTGTCCACCGGACCGACTATGAATACGGGGATGCAATTGCCTGGGGCTGGACCGCGGTCCATGCGGTCCAGACCGGTCAGAAGGAATTCGACACGGTGGGCGGGACGACGCCGTACCGACGGTCCGCGACCGAATACCAGCACTTCTGGCCGCATCCCGACTCGATACCAACGGGCATGCCGGCCCGCGTGCTTGGACTGGCCACCCGCAGCCAGGTGTATGACGCCAGTGAACAAGTGATCAGCGAGAGCTTCACCAACTATGTGGAGGATCCGGTGGCGACGGCGAACACCTTGATGGGACTTCAGCCGAGGCGGACTCTGTCGCTGATTCAGAGCTCGCCGGAACGGTGGTCGGAAACGGAGATGGAGTATGAGATGCGGACTGTCGGCAGTTCCTCCGCTGTCCGCCTCGTCACGGTGAAACCGAAGGATAGTGGCGCCGTCCGCAACACCGTCCGGTTCGACTACGACCCGGCCAGCGGCCTGCTGCGCAACCTGCGCGCCTACACCGGCGACGAGAGCGTGCTCAAGCTCTATATGTGCCTGGACCACGACCCGTTCACCGGGCTGCTGCGCCGGCGCATGGACCGCAATGGCGATCGGGACGGCGATTGTCAGTTCGACGCCGGCGACGACTACATCGAGTTCAGCTACGACGCCTTCAACCGACTGTCGGGCGTGGAACGGTGGCACGGCGGCAAGGCGGAGGTCCTGTCGGCCTATCTGTATCCCGACACCACGCCGTTCGTCGTGCAGCGGTGCGACTACCTGGACGAACAAACGCGGCGCTGGACCCGGGTGCGGAACGACGCCCTGGGCCGCGCCGCCGAGACCTGGACCACCCTGACCGGCGACCAGGCGGCCTATTCGGTGAAAACCTTCGACGTGCTGGGGCGCGTGGTGACGGAATCCAACCCGGTCGCAGTGACCGTGAATCCCGTCACCGGTACCTGGAACACGGACGGCTCCGCCTACGTGACCACGTCCGCCTATGACGCCCTGGGGCGGGTGGTGGCCCAGACCGCGCCTGGCGGATTCACCGTCAGCACCGCCTTCGGCCTCGGCACCGCCCGGGACATCGTCACCGGCGCGGCCACGATCCCCGCAACCACCGAGCGGGTGACCGAACAGGTCGGCGATGAAGCCCGCTGGCGGCAGCTCTACCGCGACGCCTTCGGCCGGATCGTCCAGGTGGACGAGTGCCTGCCCGACGGCGGCGCCGGCGAGTGGCGCACGCTGTACGGCTACGACGCCGCCGACCGGCTGCGGCAGGTGGACAAGCGCGCCGCCGACGGCGCCTCCGGCCAGCGGCGGGTCTTCGACTACAACGCCGCCGGCTGGCTCACCGCCGTGCAACTGCCGGAGTACGCCGACCAGAAGATGCGCTACGCCTATGACGACCTGGGCAACGTCACCGCCAAGGAGCTGGTGAGCGCGATGTACGGCTCCCCGCTGGGCTATGCCGAAACGCTGGCCTACGACGCGCTGTCGCGGCTGACGGCGCGCACCGTGACCTTCAGCGACCACCTGGTGCACCACACCTTCACCTACGACGGCGGCGCGGTGGCCGCCCCGCCGGCCGGGCACCCGGGCGACTTCGCCTGGGGGCGCCTGACCCACGACCGGACGACGTACGGGCTGGACCCCGGCGCG
>JAGOHA010000164.1 GCA_017996395.1 Acidobacteriota bacterium | reverse complement strand
GCAGGCCGTCGTACACCACGTACAGGGTCCACGGCGTGCCCCGCGGGTTCATGAACACGTACACCCCGGCCCGCTCCACCACCTGCGCCGTCCCCTCGTACTCGCCGGCGTCGGGGCCCGTGAGCACTTGGAACAAGAAGGTGCCGTCGGCGTTGATGCAGAGCTTCGAGCGGCCCAGGTCGTCGACGAAGATGAAGTCCCGGGGCGCGCCGCAGTTCGCCATCAGGTAGGTGACCGTGTTGTGGAGCAGAACGCTCACATCGCCCGTGCTCCAAGGATTGCATCCCACATACATGTTGATGCCCGCGATGCAGCCGTTCACCGCGACGAGTTCCTCGCCGTCATCCCAACTCGCCACCAGCTCCGCCCCGGGCGCCAGGTTCACCCGATCCCGGTAATAATCTCCCAGGCTGCTGACGCCCTGCATGATGGGATGGCCCGCCTGGTACACGCCCAGATCGGCCCAGCTGTAATGGTTGAATTCCCCGGGAGGAAGGAACGGGGAATAACCCGGGGTGACGATCCGGCCCTCGATGGACCAGTTCAACTGGAAGTTGAAGATGGTCAGGATCAGCCGGCCGCCGGCATCCACGTAATCGGCCAGCACGTCGCCCATGGCGGCGTGATCCGCATAGTTAGAATTGTTATGGACGATCACCACGTCATAGGTGAGCAGGTAGTCCAGGGCCGGAATCGCGCTGTGGGCGTCGAACCAGTCCACCGCGGCGATGTCCGGGTAAGCCATCAGCGATCCGAAATAGCCGCCCATACAACTGTCAGCCGAGGCGACGAGCACCCGGATTCCTTCAGCCTGCTTGGCGGGCAGCGGTGCCTGCACGGGGGCCTCCAGGCCGTGCCCACGCACGACAAGACGCAACCGATTGAACGGAAGATCGGATTGCTTCTGGGGCGCCGGCTGGAACTTGGCCGCGGCGGCGACACCGGCCAGCAACATCATGCAGAGGACCAACACGACGAATCGATTGCGCATATTGCCTCCGGAATGGGGTATGGATTCTGGGGGGATTATATAACAGGTCGGTGAATGGGTGAATAGGTGAATGGGGCGAGGCGGAGTTCAAACATCATTTTTCATCCGTCATTGATCAATTTTCAGTTGTCATTGGGTGATCGGATTATTGGTTATTGGTGATGGCTTAATCGTTATTGGCTATTTGGAGTCGAGCTGGATTGTGCGGATTAGGGACCTGGGGGCTGGGACCTAGGACCTGGGTTCTGGGACCTGGGACCTGGGGGCTGGGACCTAGGAGCTGGGGGCTGGCATTTGGGATCTGGGATCTGGAGGGCTGAGAACCAGGACCCAGAACCCAGGGCCCAGGTCCGAAATCCGATGTCCGATTCCCTCTGCCATTGGGCATTTGGGACGGAGAATCGTTGAAGAGACAAATGGGTAAATCGGCAGGCGCAACTATTTCGGAACTCCCCCCGAAGGGCGCTGTCTAACAGGATGAGAACGGTTCGACCCGCCAGGCCTGGTCGAGGTCAGCCTGCTCCGACAATCCCAGCGACGACCGCCGGTCGCCGCCCGCGGCCGCGACGGTCGGGAGGAGGTTGACATGTTCCAGACGTTCGCAGCGGCGCACACTCATCCCGCCTCATACCGGCTGCCCCTCACCCTCGTGGTGGCGACCGGTGTGCACGCGGTCCTCGTGACGGCGCTCCTGGCCTTCCCCCTGCTGTTCCCCGACCGCGTGCCGGACAGTCTGAGCCAGCTCCTGATCATCCTGCCCCAAAACGACCTGGTGTTTCCGCCCGCGTCACCGCCCGTGACCGCCGAGCCGGGACCCGCCCCGCCCCCGGTCACTCCCGCGGTCCCGCCGGAGATCAAGCCCGGGGTCATGTACGCGCCCAAACGGATCACGGAGACGCTCCCGCCCGACACCGACATCGGCGCGCTCATCATCCAAACCGGCGCCGGCGCGCCGGGGCCCACCATTCCCGGCGGGGTGCCGGGCGCGGGCGCGGTGAGCCCGGGCTACGGCCTCCCCGGCCTGTCGCCGACGGTGGGCGATTATCGTCCGCCGGAGCCCCCGCCGCCGGCCCCGCGCCAGCCGGCGCTCCGCCGGGCGCCGCTGCCGCCGCGGGTTCTGGCCGCCCGCCTGCTCCGCGCCGAGCCGCCCGCGTACCCGGTCATGGCCCAGGCGAGCCGCACCGAGGGGGACGTGGAGCTCAAGGTCGCCGTGGACGAGCACGGCCGAGTGTCGGAGGTCACGGTCCTGAGCGGCAGCCCGCTGCTGGCGCCGGCAGCGGTGGCAGCCGTCCGCCGCTGGGAGTACCAGCCCACGCTGGTCAACGACCAGCCGGTGCCGGTGGAAGGCTACGTGGTGGTGAAGTTCCGGCTGGGTCGCCGGTGACGGATCGCGGCGCCCGCCGCCGCGGGGCGGACGTCGCGGCTTGTGTTTACAGGTACTCGTCCCGGCCGTCGGCCTCGAGCTTCTGGACCACCTGGCGGACTTCCTGCGCCTTGTCCTTGTGCGCCACCAGCACCGCGTCGCCGGTGGCCACGACCACCAGATCCTCCACGCCCACGCAGGCCACGAGGCGGTCGTGGGCGCACACCACGCAGCGGCGGGTGTCCACCAGGATCATGGGGGCGCCGATGGTCACGTTGGAGTTGTCCATCGCCAGCACGTCCTCGAGGGAATCCCAGCTCCCCAGATCGCTCCAGCCGAAGTCGCCCCGGGCCAGGACGATGCGCCGCGATTTCTCCATGATGCTGTAGTCGATGGAGATGGACGGCATGTCCTGGAAGACGCGCTCCAGCTCGGCATCGCCGGTGCGCAGGTGGTCGCCGGTCTCCGCCAGCTCCGCCAGGGGGCGGAGAACGTCCGGGGCATACTGACGCAGCTCCTCGAGGACAACCCGGGCTTTCCACACGAACATGCCGCTGTTCCAGTAATAATTGCCCTGGGTGACGTACTCCTCGGCCAGCGACCGGTGGGGCTTCTCGACGAACTGGTCCACGTTGAGCAGGGCGACCCCGTCGGCGCTGCCCACGATCTCCGACGCCTGCACGTAGCCGTAGCCGGTGTGGGGATGCGTGGGGATGATGCCGAAGGTGATGAGCCGGTCGTTGGCCTCGGCGCCCTTGAGCACGCTGTCGAGAAGCTGCTGGAAACGGGCCGGCTCCTTGACGTGGTGATCGGCCGGCAGCACGCAGAGCGTGCCCTCCGGGTCGCGGCGCTGAACGATGAGGGCCGCCAGGGCGATGCACGGCGCCGTGTTCCGGGCCACCGGTTCACCGATGATGTTCTCGGCGGGCAGCTCCGGGGCCAGCCGGCCGACCAGGTCCACGTGGTCCCGGTTGCAGATCACCAGCGTGCGCTCCGGCGGCACCAGCGGGCGGATGCGCTCCAGCGTCAGCTCGAAGAGCGACCGGTCGCCTCCCAGCTTCAGGAACTGCTTGGGCAACTGGCGGCGGCTCCACGGCCAGAAGCGCGTGCCCGAACCGCCCGCCATGATCACAGCATGTCGTGCCATATGATTACCCCCTGAAAGACAGCCGCATTATACAGGGTCCGCGCCAATTTGCAAGCCGGCCGCGGCGCGGGGCGGCGCGCGCAATGGGTGTTGAATTCACCCGCCGAACGGGATACATTGGATGCATCAACCGCAGGAGAGCCACATGAAGAGCGTCCGGATCGGCATCATCGGGTTCGGCAAGGTCATCCGCGCCTTCCTGGAGCTGTACCCCGACAAGCGCGACTGGATCAAGAACCGCTACCAGCAGGACCTGCAGATCGTCGCCATTTGCGACAGCACCGAGTACATGCACAACCCGGACGGATTCGATCCCGGCGAGCTCCTCGCCTACAAGCTGGAGAAGATCGCCTCGGACAAGCGGGGCCGCCCCCTGGACCAGTCGGAGGTGGGGTACGTGGTCAACTCGTTCCTCGAAATGGGCGTCAACGTGGCCCTCGAGGCGCTGCCGCCCACCCGGGAGACGGGCGAGCCGGCGCTATCGTACCTCCTCGCGTTCCTCAACGCCAAGGTCCCCGTGGTGACCGTCAACAAGTCCCCCCTCGTCTACGGTTACCAGACGCTCTACACGGCCGCCCGAAAGCAGCACATCGCCTTCAAGTTCAGCGGGACCACCGGCGCCGCGCTTCCCACCACCGACACCATCGCCACCGCCCTGGCCGGCGCCGAGCTGTACGGGTTCGAAGCCATTCTGAACGGCACCACCAACTTCCTGCTCACCGAGATGATCAAGAATCAGTCGGACCTGGCCACGGAGCTGGAGATCGCCCAGGAGCTCAAGATCTGCGAACCGGACCCGTCGCTGGACATCAACGGCTGGGACACCGCCTTCAAGACCCTCATCCTGGCCAAGGCGTTCATGGATCCGTACGTCGAACTCCCCGACGTGCAGGTCCAGGGCATCCAGTCGCTCACCTACACCGACATCGAACCGGTGATCCAGGCGGGCAACACGCTGAAGCTGCTGGGTAAGGCGGGCTTCGAAAACGACCGCCTGCGCCTCCGGGTCAAGCCCTCCATCATCACCCCGGAACACCCGTTCTTCCACGTCGACGGGACGACCAAGGCGATCACCCTGTTCACCGACACCATGGGGCGCCTGACCATGATCGGCGGATCGTCCGGGCTGAAGGAGACCGCCGCCACCATCCTCAAGGACCTCGTGAACACGCATCGGGATTTCAGCCGGATCTGAGCGGCCGGCCGCTCGAGGGGTGGACGGTCCGCCGGCGGGGACTCACCCGCGCAGCGCGGCCAGGAGCCGGCGGAATGGAATCACCCGGTTCCCCTGGACAATTTGACGTTTGCGCCACATGGCCCGCAGCCCTCGGATCGCTTCCCAATGAGCCCTCAGGAACAGGACCATGCGCCCGTGCACGAGATGGTACCCCAGGCTCCGCGCCAGCTCCGCGGCCAGCAGCGGCCCTGCCAACCAGAAATAGCTTCCCGGGCAGTTCTTGACCAGAAAGAACACCCGGTTGCGAATCAACAAGAAATTTTTGATCCGATATTCCCTATTTTTAAGGATTTCCTCATCGTACCGCCCCACGCTCCCCCCCTCGTGGTGGAACACCGTCCACTCCGGTAGCAAACATCCCTGAGCGCCACCTAGAAAGGCCCGGAAGAACAGATCAACGTCTTCGTAGTACATGAAGAAATCTTCGTCAAATGCCCCATATTGATCGAAAAATTCGCGGCGGAACAGCACCGCGGAACAGGAGGCGGACGCCAGCGGCTTCCGGCCGGCCCCGCGGGGCTCGTCCGCCGGCTTCCCGCAGCAGCGCTTGTGGGGCATGAGGCGCAGGTTGACGCCGTCGCCGGCGCTGTCGACGATCCCCCGCTCGCCGTAGCGCA
>JAGOHA010000163.1 GCA_017996395.1 Acidobacteriota bacterium | reverse complement strand
GTGAAGGATGCGCTCCAGGCCGCCGGCGTGCCGGCGGTGCTCTCCCGGGCCGACAACGTGTTCGGTTCTCCGGAGGCGGAAGAGCTGGAGCTCGTCCTGCGGGCGGCGGCGGCGCCGTCGTCGGGCGGCGCGGTGCGCGCCGCGCTCCTCACCGACGCCCTGGGGCTGGACCTGGCCGGCGTGGACCGGCTGGCCCGCGAGGCGGCGGAATGGGAAGGCTGGCTCGAACAGTTCCATCGCCTCCACGACGCGTGGACCGCGCGGGGGCTGCTCCCCATGCTCCGGCGGCTGGACGCGGAGCGCGGCGTCCGGGGGCGCCTGCTGGGCCTGGCCGGCGGCGAGCGGCGGGTGACCAATTTCTTCCACATGGCGGAGTTGCTGCACGGGGTCGAGTCGGAGTGCGGCCTGGGCATGGCCGGCGTGATCGGTTGGCTGGCGGGCCGGCGGGCCGAGTCCGGCGACGAGCGGGTGGACGCATACGAGCTGCGCCTCGAAAGCGATGCCGACGCCGTCCAGGTCCTGACCATGCACCGCAGCAAGGGGCTGGAGTTCCCCGTGGTGTTCCTCCCGTTCCCGTGGAGCGGGGGGCGGCAGCTTTCGGACAAAGAGCCGTGCGGCTACCACGACGACACCGGCCGGCCGGTCTGGGACTACGGCTGCGCGGACAGGGCCCAGGCCAGGCGGGAAATGCTGGCTGAGGATGTTCGGCTGCTCTACGTGTCGGTCACTCGCGCCCGGTGCCGGTGCTACTTTGCCTGGGACCGCGTCAACGACGCGGAGGATTCGGCGCCCGCCTACCTCTTTCACCGGCGCGACGGCGAGCCCGCGCTGCCGCCGTCGCGCGAGGCGCTGCTGGCGGACCTGGCGGCGCTGCGGGGCGACGCGCCCATCGAGATCGCGGAGCTGCCGCTGGTGGCGACGCCGCCGCCGGCCCCGGCCGCCGGAGCGGCCGTCCCGCGGAAGCCGCGGCAGCTGCCGGCGCCAGTGCCGGCGGGCTGGCGCGTGGTGAGCTATTCCGTGCTCAAGCGGGGTGCCGCCGCAACGCCCGCCGTGGAGGAGCTGCCCGACCACGATCCCGAGACCGGGCCGGCCGCGGCGCCTGCGGAGCCGGCGGCCGCCCCGGGTGAGGACCACCTGGCCTTTCCCCGGGGCGTGCGCGCCGGCACGGCGCTGCACGCGATCCTGGAGCGGATCGACTTCGCCGCGACCGACTACTCCGGCGTGGTGGAGGAGCAGCTCCGGCGGCACGGACTGGCCCGGCGGTCATCGGACGGCGCGGCCTGGGGTCCCGGGGTCGCCCGCTGGCTGCAGCGGGTGCTGGCCGCGCCGCTGGCCGACGGCCTGCGGCTGGCGGACATCGGCGGATCGGACCGGGTCCCGGAGCTGGAGTTCTGGCTGCCGCTCCGGCTGGTGACCCCCGCGGACCTGGCGGCGCTGGCCGGTGACGACGAGCCGTCCGCGCTGGCCGCCGTCTCCGGGTATCTGCGGGGCTATATCGACCTGGTGTTCCGCCACGCCGGCCGGTACTACCTGCTGGACTGGAAGTCCAACCACCTCGGCGCCCAGACCGGCGACTACCTGCCGGAGCGCCTCGCCGAGGCCATGCGCGTCCACCACTACGACCTGCAGCTCAACCTGTACGTGCTGGCGCTGCACCGGTACCTTGCGCGCACGCTCCCCGGTTACGACTACGACCGCCACGTGGGCGGCGCCTTTTACCTGTTCCTGCGGGGGATGGATCCGGCGGACCCGCGCCGTCCCGGCGTCTTCCACCGCCGCCCCGATCGGGCGGAGGTGGAGGGATGGGCGGCGCGCATTCTGGAGGAGCCGTCATGGACGCCGTAGCGGAGCGGATCCTGGCGGATCCGCGGTTTCAGGAAATCGACCGCCACTTCGCCCGGCTCATCGCCGGGCTGGACCCGGCCGCCGACGAGGTGCTGCCGGTCGCAGCGGCGCTGGTGAGCCGGGCCCGCGCCGAGGGGCACATCTGCCTGGACCTGGAGGCGGCGGCGGGCGAACTGGCCGCCGCCTGGCCGGAAGCGGCGGCCTGGGGCGGCGGCGACGCCTGGGCGCGACGCCTGGCGGCGTGCCGGCCGGTGGGCGGCCCCGGCGAGTGGACGCCCCTGGTGATGGATAACGGCCGCCTGTACCTGCACCGCTATTGGCGGCACGAGCGCGCGCTGGCCGAACGGCTGCTGGCGCTGGCCGGGGAGCCGCCCGCCGAAGCGGAGGATCCGCGCCTCGGGGAGCGGCTCCGGCGCTTCTTCCCGCCCGCCGGAATGTCGCCCGACTGGCAGCGCGTGGCCGCCTACGTCGCGGCGACGCGACGGCTGTGCGTGATCTCCGGCGGGCCCGGCACGGGGAAGACCGCCACGGCGGCGCGCATCCTGGCGCTGCTCCTGGAGCAGCGGCCGGAGCGGATCGTCGCCCTGGCGGCGCCCACGGGCAAGGCGGCCGCGCGGATGAACGAGGCGATCCGGTCCGTCCTGGCCGGCCTGGACGTGGCGGCGCAGGTCAGGGAGCGGGCCCTGGCCCGGCCGGCACAGACGATCCACCGGTTGCTGGGCGCCCGCCGCCGGGGGGCTGCGTTCGCGCACGGCGCGGCCGACCCCATCCCGTGCGACGTGCTGGTGGTGGACGAGGCCTCGATGGTGGACGTGGCCCTGATGGCCCGCCTCCTGGAGGCGTTGCCCGCAGGCGCCCGGCTGGTGCTGCTCGGCGACAAGAACCAGCTCGCCTCGGTGGAGGCGGGCGCGTTCCTCGGCGACCTGTGCGCCGCCCCGGCGGAGAACCGTTTCCGCTCGGCGCTGGCGCAGGGTTACGCCGACGCGACGGGCGACGGCGGGCTGGCCGGCGGGCATGCCGACCCGGCCGCCCGGCCGCTGCAGGACTGCCTGGTCCAGCTCCGGCACAGCTACCGCTTCGCCGCCGACGGCGGCATCGGCGCCCTGTGCCACGCCGTCAACGCCGGGGCGAGCTGGTCCGCGTTCGAGCCGCTGTTCGCGGCGCACGCGGAGATCCGGTGGCGCACTCCGCCGCCGCACCGCGACCTGGCGGCGGCGCTGGCGCCCGCGATCATCGACGGCTTCGCGCCCTGCGCGGCGGCGGCGGACCCCCTCGCCGCGCTGGAGGCGCTGGGGCGGTTCCGCATCCTGTGCGTCGTGCGCGAGGGGCCGTTCGGCGCGGCCGCGCTCAATCGCCTGGCCGAGGAGGTGCTCGCCGGCCGGGGACTGATCCGGCCGGCCGGCGGGTGGTATGCCCACCGCCCGGTCATGGTCACCGTCAACGACTACAACCTGCGCCTGTTCAACGGCGACATCGGCATCGCGCGGCACGATGCGGACGGCGCACTGCGCGTGTTCTTCCCGCCGGAGGGGGAGGGGGCGCCGCGGCGCTTCCTGCCGGCCATGTTGCCGGCGCACGAGACGGTGTACGCTATGACGGTGCACAAGAGCCAGGGCTCGGAGTTCGACCGGGTGCTGCTGGTCCTGCCCGACCGCGACAGCCCCGTCCTCACCCGGGAGCTGGTGTACACCGCCGTGACCCGCGCGCGGCGGGAGGTGACCATCCTGGCGACTCCGGTCGTGTTCGCCGCCGCCGCGTCGGCCCGCGTCCGCCGGACCTCGGGGCTGAGGGAGCGGTTGTGGGGGATGGTGAATAGTGAACAGTAAACAGTAAACAGTAAACAGTAAACAGTTAGGAGATAGGAGATGGGAGATAGGGGGAGTTTTATGATGCGTCGTGAGAGTAGTTCGTAATCGTAATTCGTAATCGTAATTCGTGATCGTAATCCCAAGCCGGCAAAGCCGGAACCCATTGATTAAGGGTATCTGGAATTCACTCGTCCAACCAGCCGCTCATCGATCGGCACCGTCTCCGAATTCACGACGAAAATAGCCAGGCGCAGCCCCGCGAACGCGGGGCCGCGCCTGGAAGGCCAATTAGTTGACGCGCCGCGCCCCGGGTACGGGGCGCGAGGAAAGAGTGTCGGCGGACCCTACGCTTCCCCGCGCCCCTGTGCAGGGGCGCGCCGGGTAAAAATAACCGGCTTCCCAGGCGCTGCCCGGCTGCGCCGGGCTGCGCCTGGCTATTGTCTTTGAAACTGGACGGGCTTGCCGGAAACCCAGTAGCGCGGCACTGAGCTGAAGTTCACCATCATGCCCCTTTGGTCCCGGCTCCGCCGGGTTACGAGTACAATGACAATTACGATCACGAATTACGAGTGCGATGACGAACTACGAGCACGAGATCTGAGGCTCGATATCCGAAGTCCGATACTCGAAGTCCGATATTCGATGTCCGATGTCCGAAATCCGTTCCCCGATCAGGCGACGGGCCGGCCGCAGGTGATGCAGAAGCGCGCACCCGGATCCAGCGGGTGGCCGCACTCCGGGCAGAGCGAGGCCACGGATTTCTCGAAGATGGCGTCGTCCAGCAGCGACGCCGGCGGCTGGACCGGCTGGGTGACCGGTAGCGGCGGCGGACCGGCCGGGGCGGGCGGCGCTGCGGCGGGGGGCGCCGGCGGCGGGACGTAGACGGCCGGCTGGGGCGGGGGAACCGGGGCTGTGTAGGCGGGGGGCGCCGCCACGGGTGGCGGCGCATAGGCCGGTGACGGCGCGTATGCCGGCGGCGGGGCGGCCACCGGTGGCGCCGGAGCGGTCGGATGGCCGCAGGTGGTGCAGAATCGGCTGCCGGGGGTGAGCGGTTCCCGGCACTGGGGACACGCGGCCGGAGGGGCCGCGGCGGGGGGTGCCGGCGGCGGCACGTAGGCGGCCGGCTGGGGCGGGGGAGCCGGGGCCGCGTAAGCGGGAGGCGCCGCCATGGGGGGCGGCGCATAGGCCGGCGGAGGCGCGGGCGCCGGAGCTGCCGCCGGGGAAGGCCCCGGCGGGGGGACGGCTGCGGCGGGCGGCGGAGCGGACGGCTGATCCACCGGCATGGGGATGGTGAGCGCCTCGCCCGGGCCCGGATAGAGCGGCAAGGGTTTGCCGCTGGCGGTCTGGTCCACCCGCTCGGCCGGCGCGGCGCCGGCCGCCAGCATGAACTCGGTGCACCCGACGGTGAAGACGTCGCCGTCGGCGAGCTGGACGGTGCCCTCGATCCGGCGGCCGTTCACCAGTGTGCCGTTGCTGCTCCCCAGGTCGGTCATGAAGCAGTCGTCGCCCACGCACTCGACCCGGACGTGGTTGCGCGATGCGCGCATGTCCGGCACTACGATGTCATTGTCCGAGCTGCGCCCGATCCTGACCTGATCGTCGATGGGGTACGGGCGGCCGGCGTGGGGGCCGCTCCGGACGGTGAGCAGCCAGCGGGCGGCGGGCAGCCTCGCTGCCGCGGGCCTGTCAGCCGGCGGGCGTCCGCCGG
>JAGOHA010000002.1:60794-91892 GCA_017996395.1 Acidobacteriota bacterium | reverse complement strand
CTGGATGCCGCGGCCGTCTTCCGGCCGTGGCGCGACACCTGCATGATGCCCCACCTGATCCAGCCTCTCCTGGTTGACGGCCGTTTCCCGGACTACCGCACCGCCAAGCGCTGGATCAAGGAAACCGTGGGCCTGCCCGTGGAAGTGCCCAAGCCCGCCGTGGCGGACGTCATCGCCCTGATCCGCGCCGCGGGCGGCTGGGCGGCGCTGGCGCATCCGGGTTTCTGCAGCGGCAATGGCGACCTCGACCTGGAGGCGTTCGTGGCGGCGTGCCGCGATTGGGGGATGACGGGGCTGGAGGTGGAGTACCGTTATCGCGGATCCGTCGAGTTCCCCAGTCGGGTGGAGGAAGACCAGTTTGTGGCTCGGATGCGCGAACTGGCACGCCGCTTCGGCCTGCGGGCCACCCGCGGGAGCGATGCGCACCAGGCCGTCGAGATGGAGACTTTCGCAGCGGATTAATAATTTCGATATTTATTAAGCTCTAGACAAATGTTGAAATACAGCCTATAATGCCATTTTTGCCGCCGTCCGCTGTGAATACGCCCGGTGATCTGAAGCGGCCGCAACGGTTTCAAATGAAATATCTCTGCTCGAGGAGTAATAGTCATGGCTGACAAGTCCTTCAATGCGTTCGAGATGGCCCAGAAACAGTTTGATCACGTAGCCGACCAGCTCAACCTGGATCAGGCGACCCGTGACATGCTGCGCTGGCCTCTGCGCGAGTATCACTTCAGCATCCCCGTCCGGATGGACGACGGATCGGTGAAGGTGTTCCGTGGCTTCCGCGTGCAGCACAACGACGCCCGCGGCCCGGCCAAGGGCGGCATCCGGTTCCACCCCCAGGAGACCGTCGACACCGTCAAGGCCCTCGCGACGTGGATGACCTGGAAGTGCGCGGTGGTGGACATCCCGCTCGGCGGCGGCAAGGGCGGCGTGATCTGTGACCCGCACAACCTGTCCCAGCGGGAACAGGAGCAGATCTGCCGCGGCTGGATCCGGCAGGTGTGGAAGAACGTGGGCCCGCTGGCCGACGTGCCGGCGCCCGACGTGATGACCTCCGGCCAGCACATGCTCTGGATGCTCGACGAGTTCGAGCAAATCCGCGGCGAGAAGCTGCCCGGCTTCATCACCGGCAAGCCGCTGGGCATGGGCGGCTCCCAGGGCCGGACGGAAGCCACCGGTTACGGCGTGATCTACTGCGTCCGCGAAGCCTGCAAGCAGCTGGGCATCGACATCAAGAAGGCCACGGCGGCCGTGCAGGGCTTCGGCAACGTGGCCCAGTACGCCGTCAAGCTGTTCAACCAGTACGGCGGCAAAGTCGTGTGCGTGTCCTGCTGGGACCAGCATGACCAGGCTTCCTATACCTTCAAGAAAAAGGACGGCATCGACGTGGACTTCCTGCTGGGCATCACCGACCGGTTCGGCGGCATCGACAAGAAGAAGGCCGCCGCGGCCGGTTACGAAGTGCTGCCGGGCAACGCCTGGATCGAGCAGGATGTCGACATCCTGATCCCGGCCGCCCTGGAGAACCAGGTCAACGCCGAGACCGTCAAGCTGATCAAGCCGTCGGTCAAGATGATCGCCGAAGGCGCCAACGGTCCCACCACGCCGGAAGCCGACGCGGTCATCAAGTCCCGCGGGATTTTTGTCATCCCCGACTTCCTGGCCAACGCCGGCGGCGTGACCTGCAGCTACTTCGAGCAGGTCCAGTGCAACATGAACTACTACTGGACGAAAGACGAGGTGCTCCAGCGTCTGGACGAGAAGATGACCTCCGCCTTCCTGGCGGTGGCCGAGCTGGCCAAGAACCGCGGCGTCTACATGCGCGACGCGGCGTACATGATCTCCATCCAGCGGGTGGCCGAGGCCTGCCGCATGCGGGGTTGGATTTAAGCGTTTCTCTCTGACACAGTGTCTCCGAACAGCCGGCTGGCCTCAGCCGGCTTTTTTTTTATTACCGCCGCCGAATTCGTTGACTTGATGGAAAATCATCTGCTATAAATCGTTTGTTTGAACACTTGAAAATCATTTCTGTTCAATTCTTCTTCAATAGGAGGTCGGGTCGTATGGATTACATCCAAGCTGTTTTTGAAGCGGTGAAAAAGCGGAACGCCGGGGAGCCCGAATTCCACCAGGCGGTACACGAGGTGCTGGATTCCCTGCGCCCCGTGATCGACAAGCACCCCGAATTCCAGGAAGCCGGCTTGCTGGAACGCCTCGTGGAGCCCGAGCGGCAGATCATCTTCCGGGTGCCGTGGGTGGACGACCTGGGCAAGGTCCACGTCAACCGCGGCATGCGCGTCCAGTACAACTCCGCCATCGGCCCCTACAAGGGCGGCATCCGCTTCCACCCCTCCGTGTACATCGGCATCATCAAGTTCCTCGGTTTCGAGCAGATCTTCAAGAACAGCCTGACCGGCCTGATGATGGGCGGCGCCAAGGGCGGGTCGGACTTCGACCCCAAGGGCAAGTCGGATAACGAGATCATGCGGTTTTGCCAGAACTTCATGAGCGAGCTGTTCCGCCACATCAGCGACGACATCGATGTCCCCGCCGGCGACATCGGCGTGGGCGGACGGGAAGTGGGCTTCATGTTCGGCCAGTACAAGAAGCTGACGCGCAACTTCCATGGCGTCCTGACCGGCAAGGGCCTCACCTACGGCGGCTCCCTGGCCCGGACCGAAGCCACCGGCTTTGGCACCGTCTATTTCTGCCAGGAGATGCTGAAGGGGAAGGGGACCTCGTTCGACGGCAAGACCGTGGTTGTCTCCGGCTCCGGCAACGTGGCCATCTACGCCCACCAGAAGGCCACCCAACTGGGCGGCAAGGTCGTGGCCATGTCCGACTCCAACGGCTACATCCACGATCCGCAGGGCGTCAACTGGGACACCGTCCGGCAGCTCAAGGAAGTGGAGCGCCGCCGCATCAAGGACTATGTGGGCATCCACAAGCACGCCACCTACACCGAGGGGTGCATGGGCATCTGGAACGTGAAATGCGACGTGGCCCTGCCGTGCGCCACCCAGAACGAGCTGGACGAGGCGGGCGCCAAGGCGCTGCTGAAGAACGGCTGCATCGCCGTGGCCGAGGGCGCCAACATGCCGTCCACGCCCGAAGCGGTGAAGCTGTTTATCGACAACAAGATTCTTTACGGCCCCGGCAAGGCGGCCAACGCCGGCGGCGTCGCCACCTCCGGTCTGGAGATGAGCCAGAACTCCTCCCGACTGATGTGGAGCTTCGAGGAGACCGACAGCAAGCTGCACCAGATCATGGTGAACATCTACAAGCAGGCCAGCCAGGCCGCCGAGGAATACGGCACGCCGGGCAACCTGGTCAACGGCGCAAATATCGCCGGCTTCCTGAAGGTGGCCAAGGCGATGATGGCCCAGGGCGTCGTCTAGTCCACACGCTCTGTTTCCAACACGCAAGCAGGCGGCCTCCGGGCCGCCTGTTTCTGTTTTGGCCTCCGAATCCGGATGCCGGAACCGCTATTTGCCGTTCCGGGTCAGGAACGCCACCGCTTTCTCGTTGTCGCCGTCCATGAGGATGGACACCGTGGCGCCGTCGGCGGCCTTGGGCACGTGCACCACCTGGATAATGTGCTCCAGCGGATCGGTGCCGGGCATGACCCGCCGCAGGACGTTGGGGGATTCCTTCAGGAACGCCTCGTTGAAGACGAGCCCCGGCTCATCGGGGTACAGGGGCAGATAGCGGATGTTGGCCTCCACCAGGTCCTGGAAGAAATGGGTGCCGAAGGACAGCTCGGGCACGTAGCCCTTCTTGCTGCGGGCGATCTCGATGAGCATGGCCGTGTTGTTGATGTCGCTGTAGGTCACCCGGACTCCCAGCTTGATGTCGCCGCGGCTCCCCCAGCGCCCCGGGCCCATCAGGATGAACTTGCGGTTGGGCAGCCGGTGGTTCAGCTCGCCCACCACCTTGCCCACCTGGATCAGGTCGTCCATATTGCCGATGGCGTCGTAGGCGATGGGATCGACGTAAACGATGTACTCCACCCCGTCGATCTGGCCGGTGGTGATGTAGCGGTTCGCCGTGAAGAGGACGGAGTCGCCCGGGATGTCCGTCGGGATTGCAACGCTCGTGATGGCGCCGGCGCCGTAGCTCTGGGGCCGGCACTGCAGCAGGTAGGGCCGGTGGACGTCACCGTCGCAGGCGAACTCAATGTCCACCGGGAAGCCGAGCTCCTTCTCCAGGATGGTCAGCATGGCCATGAGCTCGGGGATGAACGGGCTGCGCTCGATGAGGTTGGTGA
Organism: Acidobacteriota bacterium; assembly: GCA_017996395.1. Lineage (GTDB taxonomy): Bacteria > Acidobacteriota > JAAYUB01 > JAAYUB01 > JAAYUB01 > JAAYUB01. Next base: position 87,619 of record JAGOHA010000002.1, on the reverse strand, counting down.
AGGTGATCAGGGGGATGCCCGACTTCAGGTCCATCAGGGCGCCCACCGGCGGCACGATCTGACCCTCCCGGTACATGGCCACGATCTGGGACAGCGCGGGGAAGTCGTGGCCCAGCTCCTTGAGCAGCCGGTCGAAGGTCAGGGTCTCGAACCGGCGGCTCTCGAGGTTGATCACGTCGATGTACTTCTGCGAATAGCGGAGCACGTCCTCGGGGGTGACGTTCACGCGGAGGTTGGGCTGGCCGGGCGAGATCAGGACCGGGTAGTCCTCACCCACCCGATCGACGGCCCGGGTGCCCAGCCCCGCCACGAGGCGGATGATCCCGTCGGTGCGGCGGATCCGCGGCGACCAGCGGAACTCGTTCCGGCTGAAGGCGACCCCGGCGAAGGCGGGGAAGAAGAACTTGCCCACGCGGCGGCCCACCACCTCCTGGATCAGGACCGCCATCTCCTCGTGGAAATCGATCAGGCCGCGCTCGCGGCGGTACTCCAGCGGATCGGGGGAAAACACGCTGGCGTACACCTCCAGGATGGCGTTCACGAGCCCCTCGAGGCGCTCCTTCTTGGTGCCCTGGTTGGCGACGAACAGGCTCTTGTACTTGCCGGCGAACGAGGAGCCGGCGCTGTCCTCCAGCAGACTCGATGAACGCACCACGAGGGGCCGCTCCCCGAAGTCGTCCAGCGCCAGGCTGAGTCCGGCGATGATTTCGGGCGACAGGGCGGAGTTCTTGAAGATCTGTTCCAGGTAGAAATGCTCCTGCCGGATCTCGGAGGGATCGCGGTACTTGATGTTGGGCATCTCCTCCAGGGCGTTGTAATTGAGAAAATCCATGATGCCGTCTGAGGTCACGTACCAGGTCTTGGGCGTGCTGACGTTGCGCAGGAGGACGTTTTGCTGCTTGACCGCCTCGAGGATGGCTTCGGCTCGGAACAGGCCGGCGGCCTTGCCGCCCAGCTTGCCCACGCCGGAGGCCGGACCGATGGTCCGGGACAGGATGTCGGCGAAGTCGGCCACGTCCACGTGCTTCTTGGTGGTGTTGATGTAGTCCAGGTTCTCGCTGTAGAAACGCCGGATCAGGGCGACGCGCAGGCCCTGGTTCTCCTCGGGCGACAGGCTGCGCTGGGCGTCGGGCATGAGGCTGAACCGGTGCACCGCGTCGGTCACCTCGCCGAGCTGGACGTCCCGCTTGCCGGCGGCCAGGGTGAGGAAGCGCGCCTGTTCGTGCCGCAGCCACAGCCGCAGCATTCGGCCGATCTCCTCGTCGAGCAGTTCGTTGTTGGCGATGCGGAAGATTTCGTCGGCGAACTGCTCGAAGACGTTGCGGTCGTAGCGCGGCGCGGGCTCGTTGGGGTTGAAGCCCATCGCGGCGTAGACTTTCTCGCCCTCGGCGCGCAGCCGCTCGATGAAGCCGGCGACATCCTTGATGTTGCGCTTGAAAAGGTAGTTCATCATCTTGCGGCTGATGCGGTTGAGCAGGATGGGATTGGTCTCCCGCAGCAGATCGACGATGACCCGCCACTCCGGCTTGGCTTCCGGTCGGGGCTCCGGCCGGACGTCCGGCTTGGGATCCGGTTTGGAATCGGTCATGCGCATTCCTCCCTAGCGCGCGGTCACTCTGCGGGCCGCGCCGTCTTGAAAATCACTCCGTGCCCGATCCGGCCGTCGATGCGCACCTCGAGCGGCGGGGCCACCCGGACGTGCCGCAGGTTCGCGGTTTCCTGCTCCGCCGGCAGGGCGTTGAGCCAGTCCCAGTCGATGCGGCCGTCCTCCGGATTCATGGGCACGGTGAAGTACCCGATGCGCAGCGACGTGATGTTCTGGAAGAAATGGGAACCCTGCGACGGATCGACGTTGAGCTGGGGCAGGCTGACCTCGACGATGACCTTGGCCCCGTTGATCTGGCCCCAGTGCACGGGGATCCCCAGCCACGGGTCCGACGAGCCCCAGCGGCCGGGGCCGGCCAGGATGTACGGTCGCTTCGCCTCGCGCAATCCCTGGTTGAGCCGGTCCACTTCCATGGCGATGCGCGGCGTGTCGGCGGCGGTGAAGTTCTCGGTCTTGACGTACACGACGTCGGCGATCTCGCGGAAGATCCCGTTGCCCAGCACCCGGGTGCTGAAGCCGACCGCGGCCGCGGGATCCAGCCCGCCGAGGTCCACGGCCACCAACTCGTCGCTGACCACCATGGGCCGGACCTGCAGGAGGCCGAACCGGGCGGGCAGACCCCGGGCGGGATCCAGCGTGCCGGCGAACTCCATCTCGATGGGGCAGCCCATGGCGTCCGCGGTGAGCCGGAGGAGCTGGATCAGAATCTTCGACAGCGGCATGACCTCGTTCTTGAGGATGTGGGCGAAGGTGATGATCCGGGGACCCGCGGCGTTGGTGCCGTCGTAGACGCGGTCTTCGCGCGCCGCGAAGGTGGAGGCCAGGTACTTGAGGGCGCCGTCCTGCTCGGCCGCCTGCAGGGGCAGGTGCACCAGGTACTGGTCCTCGTCATCATAGGCCCGGGAGTAGAAGTCTTTCATGTTGATGGCATAGAAGTCCTTCTGCGAGTGGTTCAGCATGTCCTTGATGGTGCCGAACTGGGGGATCACCCGCGGGTAGGCCGGACAGTAACGGAGCACGGCCCCGCCGTCGACGACGGTCTTGCCCAGGCCCAGCGCGAGACTGACCACGCCGTTCTCCGGGCGGGCGTAGCCGGCCGGGTAATAGTTGTAGGAACAGCCGACGCCGGAAAAATCCGGGTAGAACCGGTCCCGGTACAGGCGGCCCACCACCTCCTGGATGATGACCGCCATCTTCTCTTCCTCGATCCGGTGGTTGGTGGACTCGATGTACGCCTTGGCCTTGCGGAAGAATGTCGAGGCGTACACCAGCTTGATGGCGTTGGCCAGGTCCTTGAACCGGCTGTCGGTCTCGGAGTGGTTGTTCGGGAGCATCTTGGTGGCGTAGATCCCGGCGAACGGCTGGTAGAGGGCATCCTCCAGCAGGCTGGACGACCGCACCGCCAGCGGCACCTTGACGTGACGGACCAGGTCCCGCAGGTCGCCGACGATCGTGGGCGGCAGGTCGGCGTTGAGGAAGCGGCTGACGATGAGGCGGTCCGACGTTTCCCGCGCCGCGAAGTCCCACAGCTCGTTGCGGGCCATGAACGCGTCGAAGACGTCGGTGCCGATCACCAGCGTCTTGGGAATGGCGATCTGGACGCCCGGATACGCGTCCTCGGCCAGGTGCTCGCTGAGCAGCTTGTCGGAGAAGGCCAGCCCGCGGGCCTTGCCGCCGAGCGAACCGGGCCCGAGCCGCATGAAGCGGCAGTAGCTGTCGTACATGCTCCGGGAGAACCGCACGATGCCGCCGCGCTGGATGCGGCGGTGGTGATCGTCCCACTCCTGCCGCAGGCGCTGTCGCATGACGCCGGGATCGTCGCCGCCGGCGGCCGCCGGAAGGTCGAAGCGCTCCGCCAGCCGGAACTCCGTTCGGGCGACCAGCCAGCGGCGCAGCTCGCCCTGCCGGACGAGCCGGAGCAGCACGGCGTCGGGCACCGTTTCGAGGACGCCCATGAGCGCGGATAGCCGGTTGACCCGCGCGACGGGGCGCCCGGTGTCGTCCCGGATGATCAGCTCGCCGAATCCGAACCGGTCGTGCAGGAACTTGCGGAAATCGGCGGTCAGCGTGGGGCTCGTCTTGAGCAGGAACCCCGCGCCCAGGCGCTGCGCCGCCTCGGCCAGTTCCGGTTCGCTGGATTGGAGCAGCACCGGCAGGTGGGGCGACCGGCGCTGCACCATCCGGACGAAGTCCAGCCCCGCCTCCGGATCGACGCGACCGCCCCGTGGGAACTGGACGTCGGAAATCACCCCCAGCAGATTGTCCCGGAAGGCGTCGAAGACCACCTCGGCCTGCTCATAGGTGTTGGCCAGATGGACTTTGGGGCGCGCCTTCTGGCGGAGGACGCGCTGTTCGAAGGTGAGCTCCTCCTGCAGCAGCTCATTCGTCTGATCCCAGAGCTCCTCGAAGAGCGTCGGCAGGTAGATCGAGTAGAATCGGGGCGAGTCCTCGATGAGCAGCAGATTATGGACGCCGACGTTCTCCGTGTCCGATCGGGCGTTCTTGAGATCCTCGATGTACTGGATGATCCCCAGCAGAATCTTGCCGTCACCCTGCCAGACGAAAATCTGGTCGACGCTCTGGTGGTCGTTGAGCTCCATCAGCCGCTGGAGCTCCGGCGTGTTGAACGCCAGCAGCACCACCGGCACGTCCGGCTGCGCCTCCTTGACCCTGCGGCCGAAGGTAAAGGGATCCATGTCCCCCATCCGCATGATGCTGACCACCAGGTCGTAGCGTGCCTCGCCGAGCGCCTCGAGGGCGGCCTGGCTGCCGGACACGCGGTGCAGCATGGGCACATATCCCAGGTCGCGCTGCTTGTACGCCAGCCCCAGCAGGTCGGAGAGCCGGCCGTCCTCCTCGAGAATGAAGAAATCGTACAGGCTGGCCACCAGCAGGACCTGGCGGATCTTGTACGGCATCAGCTTCTGCAGGGGCGCGGTGAACAGCTGCTCGTAGGAGAGTGGGCGCGACGGGTCCGCGGCGGGAGTCTGCCCCTGGTTGTCGGTGGACCGGTTCATGCTCGTCTCCCCGGGCGGGACAGCCGCCGCCTCAGACCCAGCCTCGCAGTTTGCAGGCCTCGGCCACCCGCTGGATGGCGATCATGTACGCCGCGTCCCGCATGTACAGGCTCTGGCCGCGGGCCAGTGCCGACACTTTCAGGTAGGCGTCGGTCATCTTGGTGTCCAGCTTGGCCAGCACCTCGTCGCGGGTCCAGTAGTTGTTCGTGTTGCTCTGCACCTGCTCGTAATAGCTGCAGGTGACGCCGCCGGCGTTGGCCAGGAAATCGGGGATCATGAAAATGCCGCGTTCCCGGATGACCGCGTCGGCCTCCGGCGTGGTGGGCCCGTTGGCGCCCTCGGCGATGACCTTGACCTGCTTGGAGACGCGTTGCACGTTTTCCTTGGTGATCTGGTGTTCCATCGCCGCCGGCACCAGCACGTCCACGTCCTGTTCCAGCCAGGCGTCGCCGGGCAGGACCTCGTAGCCCAGTTCGCCGGCCCGACCCTTGTCAATGCCACCGAAGCGGTCGGTGATGTCCTGCAGCTCCTCCAGGCGGAATCCGTCCCGCTTGCGGAAGGCATACGCGCGGTTGTCGTTCTGGTCCCAGCACGACACGCAAACGGGCCGGCCGCCGTACTCCTGGAAGAGCCGGATGGCGTGTTGCGCCACGTTGCCGAACCCCTGGAACGAGGCGGCGGTGTTGGCGATCGCCAGGCCCATCTCGGTGAGCGCCTCGCGGAGCACGTAGATCAGGGCGTAACCCGTGGCTTCGGTACGGCCCAGCGAGCCGCCCATGTCCACCGGCTTGCCGGTGATAAACCCGGGCAGCTTGCGGTTGTGGATGCGCTCGTACTCGTCGAGCATCCAGATCATGTGCTGGGGGTTGGTCATGACGTCGGGCGCCGGCACGTCCTGCAGCGGCCCCACATTGTACGCCACCTGCCGGACCCAGCCGCGGCAGATCTGCTCCTGCTCCCGCTGGGACAGGTTGTGCGGATCGCAGATCACGCCGCCCTTGCCGCCGCCCAGGGGGATGTCCACCACCGCGCATTTCCAGGTCATCCACATGGCCAGTGCGCGCACGGTGTCGATGGTCTCCTGAGGGTGGAAGCGGATGCCGCCCTTGCACGGTCCGCGCGCGTCGTTGTGCTGCACCCGGAAACCCTGGAACACCTCGACGGTGCCGTCGTCCATACGGATGGGGATGGTGAAATGGTACTCACGGAGCGGGCGGCGCAGCAACTCGCGCGCGGCGCGGTCCAACCCGAGCTGTTCGGCCACGCCGTCGAATTGCCGCTGGGCCATTTCGTAAGCGTTGAACGATGGTTCGGCCATGGTGACACCTCGCCTGGGGCAGGATGTGGGGCAACGGATCGTACGGATTCTATTATAAGGTGAAACGATCGCCAAATTAAATCGATCCGGCGGGTCGGGGGCCGGTATGGAAACCGGAGAGGCGAGGGGTAGGTGGAATCAGGCTGACGAGTCCGACGGGCGGCGGGCCAGACGCCAGTAGGCCAAGACGGCGCCGAAAAAGAGCAGGATGGCAATGAACTGGGACGTCGACACATAGCCCGGCAGGATCCAGCCGCGCAGGTCGCCCCGCAGAAACTCCACGCCGAAGCGGAAGATCGAGTAGAGACCCAGGTAGATCAGGATGATCTGCCCGTCGAACCGTTTGCGGCGGTACAGCCAGATAAGAAACCCGAAGATGAGCAGATTGCCCAGCGACTCGATGAGCTGGGTGGGGTACAGGGGCACGTTCAGGTAGTCGGGTTCCACCATGCAGCCCGGATCCGTGAAAGTCACGGCGATGGCACCGCCGGCCGGCCGGCCGTGACAACAGCCGGCGGTGAAGCAGCCCAGTCGCCCGAAAAAATGGCCCATGGCGATGCCCGGCGCGAACGCGTCGGCCATGCGCCAGCCGGGCAGGCGATAGCGGTGGAAATACCAGGCCGACCACACCAGGGCGGCGACCAGTCCGCCGTAGAAAACACCCGCCGATCGCAGGAAATCCAGACTGAAGATGTTGGCGGGATTTTCGTAATAGAACGGGTCGGTGAAGACCATCAGCACTTTGGCCCCCACCAGGGCGACGAGCACCACCGCAAGGCCGAAATCCCAGAAGATGCGGCTGTCCATCTCCTCGTACCGGGCGCCGAGGCGGGCGGCCACCCAGATCCCGGCCACGAAGGCGGCGGCGACCAGAAAGCCGTACGGCGAGATGACGAAGGAGCCGATTCTGAAAAGCTCGGGCCACATGATGCGTCACCCGTCACGGCGCGCCGGGGGGCCCCGGGGCCGCCCGGCGAACCGGCGGCGCTATTCGGTCTCTTCTTCCTTTTCCTGGCGGGCCTTATCCACGATCTTGGTCTGGATCTGGCTCGGCACGATCTCGTAGCCGGCCAGCTCCATCGTGTAGGACCCGCGGCCGCCCGTCATGGACGTCAGGTCGGGCGCATAGGAGAGCATCTCGGCCATGGGCACCTGGGCGCGGATGGCGGTGTGGTGCCCCCGTGACTCCATGCCCTGGACGCGGCCGCGCCGCGAGTTGAGGTCGCCCATGATGTCGCCCGCGTTCTCCTCCGGGACGAAGATCTCGACCTTCATGATGGGTTCCAGCAGGACCGGTCGGGCGACCTCCATCGCCTTCTTGAAGGCCAGCGAGCCGGCGATCTTGAACGCCATTTCCGACGAGTCGACGTCGTGGTAGGAGCCGTCGTAGAGGGTCACTTTGAAGTCGACGACGGGGTAGCCGGCCAGGAAGCCGCGCTCGGACGCCTCGACGATGCCCTTCTCGATGGCCGGGATGTACTGCTTCGGCACCGAGCCGCCGAAGATCTCATCCACGAACGCGAAGCCGGCGTCCCGCTCCTGGGGCTCCATGCGGATCTTGCAGTCGCCGAACTGGCCGTGGCCGCCGGTCTGCTTCTTGTGCCGGCCCTGGACGTCGGCCTTGGCCGTGATGGTTTCCCGGTATGGGATCTTGGGTTGCTTGAGCAGGACCTCGACGCCGTACCGGCTCTTCATGCGTTCCACCGTCACCTCGACGTGGAGCTGGCCGGAGCCGGACACGAGCAGCTCCTTGGTCTGCGGGTCGCGCTGGAAGGTGAACATGGGGTCTTCCTCGCGCAGCCGGGCCAGGGCGTTGCTGATCTTCTCCTCGTCGCCGCGGCTCTTGGGCTCCACCGCAAAGCTGATGGCCGGTTCGGGATACTTGAGCTGGGGCAGCAGGGCCGGCTTGGCGCTGTCGGCCAGGGTGTGTCCAGACTGGGTGGCCTTCAGCTTGGCGACGGCCACGATGTCGCCGGCGCGCGCCTCGGAAATGGGCGCCGGCGTTTTGCCCTGCATCACCTGAAGGGAACCGAGCCGCTCCTGCGTTTCGGCATTGACGTTGTACACCGAGGTGTCGGACTGGATGGTGCCCGAAAACACCTTGAAGATCGAAATGCGGCCGGCGAACGGATCGGCGATGGTGCGGAAGACGTAGGCCACGCTGGGCTGTTCGGCGCCCACTGTGCGCTTGATGGGCTCCTTGGACTTGACGTCGATCACCTCGATCTCGCCCCGGTCGGCCGGGGAGGGAAGGAACTTGACCGCGGCGTCCAGCAGTTGGGCGGAACCGAAATTCTGCGTCGCTGCGGTGCAGAACACCGGCACCAGGGTGCGGGCCAGGATGGCTTTCTTCAAACCGGCCACCAGGTCCTCCTCCGGGAGGGAGCCTTCCTCGAAGAACTTCGACATCAGCGCTTCGTCGCTCTCGGCGATCATCTCGATGAGCGCCTCGCGGCGGGCGGCCGCTTCGTCCTTGAGGTCGGCCGGAATGTCCGCGACGCTGTACTTGCCGGACTCGTCGGCCTGAAACAGGTAAGCCTTCTCGGTAATGAGATCAACGAGGCCGCGGAAATCCTTCGCCTGTCCGATGGGGATCTGCACCGGCACCGCGCTGCGGCCGAAGGTCTCATGCACGTTGGCCAGCGCGCGCTCGAAATCGGCATTCTCGCGGTCCATCTTGTTGATCACGATCACGCGGGGCAGGGCGAACTCGTCGGCGAAGCTCCACACCTTTTCGGTCTGGACCTCGACGCCGGCGATGGCGTCCACCACCACCACGCCCGTGTCCGCCACCCGGACCGCCTCCCGGGCGCTCTGGACGAAGGCCATGTAGCCGGGCGTGTCGAGCAGGTTGATCTTGTGCTTGTCGTGCTCGCAGTAGGCCAGCGCGCTCCGGATGGACACCTTGCGGGCAATCTCATCTTCATCGAAATCGGTGACGCTGTTGCCTTCGTCCACCTTGCCCAGCCGGGTGGTCATCCCGGTGTGGAACAGGATGCCGCTGACCAGCGACGTCTTGCCGCAGCCCCCATGGCCGATGAACACGAGATTTCTGATTTTGTCCGTGTCGAAAACCTTCATAGCCCGCCTCTCCTTTCGACATATTTCGGGGGAAAAACGCCCGCTGAGAAAGTCGAAATTCTAGCACAGGGACCGGAAGGCGGCAACAGGAAAGTGCGGGGCGGCGACGCGGTCGCTGCCAATTTTTGTCAGGCCTTTTGACTATTCTCGTCGCTGGCCGCCCCGAGAGGACTCGACAGGGCGCTCCGGGAGCATGTTATGAATGGTACAAAAATTGCATACAACTTTTGCAAGGAGTCGACATATGAACAAGCAGGGTTTCTCCTTGGTGGAGTTGTTGATCGTCGTGGTGATCATCGGAATCCTGGTGTTCATCGCCGTGCCCTACCTGATCGAGTCGAAACGATCGGCCGAGTCCGTGGCCGCCCAGTCCACGCTGCGCAACATCGCGGCCGCGGAGGTGGCGTACACCGCCAAGACCAGCCCGCGCAGCTTCGCTCCGCTAGCCACCCTCTCCCAGCTGAACCTGATCGACGACCGGTTCAGCAGCGGCACCGCGACCTTCGACGGCTACGTCTTCAGCGGCGAAAGCACCACCACCTTCTTCACCGTGTATGCGCGGCCCCTGGTGACGGGCAGCCAGCCGACGTTCTATATCAACCACTCCTACGTCATCCACTACGAAAACCACGCACCGGTGAAATGATCCGCCGCCAGTAAGGACTGGAAACGGCGCGGCAGTTGGGCTATCATCGCCTCACTCCTGCAAGGGGAAAGCTGCATGCGCCGTTCTCCGCCCGCCCGGCACCAGCTCGCGCTCCTGCTGGCCGCAGTGGCGCTGATCCAGGTGCCGTTCGCGCTGCTGATGCCCTTCCACATCGATGATCGGGTGTACCTGGATGTCGCCCGCAATGTGGCCCGGGAGCCCTTCCTGCCGCTGCTGCAGCCCGCCATCTGGGAAGGGCAGCTCTGGTCGGACATGATGTCCCACTCCCATCCGCCGCTGGTTTGCTATTACATTTTCCTGCTGGACCGGCTGGGCGGTGCGGAACCGGAGGCGGCCGTCCATCTCGGCTTTATCGCCTTCTCCGTGCTGTTTGTCGCGGCCATGTACCGGTTTCTCGAGCTGCTGCGGCTGCCCCCGCTCGTGGGCAGCCTGATGGCGTTCTTCGCCCCGGTCGTGTTCATCTCCAGCCACACCATCATGATGGATGTGCCGACGCTGGCGCTGGGCCTGTGGGGGGTGGTCCTGGCCTGGGAAGGATTCGAGGCGGGTCGCGCCGGCCGGCTCCTCGCCGCCGGCCTGTGCCTGGCCGCGGGGGTCTGGACGTCCTTCAGCGCCATGTTCTACCTGCTCCCGGCGGCCGGCTGCGGCCTGTTCGGCCGCCGCCCGCTCCGCCAGGTGTTCCTGGTGGCGCTGCCGCCGGTTCTGGCCATGGTCGGCTGGCTGGCGCTGGTCCAGATGATGACCCACCGGTTCGTGGTGCAGGACATGATCCGTTTCCTCGGCGAGTTCAATGCGCGGCCGAGCTCCGACATGACGCGGCGCGTCCTGTACAACCTGCTGGTGGTGGGCGGTACCCTGGTGGTGCCGGCGGGCATCCTGGCCTGGCGGCTGCACCGCATCCGCGGCAAGCTGTACCTGCTGGCGGTCTGTCTGGCCGGTCTGGTTGCGGCGGTCGCGCTGCCGGAAGCCGGATACTACCACCAGGCCGCCATCGCCGTTCTGGCGGTCGCCGGCGCGGTCTTTCTGGTCGAGGGAGGAGTTGAGGCCGCGGCGGCCGCCCGAGGGGAGGATCCGCCGACCGCCGCGCGATGGTGGACGGTGGGCGCCTGGATCCTGTTTCTGGCCCTGGTCGCGGTGGTCGCCTTTCCGCACGGGGCGGCCCGTTATCAGCTCTGGCTCGTGCCGCCGCTTGTCGCCGCGTTCACCCGTGCCCTGAGCGGGCGGGCGGACGCCGCCGGGGCCGGCGGCTCCCCCTGGCTGTGCCGGCCGGTCATTGTCAACGCCGTCATTGTTCTGCATGTGGCGGTGGCGTGCGCCGGCGCCCTGGCCGACCTGGAGCTGGCCCGGGGCTACCGGCAGGCCGTGCACGATATCTTCAGCAAGTACCGCTCCGAGGACCACCGCATCTGGGTGGCCGGGGAGTGGCAGCTGCGGTACTACGCGCTGGCGGCCGGCGGACGAACCATTCTCCGCTACGACGGCCGGCCGGTCCCCGGCGACCTGCTCCTGAAACCGGTGCTCACCGCACCTACGTGGGACACGCCGTACGAATCGCCGGCGTTCGGCTTTGAGCTGGAGACGCTGGAGGTGCGCAGCCGATTTCCCGTGCGTATCCTGAACCGCGCCGCCCAGGCAGGTTTTTACAGCGACTACTGGGGGCTGCTGCCGCTGTGGGTGAGCGCCGCCGACACACCCCTCGAGGCCATCCGGCTGATCATGGTGCGGCAGACCGTGCCACCCGATCCGGCCCGTGCGGCCAGGGAGAACCAGGGCATGCTGCGGCCGGATTGGTCCGGCGAACTGCCCCCCTGAGCCGCACCGAGGCCGGACGCCCTCCCTGCCATATTACTTGGATTGATGGATGGAGTCGCCGGAAAACGCGCGGCTCTGAAGCCGCGCCGTGCATCAGTCGGTGAGGTTGAGGCGGACTTCCTCGTCCGGATGCAGCCGGTTGTAAACCGCGATGCCCACCCAGGCCGCCACGAGCGTGGCGAAGGTGAGCACGTCCCGCCAGGTCAGATCACGCCAGACGGGGGTCAGCAGCGCCGGAATCAGGAGCGTGATGATCAGGTACACGGCCACCGCGGCTACGAAGGCGACCGCCATCTGGGAGCGGGTCAGCCCCAGGATCAGCGGCCGGCGGCTGGGTGCGGGCGCCGGAGGCTGCGGCGGGATCATGGTTCCGTCTCCGCCGGCCGGATCTGGAAATCCTCCGATTCCGCGGGTTTGACCAGCCGGTCGCCGATCTTGACCTCCGCGTAGACTTTGCGCGGCACGTTGACGGGGATATCGGCGTCCCCTTGGCGGATCTTCACGAAAAAGTAGGTGTAGCCCGCCTCGACGTTGACCTCTTCAGCGGGGATCTGCTGCATGCTCTTGTTGTAACGGATTTTCTCCACGACCGGTCCGTCCACCGGCATCAGGTAGCGAAGCGAGAGCCAGGCCCGGAACCAGACATAGCTGTCGCGCTCCCGGCCCGCCAGCTCGTAGAGCGCCCGGAGGCTCTCCGGACTGTTGGCGCGCCCCAGGGTGGCGGCGGCGTCGTAGCGGACCTCGCGCACCGGATCGCCGAGCAGGGGCTTCACCGCCGACACGTACTCGGGCTTCATCATGTACTTCAGACCGCGCACCGCCCCCCAGCGCACCGAGGGTGATCCGTGCTGCAGCGCCTCGAGGATCACCGGCGCGCCCTTCTCGCCGCCGATGCGGCCCAGGAGGTAGAGCGCGTAATACTTGTCCTGGAGCTTGGTGGAATTCTGGTAGCGGCGGATGAGCGGTTCCTCGGCTTCCGCGCCCATCTGAATGATCTGGTCCGCGTAATTCGTGGCCACGGCTTCGCCCCGGTGGGCGACGAGTTTGTCGAAGGTGCGGTCGAACGAGAAATAGCGGATGATGGGCTTGTTGAAGATCAGGAAAATCACCGCCGCGATGACAACCAGTGGCAGCAGGACGAATTTCAGAAAATACTTGAACGTCATGGCGCCCCTTGTCCGGATCGGTTTGCCGCCGATTATAGCACGGTCGGGCCGCTACACAACCAGCCGGGGAATATGCGCGCCGATGCGGCTGACGATCTCGTAGTTGATCGTGTGGCACAGGGCGGCCAGTTCGTCGGCGGTGATGCGGTTGTCACCCTGGCTGCCCAGCAGGACGGCCTCGGATTCAACCGCTGCGTCGGGGATGTGGGTGACATCCACCATGGTCATGTTCATGCAGACGCGCCCCAGCAGGGGCGCCCACCGGCCGCCGATCAGGACGTGCGCCTGGTTCGACAGGCCCCGGTCGTAGCCGTCGGCATACCCCACCGGCAGCACCGCCAGCCGGATCGGCTGGGTGGTCCGGTGCGAGCAGCCGTACCCGACGTATGCGTTGGCGGGGACGTCCTTGATCTGCGCCACCCGCGTCTTCCAGGTCAGCACCGGCCGGAGCACCGGTGGCTGCTGGTTCTGGAGGATGGCCGACAGGTAGGTCTCCTTAGACGGCCACAGCCCGTAACTGCTGATGCCCACGCGGACGAGATCGAAATGAGTGGAGGCGAACAGGATCGTCGCCGCCGAGCAGGCGGTGTGCCGCAGCCGGGGCGACAGGCCGGCGGCTTCCAGACCGGCCACCATCCGCCGGTAGGCCGCGAGCTGGAGCTGGGCGAAGGAGTGGTCGGTGGTGTCCTCGATGTTGGCAAAGTGCATCCCGACGCCCTGGAGCAGCAGGTGGTCCGACCGACGGACGGCCTCGATGAACGCGGGCAGGGCGTTTTCCATGACGCCCTGGCGGTGAACCCCGGTTTCCAGCTTGAGATGGAACGGGGACCGCCGGCCGCGGCGAGCGGACTCCGCCTGCAATCGGTCGACGGACTCGATGTTGTAGAGAACCGGCTCGGCGCCGAGCTCCACGACGTCACCCAGCTGGTGCAGCGGCACGTACCCCAGAATGACGGTGGGGGTGCCGATGCCGCCGGCGCGGAGCGCGGCGACTTCCTCGACACAGTTCACCCCGAGATAATCGACGCCGGCTTCGGCGGCCAGTTGGCCGATGGGCAGCAGGCCGTGGCCGTAAGCGTTCGCCTTGACCACGGCCATCAGCCGGCAACCGGGGGCCAGCAGGCGCCGGAAGGTGTCCAGGTTGTGCCGGTAGGCGTCCCGGCTGATCTCGATGTGCTGGATGTATGCTGTTGGCGTCATGATGCGCGAACCCAGGCCAGCGAAATTGTAATCAATTCATCCGGATTTGTATATTAGAATAAACAGCCGATTCTGAAGCAGGAGCAGGTGATGGACAAAAAGGTGGTCATTTTCCTGGTGGTGGGACTGGTGGTGGGTTTTGTGGCGGGCTATTTCGCCCGCCAGCTGGACAGCCCGGCTCCAGCGGCGCATGAGCCGGCGGCCGCCGGGGCACAGCCGGCGTCGTCGATGGGGGCTTCTTCGCCGGAAGCCGACGCCCAGATGGCGGAGTTCCGGCAGCAGGTGCAGCAGCTCGAAGCAACCATCGAGAAACAACCGGACAACCTGGAAGCGCTCATCCAGTTGGGGAACATCTATTACGATACCAAGCAGTTCGACCAGGCGATCAACTGCTACGAACGGGCGGTGAAGCTCGACGGGAGCAACCTGTCGGCGCGGGTGGACCTGGCCACCTCCCGGTACTACGTGGGGCAGCTGGAGCCCGCCGTCGCCGGCCTTCAGTCGGTCCTGAAGGAGGATCCCAACCACCCGCAGGCCCTGTACAACCTGGGCATCATCATGCTGCACGGCGCCAACGATCTCCAGGCGGCCCGGGACTACTGGGCGCGCCTAGTGGCGACGAACACCACCGCCATCGATCTGGAAACGGTGAAACAGCGGCTGGCGGTCATCGACAACATGATCCGCCAGGGCCCGGGCAAGGCATCGCCGGCCGCAGCGCCCAAGCAGTGACCGACGGACAGCCATGCCGACCGCCATCGGCTCCGACGCCATCATCGACGCCATCCAGGAAGCCATCGTCGTGGTGGACCGGGAGCTGCGCGTGGTGCGAGCCAATGCCTCGGCTTTGGCCATGCTGGGGCTGCGGTCCGAGGAGCTGCTGGGCCGCCCCTGCGCCGAGGTGGTGAATTGCGAGGCGTGCCGCGACAACTGCCCGTTCCAGCGAATCCTGAACGGGGGGGCGGCCGAGCGCCAGTTCAACATTCGGCTGGACGGCCCGTGGGGCGACGCCGGCCGGCGCATCTGCCTCACCTCCAACCCCGTCGTGGACGCGCGCGGCGCCGTGACCGGCCTGGTGGAGAATATCCGCGACGTGGGGCATCTCAATGAGCTGCTCCGCGACAAGGAGGAATTGGGCCGCCGCGCCCGCGACGAGCGCAACCGGTTTCAAGCCATTCTGGACTCCGTTCCCGACGGCATCTACACCATCGACACCGACTGGCGCATCACCAGCTTCAACCGCGAAGCCGAGCGAATCACCGGATTTGCGGCAGCGGAGGCGGTGGGGCAGTATTGCTACAAGATCCTGAACAGCTCCCTCTGTCAGGAGGCATGCCCCCTGAAGCGGACTCTGGAGAGCGGCATGCCGCTGCACGACGTCGAGGGCGCCGTGACCAATCGGAACGGCGAGACCGTCCGGCTGCTGTTTTCGACGGCGGTCTTCGTCGAGCCCGGCCAGGCCGTGTCCGGCGGCGTGGAGAGCATCCGCGATCTGGGGGTGCTGCGCCAACTGCTGGCGCAAGCGCCCGGCGAGGACCCGGAAACCGGCCTGGTGGCGTTCGACCCGCGCATGGCCCAGATCATGGCGCTGGTCCAGCGGATCAAGGACACCGATTCCACCATTCTGATCACCGGCGAGAGCGGGACCGGTAAAAGTCTGCTGGCCAAGGAAATCCACCGCCTCAGCCCGCGGCGGAACCGGCCGTTCATCAAGATCAGTTGCGCGGCCCTGGCGGAAACCCTGCTCGAATCGGAGCTCTTCGGCCACGTCCGGGGCGCCTTCACCGGTGCGGTGCAGGACAAGCCGGGGAAATTCGAGGCGGCCGATGGCGGCGTCGTGTTCCTGGACGAGATCGGGGATGTGCCCCCGGCCACGCAGGTCAAGCTGCTCCGTTTCATGCAGGAGCAGGAGTTCGAGCGGGTGGGGTCCAACCGGACCATCCGGGTGAACGTGCGCATCATCACCGCCACCCACCGGGACCTGCCGCGGATGGTCCGCGAGGGGAAGTTCCGCGAGGATCTCTACTACCGCCTGGCCGTGATCCCGATCCACCTGCCGGCTTTGCGGGAGCGGCCGGGGGACCTGCTGGGCATCGTGGGGAAGGTGTCGCGGGAGCTGGCCGGGCGGCTCGGACAGGAACTCAAGACCATCTCGCCGGATGTTTTGGAGGTGTTTTCCCGCTATCCCTGGCCCGGGAACATCCGCGAGCTGGAGAACGTGCTGGAGCACGGCTACGCCTGCACCGCGGGCAAGGTCATCACCACGGACAGTTTGCCCCTCTCGCTGAGAACTGAGGCGGCTGAGGCGTCTTCGCCGCGCTCCTGGCTGCCACCGGCCGCCGGGGAGAGGGAGCGCGTCCTGGAGGCTCTCCACCGCAACAAATGGAAGATTACGGCCGCTGCGGCCGCCCTGGGTTGCGACCGCACCACGCTGTGGCGCAAGATGAAGAAATTCGGCCTGCAGCGCGCCTGAACCCGCCGAATCCCCACACAGCGGGCACCGCC
The DNA here is from genome assembly GCA_017996395.1 of Acidobacteriota bacterium. GTDB lineage: Bacteria > Acidobacteriota > JAAYUB01 > JAAYUB01 > JAAYUB01 > JAAYUB01. The sequence continues at coordinate 71,247 of JAGOHA010000002.1, read as the reverse complement.
GCATCTTTGTTCTAAATTATTGAAAACAAGCGAGTAAAAAAGAAACCCTAGCCAGGGGGGAGCTAGGGCTTAGGCTGTTGAATAAGCAAGATAGGCATCTCGCTTATTTGTGTAAATTATATTGGATATTTCAGGAAAATCAAGAAGATTTTTTCCCGGACACGATCTCGGCCGTATCCATGGCGATGACCAATTCCTCGTTGGTGGGCACCACGAGCACCTTGACCGGAGAATCGTCGGCCGAGATGACGGCTTCCTTGGCGCGCAGGCCGTCATTGCGCTTTTTGTCCAGCTTGATGCCCAGGCGATCCAGCCCCTCGATGGATTTTTCGCGGATTAGGGGGCTGTTTTCCCCGATGCCGGCGGTGAACACGATGCAGTCCAACTGCCCCAGGGCGGCCGCGTAGGCGCCGATGTACTTCTTGATCCGATACGCGTAGATGTCGATGGCCAGCCGGGCCTGCTTGTCGCCCTTCTGATAAAGGTCCTCGAGGTCGCGCATGTCGCTGGATTGCCCGGAGATGCCGATCAATCCGCTGAACTTGTTGAGCAGGTTGTTCGCTTCGCGGACGGAGATCTTCTCCTGGTCCATGATGTGGATGATGATGGCCGGGTCGATGTCGCCGCAGCGGGTGCCCATCACCAGGCCTTCCAACGGCGTGAAACCCATCGTGGTATCCACCGATTTCCCCCCCTGAACGGCGGTGGCGCTGGCGCCGTTACCCAGGTGCAGCGTGATTAGGTTGGTGTCACTCGCCTTGGTCTTCAGGATCTCGCAGGCGCGGCGGGCGACGTAGAAGTGGGAGGTCCCGTGGAAGCCGTAGCGCCGGATGGCGTACTTCTTGTAGAGCGCGTACGGGATGGGGTAGATGTAGGCGTGCTCCGGCATGGTGGTGTGGAAGGCGGTGTCGAACACGCCGACCATGGGGACATTGGGCAGGATGGCCATCGCCGCTTCGATGCCCACGATGTTGGGCGGGTTGTGCAGCGGAGCCAGCTGGATGTTATCCTTGAGGGTCTGGACCACGGCGTCGGTGATCCGCACCGAACCGGTGAACGTCTCGCCGCCGTGGACCACCCGGTGACCGATCGCCTGGATCTCGTCCAGACTCTTGAGAATGCCCAGCTCCGGCTCCACCAGCAGGCGGATGATCGCCGAGATGGCCATGGCGTGGTCCAGGAGTTCGGTCTCGCGGACGATCTTCTCGCCGCCGGGACGCTCCACGTCGATGATGGCGCCCATCATGCCCACCCGGTCCGCTTTACCCACGGCCAGGTTTTTCTGGGTGGCGGTGTTGATGAGCTTGTACTTGACCGTCGAGCTGCCGCAGTTCAGTGTGAGAACGATCATGGATGCACCCCTTTACGCCTTGGCGATCCGCCGCCTGCGTTCGTCGTACTTGAAGAAGCCCTCGCCGGACTTCAGGCCGAGCTTGCCCTCGCGGACCATCTTGCGCAACAGCGGGCTGGGCCGGTACGTGGGGTCGCCGAGGTTGCGGTAAATGGAGTCGAGGGAGTCCAGCACCACGTCGATCCCGATCTGGTCGGCCAGCGCCAGCGGGCCGAGCGACAGGTTGTAACCGAGGTGGATGGCGTCGTCGATGTCGTCGGCCGTGGCGAGGCCCTCCATGAGGACCTGGACCGCCGTGTTGATCATGGGCAAGATGATGCGGGACGTGACAAAGCCCGGATACTCGTAGATTTCGATGGCGCGTTTGCCCAGGGTATCCATCAGGCGCTTGGTCTCATGAACCACCGCTTCGGAGGTTCGGATCCCCTTCACGACCTCCACGATGACGCTGGCGGGGATGGGGAGGATGAAGTGCAGGCCGATGAGGCGCTCGGGCAGGCGGAGGTGGCGCTGGATGTCGGAGATCGAGATGGTGGTGGTGTTGGTCATGAACAGGGTGGTATCGGGGCAGATGGACTCCATCTCGAGGAAAAGATCGCGCTTCTCCTCGAAGGTCTGTCCCTTGGCCTCGATGAGGATCTGGGCCGCCTTCAGATCCTGGCGGTTCGTCGTGGTTTTGATGCGCTTCAGGATGGCCTTCTTGTCGCCGGTGGTCAGTCCCCAGCGACTGATCTCGCTATCGATGGCGAGCTCGATGCCGGCGACGCCGCCGCGGAGCCAGCTCTCCTGATCGTCGCACAGGATCACGTCGATCTTGGCGTGGGCGACGTTCTGCGCGATCCCTTGCGCCACCTGGCCGCACCCCAACACGCCGATGGTAGTGATTCTCATGAATGCCTCACTGGAAATGAATCAAGTAAAAGATGCGGCAGGCCGGGCGCCCGGCCCGCGCTCAGCGGATCTTGACTCCGAATGTCCACTGGATTTCGCCGTTGCTGCGCTCGTAGAACGAGGTCTCGGCGTCGAAGTTGTCACGGCTCCAGCGGATGTAACGGAACTCGAAGACGTATAAATAATTGGTGGAGGGGATCTCAAAGCCCGCGTTGAAATAAACCCCTGTGTTGAAGCGCGTCCGGTAGTCGGGGATCGTCTCGAAATCCGGCAGCGTCTCGTCGGCCGTCCCGTGGGTGCCGCCGGAACTCACGGTTTCACCGACGATGGCGTCCATCTGCAGGCCGGCGCCCACGAACGGACGTCCGTTGAACTGCTTGAAGACCATCTTCACGCCCACCGGGAAATCCAGGGTGTGAAAATAGTTGTGAAAGTCTCCGGTCACCGGGGTGTCGCCGGCGGTCCTGAACTGGCCGCGCATGATCAGGAGCTTGTAGCCCAACCCGAAGGTCATGTGCAGGGGCGGCATCTTGTCGGGCAGGAGCTGGTAGTCGTAGAACGCCTCGGCCATGAAACCGGTGCGGCCGTCGATCTCCAGCGATTCGAACGGATTCAGGGGGGAATCGGGGATGGCCTCGAACTGGTTCTGGACGACGCCGAACTTCAGTCCGTACTGGAAGCGCTCCTCGACCTGGGCGGTAACGAAGATTGCGGAGACGATTAAAATCAACACGATATAAGGTATACGGTTCATGAATACAACCTCGCGGACAGTGTCGCCAATAACGGATTATCTTGCCACGAAGCGCTGTAAGATTCAATTGTTTTTAAAGACGGGTTTTGAAATAATCGGTCGGGAAAGTCACTGATCCATGGTCTATTCCGTCTATCAGCAGCGCGAGGAGATTCTGGCCGCGATGCCGGTCTGGTTCGGACTGGGGGAATTTCGCGCCGCGGCGCGACTCTCCCGGGACGCCGCCTGGCAGACCTGCCGGCACTGGGCGGCCGCGGGGCTGGTCCGGATCGAGGCGCGCGGCGTGTTTCGCCGGCAGGGGATCGCCTGCGCGCTGCCCGCCGTGCTGCATCACGCGCTGGCCGCCGGCGCCATCGGATACTTCACGGGTCGAGTGGCGCTGCAACTGGCCGGACTGTTGCCAGGTCCGCTAAACCGACTGGATCTGGTGGTCGCCGCCGACCGCACCCGCAGTCTGAAGGTGCCGGGCGCCGAGGTGCGCCGGCATGCCGTGGCTCTCGCCCGCCGGACCCTGGAGATCCGTGAGCTCTGCGACGGCGGCCGACGGTTTCGCGTGGCTTCACCGGAGCGCGCCCTGGTGGACGCGGTGGCGGCCCCGGGCCGGTTCATGGAGCAGGCGGAAGTGGCGGCCATCCTGGCCCGGCAGCGCCGGCGACTCGACGCGGAACGGATCCTGGAGCTGGCGTCACGATTCGAATCCGAGGCGCTCCGCCGCCGGCTGCGGGTGGTGGCCACCGCCGCCGGTTTGCGCCGGCTGGCCCGCTGGCTGGAGGAGCTGGGCGCGTTCTGTCCCAATATGGGGCATGTCCGGCTGGATCCTTCCCGACCGGCGCCGTCCGGCTTGCCGGTGGAACACGGGGTGATCCTCAACGTCCCCCTCCTGGGGGGATGAGCGGTGTCGGGCAGGAGGAACGGGGACGGCCGGCGTCAGTAAACCACGTCGCCGAGTTCCGCCCGCCGAGTCTGCAGCCGCGGCGCCTCCATCAACCGATACAGCGGCAGCGGGGGCAGATCCCGGTACCACTGCCGGGTGATCCAGTTGTTCCAGAAATTCCAGACGGCCAGGCTGTCGGGATGCTCCGGCTCCATCAGGCAGGCGACGAGCCGGGCCAGCGGCTGGTCCATGGGGACCAGGAACCAGCCGGCTTCCGCCTCGAACTCCTGCGGCTGCCACTCGCCCGTCACGGTCAGATCGGCATGGCCTTCGACCACCCATGAATTCACCTTGAGGGTGGCGGTCTTGAACTGGTCGGCCGTCACCCGGGCCGGAGCGGTGAGCCGCTCCACGCGGATGCCGTGGCGCAGCAACTGGGCCACCACCGTCTCGCAGCCGGTGCGCAGCAGGTAGGCGGCCGGCAGCGGCCGGGTGGTCTTGGGGGTGAAGCGGGCGTGGTACGCCACCGTGTACGTGCGGGGTTGGTCGAGAATCGGCTTGGGTCGCTTCCGGCCGCGGGAGTCGATGATCTCGGAGCAGGCGAAACCCTGAATGGTCAGCGTTCCGTCCTGGGGACCGGAATCCACCGACAGGCTGAGCGGCGGCCGCTCCGTGGCCGGCAGGGCCGCCCAGCCGGCGGACCGCCGGTCGGCTTCCCGCGCCAGGGCCTTCATCTCGGCCGCGTGAGCGCCCACGTACTCGCTGAGCGCGGCGACGAACTCGTAGCAGTGCTTCACCCGCGTGGCGTACGGCGCGTAGGCGTAGTTTTCCACCAGGACCGCGAAGCGGTTGCGGAGACCCATGTAATCCACGCCCATCCGCGGCGAGGGCGGATGTGTGCTCCAGCCCAGCTCCGGCTTGAAGTCGTCGACGAAGTCGCCGTAGGGCAACAGGGAGATGCCCCGGGCGGCGAGGCGCTCGGTCAGCGCGGGGTAGAGGCGGTCCCATAGAAAGCCGCTGATGCCCTCGTCCCAGTTGGGGGCGCGCGGCGACAGGTACGTGACCGTCTCCTGATGGTACGAGCCGTCGGTGGTGTGCAGATCCACAAACACCAGCGGGTCCCACGGCAGGATGATCCGCGCGATCGCTGCGCGGACTTCCCGGCTGTCGGTCTTGATGTAGTCGCGGTTGAGGTCATAGTTCTGGCTGTTCTGCCGCAAGCCCACGCCCTCCTCCGGATTGGGCATGTAGCTGCGGTTCTGGGGTGAGATCCGTTCGTTGCTGTCCGCGTTGAAGATGGGGACCACAAGGTAGATGTTCCGGCGGAGCAACTCGCGCTTGTCGCCGAACAGCATGTCGCGCATGAGCATCAGCAGGCTGTCCTTCCCCTCCACTTCGCCGGCGTGGATGTTGCCCTGCAGGAAGACAACGGGCCGGGCGTCGGCCAGGGCGGCCGCCGGCGATTCGGGCAGCGGGTCGCCCATCACCACCAGCGGGACTTCCCGGCCCTCAGCCGTGTGGAGCAGGATTTCGACCCGGAGCTTGTCCGAACGGGACTGCAGCTCGCGGATGTATGCCGTGACGTCTTCGAAATGGTTGCTCTTGCGGAAGCCGGTGGCCTCCGGTTGGGTTGGCAGCAGGATGTCGGTTGACGCCGGGGCGGCGGTCACCACTGCGGCGAGCCCCAGAGCCAGAGAGGCGGCAAAAACCAGTCGGTCGGAAATACGGCGCATGCGTTCCCTCTCCAGAGTGTGCTGAGAAACCGATTATACGCAAAGCGCCGGGCAGGGTTTGCAAAAATGCGCTGGAACCGTGGCGATTTAATTTTTGCTTTGCATCTTGAAAATCGGTATATTCGGCCAAATGTCGCCCGTCGGGAGGGCCGTCGATGACGGAAAAGATGGAACCAGCCGGGCAGGCCCGGCGCCACAGATTCCCCGGTCTGTTCTGGCTGGTGATTCTGTTCGAGTTCTTCGAGCGCGGATCATACTACGGGATGATGAGCGTCCTGTCGGTGTACTTCACCGACGTGCTGTTCTTTCCCAAGGAGAGCGTGGGCGTCATCAAGAGCGTCATCCAGCCGATCCTGTACTTCCTGCCCATCGTGAGCGGCGCGCTGGCCGACCGGTTCGGCTACCGGAAGGCGCTGACCGTCGCCTTCGCCCTGCTGGGGACCGGCTACTTCCTGACCAGCCAGTTCACCACCTACACCTACGTGTTCCTGGCGCTGGTCGTGATGGCGCTCGGCGCGGGCACGTTCAAGCCCATCATTTCGGGCACCATCGCCCGGGTGACGGACAAGGAGACATCCACCCTCGGCTTCGGGATCTACTACTGGTCCATCAATCTGGGGGCGTTCCTGTTCCCGCTGGTCCTGGTGCCGTGGCTGAAGCACAGCTACGGCTGGCACTGGGTGATCATCGCCGCCGCCATCGGCACCGGGACCATGCTCATCCCCATGGCCCTATTTTTCCGCGAACCGGCCCGGCCCACGGAGGGCTCGGCGGCGCGGGCCAGCCTGGTGCAGACGCTGGCCAATGCGTTCGAGATCGTCTTTTCGCCGGTCGTGATGGCCCACCGCCTGGCCCGCCGGTCCCTGCCGGCGGCGACGGGTGTCGCCGTCGGCCTGCTGGCGTTCGGCGCGTGGGCGGTGTATGAGTACGCCACGCCGCCCGAAGCCGAGATCTACGTCGAAGCGGTGCCCCACACCCGCTGGGGCAAGACGCTGCTGGTGGCGGTGCGGCGCGACCAGTCCAATCCGGCGGATTTCCGGCTGCAGGAGGCGGGCGCCAATCCCGCCCAAGCCGGCCGGCCGCTGTACCGCCTCGAAGTGTTCAAGTCGTCAGACCAGCCGGGCTTCCTGGATGCGCTGGTGACGGAACTGCGGGAGCGGCTGGACTGGCAACAGCTGGACCAGGCGGCGCTGCGGCAGATCCTTCAGGAGTCGGAGCAGCGGCCGGTGCTGCGGGTGAGCCGCCAGCCGGGCGGCCCGTCGGGCGAGGCGGCCGCGGCGGTCGATCTGCGCCGAACCGGTCCCGGACGCTATCACCTGCAGGTGCGCGCCGGGCAACCGGACGATGCGGTGTTGACGGCGGCGCTGAGCCGCGTCGAAGACGAGCCGCTGCTGGTGGGGGTGGAGCGGGGCGCCCTGCGCGAGGCGCTGGACGCGACCGCGCGCCGGCCGTTCTTCCTCCTGTTTCTGTTCCTGTTCTTCGCCACCGCTTTACTGGCGGTGATTCTGCGGGAGCGGCTGCAGGCCGGCGCGGCGGCCGCCGGCCGGTACATCCCGTGGCTGGTGGTGGCGGCGATGCTGGGCAGCATCTGGCTGCTGCCAGGCCTGACCCTGTTCGCCCGGATCCTGTGCTCCTGCGTCTACCTGACCATCCTGAGCGTGTTCCGGATGGATCTGGCCGACACGGCGCGCTTCCGCGACCACTTCCGCTTCCTGTTGATGATCTTCATCTACTCCGGTTTCTGGGTCCTCTACTTCCAGATGTTCGATTCCGTGCTCTGGTACGTCAAGGCGTATGTGGACGCCGCGCCGCTGGACGATCTCGTCAACTCGGCGCTGGCCGCGCTGGGTGTGGCGTGGCGCTGGCGCTTCGACGTGGAGCACGTCACCGTGATCAACGCCGGCACCATCATCGCGCTGCAGCTGGTGATCTCCAAACTGTTCGAGAAGCGGTCCGCCCTGCCCACCATGATCACCGGCATCGTGCTGGGCACCGCCGGATTCGCCATTCTGGCCATCTCGCCTCACATCTGGGTGTTCGTGCTGGGGAACATCGTTTTTTCGCTGGGCGAGATGACCGCCCACCCGAAGTTCTTCAGCTATGTGGGCCAGATCGCCCCGCGGGCGCACGTGGCCATGTACATGGGCTACCTGTCGCTGTACGGCGTGATCGGGTCCAGCATCGCCGGGGTGCTGGGCGCCAACCTCTATGTCCGGTTTGTCGACCGCATGAACCAGCCGCGGCTGCTGTGGCTCATCTTCGCCGGAATCGGCGCCGCCACGGTCGTCGGGTTGCTGCTGTATCACAAATTTCTGAATCCCCACCGGGAGGCGGCGGCCGATGACGCGACCGCCTGAGCCGCGCCCCGGCGCCGTTTGCAAGGAGTTCGCCGATGCCCGCTGACAATTTCCTCCGCTTCCTCCAGAAGGAGCACCTCGCCTTCATGGACGGCGCGATGGGCACTTACCTCTTTCAGCAGGGCGTACCCATGGACACCTGCATCGAGTCGCTCAACCTGAGCCAGCCGGCTCAGGTGCTGGGCGTGCACCGGGCCTACGTCGCCGCCGGGGCCGAGGTGCTCATGAGCAACACCTTCGGCGCCGGCGCCGTCCGGCTGCAGCGCTTCGGCCTGGCGGACCGCCTCGAGGAGATCAACGCCGCGGGAGTCCGCCTGGCCCGGGAAGCCGCCGGGCGCCAGGGGTATGTCGCCGGCTCCATGGGTCCGCTGGGCGCGCTCATCGAGCCCCTGGGCAAACTGGGCATCGACGAAGTGGAAGCGTTCTTTCAGCGACAGGTCCGCTGCCTGGTCGAGGCGGGCGTCGATCTGCTGATCCTGGAAACCATGAGCCAGCCGGCGGAGGCGGCGGCGGCGGTGCGGGCGGTCCGGCATCTCACCGACCTGCCCCTGCTGGTGTCGTTCGCCGTGGGTGACAACGGCCTGACCCGGTACCAGGCGCCGCTGGAGCGCTGTCTCGCCGAGCTGCCGCTGGACCAGGTGGACGGCGTGGGCCTGAACTGCATCGTCGGGCCGTACGCCATGCTCGGCCTGGTGGAGCGCGCCCGCACCCTGGTGGACCGTCCCTTCCTGGTGATGCCCAACGCGGGGCGGCCCCGGCAGCTCGACGGCCGGACCTTTTACGTCTCGACGCCCGACGACTTCCGTCGCGCGGCGCCGCGCTTTCTCGACCTGGGGGTGACCCTCCTGGGCGGCTGCTGCGGCACCACGCCCGATCACGTCCGGGCTCTGTGCGAGAGCGTGCGGGCCGTGCGCGCCCGTCGCAAGTGGACGCAGGTGGTGCGGAGCCGCAACGACGCCGGTTCTGCCGGGACTGCGGCTGAACCGCCCGCGGCGCCACAGAAAGCGGAGGGCCGGGCGCCGTCGCGCCTGTCCCAGCGCCTGGCCGCCGGCCGGCGGATCAGTCTGGCCGAACTGGTTCCGGGGAAGGGCGCCGGCAGCGAAAAGGCGCAGACGCGGGCCCATGCACTGCAGGAAATGGGCGTCGACGCCATCAACATTCCCGACGGCCCCCGGGCGACGGCCCGCATGTCGCCGCTGGCTCTGTCGGTGTTGATCCAGCAGCAAGTGGGTGTCGAGGCGATCCTGCATTACGCCTGCCGCGACCGGAACATCCTGGGCATCCAGGCCGATCTGCTGGGCGCCTGGGCGCTGGGCATCCGCAACCTGCTGCTGATCACCGGCGATCCGCCGGTGGTGGGCGACCTGCCGCGGGCAACCGGCGTCTTCGACCTGGACGCAATCGGCCTGGTCAACCTGGTTCACAGCCTCAACGGGGGCCGGGACGTGGGCGGCAACGCCCTGGACGAAGCCACCGACTTTTTCATCGGCGTGGGCGCCAATCCGTTCGCCGACCCGCTGGACCGGGAGCTCGGGCGCTTGCGCTGGAAGGTCCTGGCCGGCGCCGATTTCATCATCACCCAACCGGTGTTTGACGTGGAGCCATTCCTGGCGTTCATGGAGCACGCGGCCGAATTCGGACTGCCGGTGCTGGCCGGTGTCTGGCCGCTGGTCTCGTTGCGTAACGCGGAGTTCATCAGCTCGGAAATCCCGGGGATACACGTGCCGCGGCGGATCCTGGAGGAACTGGGCCGGTACCCGGATCCGGCCGACCAGCAGAAGGCCGGCCTGGCGATGACCGCAGACATCGTGCGCCGGCTGATGGCCGTCGCGGAAGTGCGCGGCGTCCAGTTCTCCATTCCGCTGGGCCGGTACCAGATCCTCGGTGATCTGGTCGCGGAGGTCCGGCGATGAGGCGCACGCGTACCGAGCTGCTTGCCACCCTGCAGGCCGAGGGGCTCCTCTTCGACGGGGCCATGGGCACCCTGCTGGACGCCCGCCGCGGGCGGCTGCCCGCCTTCGACTGTCCGGAGCGGCTGGTGCTGGAGGCGCCCGAAACGATCCGGGAGATTCACCGCGACTACTTGGCGGCGGGCGCCGACGTGGTCACCACGTGCACCTTCGGCGGCACCCCCCACAAGCTCGGCCTGCACGGCCTGGAACCGCAGGCCCGGGCCGTCAACCTGGCGGCGGCCAGGCTGGCGGGCGAGGCCGCGGCGGCCTTCCCGGGCGCGCTGGTGGCGGGATCCATGGGGCCGACAGGGCTGCTCTCCATCGAGCGGCGGACCGACTTTCAGGATTTCTATCGGAATTTCCACGTCCAGGCGGCGGCGCTGCTGGCGGGTGGTGTGGACCTGCTGCTGCTGGAGACCTGCAACGACATGATGGAGACGCGGGCCGGCATCCTGGCCAGCCGGGACGCCATGGCCCAGGCCGGCCGCGACGCCCTGCTCGTGGTCAGCTTCTCCACCGATGCGTTGGGCAACCTGCTCCT
>JAGOHA010000002.1:35906-60694 GCA_017996395.1 Acidobacteriota bacterium | reverse complement strand
TCTCCACCGATGCGTTGGGCAACCTGCTCCTGGGGACGCACCTGGCGGCCGCCGCCCTGGTGGTCGACCATCTCGGCGTGGACATGATCGGCCTGAACTGCTCCATGGGACCGGACGAGATGTACCGTCTGGCCGGCGAGTTGCACCGGCTGGTGGCGGCGCCGCTGCTGGCGATGCCCAACCGGGGGCTGCCGCGCAACGTCGGCGGACGGCCGGTGTTCGATCTGCCGGCGGCGGATTTTGCCCGTAAAACCGCCGCGTTCCGCGGGCTGGGATTCCGCTCGCTGGGCGGCTGCTGCGGCACGGACCCCGACTGCATCCGCGCCCTCCGCGCGGAGCTGGCCGCCGCGCCGCTGGCGCCGGAAACACCGCGGGAGCGGGTGCCGGCGCTCACCGGCCTGTTCGAGGCGATGGTGCTGGCCACCACGCCGCGCCCCATCCTGGTGGGCGAACGGCTCAATTACCACGGCAGCCGGAAGTTCCGGAACGCCGTGGACGCCAACGACATGGAAACGGTCGTGCAACTGGCCCGGATGCAGGTGGAGCGCGGCGCGCGGGTGCTGGACCTGAACCTGGCCACCCGCGACGTCCAGCGGCAGATGGAGCTGGTCCGGCAGGTCATCCCGCAGGTGAGCCTCAACGCCCCCCGGCCGCTGATGGTGGACAGCACCGACCTCGACGCCATGCGCGAGGCGTGCCGGCGGATGCAGGGGCGGGGCGTGCTCAATTCGTGCAATCTCGAAGATCTCGACAAGTGCCGCGAGATCCTGGCCCTGGCCCGCCGCCACGGCATGATGGTGGTCTGCCTGCCCCTGGCGGGTGAAGGGTTGCCCCGTCAGCCGGAGGAACGGCTGCAGAACGCCCGGCGGCTGTGCGAGCTGGCGGAGGCGGCGGGGCTGTCCCACCAGGACCTGATCCTCGATCCGCTGATCCTGACGCTGGGGACCGGACAGCCCGAGGATCGCGACAACGGGCGGCAGGCCCTGGAGACCCTGCGGCTCTTCAAGGCGGAGCTGCCCGGCTGCTTCACCGTGATGGGCGTCAGCAACGTGTCGTACGGCTTGCCGGCGGCGTTTCGGCCGGTGCTCAACAACGTCCTGCTGCACCATGCGGGCGCGCTCGGCCTAGACTTCGCCATTTTCAATCCAATGGAGCTGATGCACCGCACCGAGATCCCCGCCGACCGGTGGGACCTGGCCGAGGACCTGCTGTTGAACCGGCGGCCGGACGCCTTGCACCGGGTCCTGGAGATCGGCCACGAGCCGCTGCTCACCGAGAGTGTTCCGGATGCCGGCGGGGACGCGCTGACCCTGCCGGAACGGCTGCGCCGCCAGATCGTCCGGCGGGACCGGCACGACTTTCTGCCGCGGCTGGAAGAGGCCGCGCGCCAGACGGCGCCCCAGACGCTCATCGAGACGGTCTTCCTGCCGGCCATGGCGGAAGTGGGCCGGTTGATGGAATCGCGGGGCCTGCCGCTGCCGTACGTACTGGAGTCGGCGGCCATCACGCAGGAAGGGCTGCAACACCTGAAGCGGCATTTTCCCTTCCAGAACGCGGCGGGGCGTGGGCGGATCGTCCTGGCCACGGTGAAGGGCGACGTGCACGATATCGGCAAGAACCTCGTGCGCATGCTCATGGCGCATAACGGATTCGACGTGGCCGACCTGGGCGCCGACGTGGCCGCTGAGCGCATCCTCGCCGCCGTCCGGGAGGGACCGGCCGACATGGTGGGGCTGTCCGCCCTGCTGGTCTCCACGTCGCGGGAGATGCGGCGGGTGGTGGAACTGCTGCACCGGGACGGCCTGGAGGTGCCGGTGCTCGTGGGTGGCGCCGCCGTGAGCGATGCGTACGCCCGGGAGCTGGGCCGGCTGGACGGCGAAACCTATCCCGGCGGTGTGTTCTACGGCCGGGATGCGTTTCATGGATTGCGTCTGGCCGAGGAACTGGCCGATCCGGCGCGGCGCCGCGACCGCCAGCGACGGTTCGCGGAAGAGTGCCGATCAGCCGCAGCCATCGAAGCGCCCGCCGCCCCGACGCCCGTCGAGGCCGCGCCGGTTCCGGCTGCACCGCTTCTCGATCCCGCCGTGCGCGTGTTCTGCGTGGACGTCGCGCGGATGATCCGCGACTTCAATTTTGAAAAACAATGCGGCCGCAAGCTCATGGCCGGAGCCCGAATGGAGAAGGGATTCTACGAGAGCCTCCTGCGGACGGGCGAAAAGCTGCTGCGGGAGCTCGGCCACTCCTCGCTGGTTGCGCCCATGGCCGCTCTCGGCCTCTTCGAGCTGACGCAGACCGGCGACGGCGGGTTGACAATTGTCCACGGTGGCCGCCGGCTGCCTCTTAGCCTGGCGCCGGCCTGCTGGGCCCGCCTGATCCGGTGCGGCGGCAAGCCGATGCTGCCGCTGCTCGTGGTGACACTCGGCGGGACGGTCAGCGAGACCGTGCGCCAGCACTTCGACGGCGGCGATTATCTGCAGGGCTACATCCTGTCCACGATCGCCGCCGAACTGGCCGACGAACTGGCGGAGGTGGCCACGGTCACCACGCTGGCCGAACTCGGCCTGCCGCGGGCGGGCGTGGTGCGATACAGCCCGGGCTACCCGGTCTGGCCGGCCCTGCAGGATCAGCGCATCCTGTTCGACCTGCTGGGCGCGGAGGCTCATCTCGGCGTGACTCTCAGCGAGGCGTTCCAGATGATCCCCGAGTATTCAGTGTCGGCCGGGTTGCTGCGCCGCGACCGGGAGTCGGATGGAACATCCCCCGTCACGACCGGGCACTGAACTGCGTGTGGAGGCATCATGCACCTGCGCCACCTGATCGGCTGGGCCCTCGCTGTCGCATTGGCGGTCGCCGTGCCGGCCGAAGAGAAGCAATCATTTCCGGCACCGGCTCCGCAGGCATGCACCGCCTGGCTGGAGTCGCAGGGGGTGACGATCGGCGCCATCCCCTTTGCAGGCGAGAAACGGATCCGCGAACTGTTCGATTCCAAGGAGCTCGTTCAGCTCGGCATCGTCCCGGTGCTGGTGGCGGCCCACAACGGCGCCGACCACCCGGTGGTCATCGCGGCGGCCGGCTTCGCGGTGGTGGATCGGCAGGGGCAGATGATCCGGGCGCTGCCGTGGGAAAGCGTCGCCATGGCCCTGCTCCAGCCGGACGGCCAGGTGGGAGCGCCGCCCAGCACCGGCATCCCCCCCGTGGACATCATCCGGATGGCCGGCAAGGGAAAGAAGGCGAAACTGATCCAGGCCATGAAGAACCACTCGTTCGGCACGCCGACCATCGCGCCCGGCGAGACGGCCCATGGGGTGGTGTTCTTCAAGCTGGGGACCGGTCTGGGCATCTTCGATGGGGCCAACCTGTACATTTCTGAAATCTTCAACGCCGACACCCGCGAGGAGATGATCTATTTTGAATTTCCGTTGAAACTGCCGCCGGAGCCGCCCCAAAAATGACCGTTGAGGAGGCGTTATGCGTCTGGCCATTCTGAGCACGACCTTGAGCGAGGAGGCATTTCTCCCGTGCATGGTGGCATTCAGTCGACGGGCCGATGCGCGGGGACACGCGTGCGCCCTGGTGCGGCACGGGGAACTGGGACTCGGGGTGGGCGGCCGCCTCGGCCGGTTGCTCTGGGGACCGGGCGCGCGGGAGCTGTTGGAGGCCGAGTTGGTCATCCCGCGGCTCAACCTGCGCACCCTGACCCGGGGCGATTGCTACATCCTGGAACTGCTCGAAGCTGAGGGGGTGGATTTTCTGAATCCCATCACCGCCATCCAGGCGGCCCGAAGCAAGATCACCACGCTGCAGCTTCTGGAAACCGCCGGCTTGCCGGTCCCGGCCACCCTGGTGGCGCGTACGTGGGACGGCCTGGCCGAGGCTTTCCGGCTGCTCGGCGGCGGGCCGTGTGTCGTCAAGCCCAACATGGGTTCCCAGGGGCGCGACGTGGCGCTGGTGCGGGGGGTGGATGAGCTGGAGGCGGTGTTCCGGTCGCGCTGGGCGACGGACCGGCACGAAATCCTCCTGGTTCAGGAATACATCGCTCCCGCGGCGGGCCCGGCATGGGATACGCGGGTGGTAGTCCTGCTCGGGCAGGTGGTCGGCGCCATGCGGCGCGAGGCCGTGGGGGGGGATTTCCGGACCAATTATTCGCTGGGCGCGACCATCACGGCGGTGGAGCCCACCGACGGTGTCGTGGAACTGGCCCGGGGCGCCGCCGCTGCCCTGGAGCTGGATCTGGCCGGCGTGGACATCCTCGAGGGCCCCGACGGCCCGCGGGTGCTGGAAGTCAACGCCAACCCCGGCTGGGAAGGGATCTCCGCGGCCATGGCTGCCGCCGGCCGGGACTTTCACACGCGCTTTCTGGAAATACTCGAGACGCTCCGGCCGTGATCCGTCACACGGCGGATTACCCCTTCGAGCGCCGCCACTGGCTGCGAAAGCGGCCGGCGCCGGCCGTCAGGGGATCGCGTCCGGCTCCACGACCAGGTGATACCCGCCCGAGGTGAACCAGCCCAGATCGAACAGGCTGACGCCCACCGCATAGGTTCCTGCCTGGAGTTCGATCTCCACATATTCCACGCCGGGCACGCCGTAGGCGGAATCGCCTATGATCATCCACTCCGAATCGAACACGTAGAGGTCCACATCGCAGTACCGGTGGTCCGGGTATAAGGCGAACAGATACCAGCCGTCGCGGGGAGCGGTGAACACGAACAGATCTTCGATTTCGTCGATGAACCCGTCGCCGAGGTCGACCAGGAAGTAGCCGGAGTCGGCGGGGCTAAGCTGGCCGCGGATCTCGACGGGATAACCATCGATCGGTTCGGCATAGTCGGGCCAGCCGTTGTCGGCGTCGTCGACCTCTTCCTGAACCGGGAAGTATTTCTGGGCGGGGACGGCGGCGAAGAACTCCTCGTTGACCGTGTTGAAGATCTCGTACGCGAACATGCCGCGGTCCGCGGTGCCGGCCAGATAGCCGCTGGTGCGCGGCCAAGGCCCCTGGGGCATCCATTCGCTGAGCAGCCCGAGCCCCCGTTCGCCGGCATCCAGGATCGTTTCGATGCCGTAGTCCAGACTGCCCGCCGGGCTGTAGACGTCCACGGTGACATCATTTGCGCCGTCCAGGCTGAGGATGGCCAGTCCGGTCAGATAATTGACGCCGCCAGCCATTCCCTGGGCCAGGTGGGAATGGATGGTGTAATGGGTGGGCTGGCCGAGCAAGGGGAGACTGGCTTGGGAAAACTGGAAATCCGGATCACCGAACGTCATGGTCCCGAGCAGGGGGCGATCGGCGGTCACACGGACCCAGCCGTCGGCGCTGGCGGCCTTGCTGAAACCGAAGACGTCGGGCGTGATGTCCAGTTGCGCGTTGAACCACCCGCCCATCTGGATTTGGACGGCGTCGCCCACCGGTTGCCCGGCCGAGTCGAACAGCGCCACGGTGGCCGTGGCGGGATCGTCGTTAGGATTTACCAGGTCCAGCCGGGAGGCATAGTCATTCTGCGACCAGACGAAGAACGGGGAGACCTGCTCGCCCCGCGATTCCCACAGGAACCGTGCCGGCTGTCCCGCCAGCGACCCGGCGGTGTTGAAATTCATGGCGAATCCCGTGACAGGCTCCGTGGCGTCCACGAGGACGTAGGCGCTGCCGGATCCCGTGAGGTTGAACACCGCCGCACCGTTGGGGCCGATGATCGCGTCCGCCGTTTCCTCGGTGCCGTCCTCATAATAAATGTACAGGGCGATGCCGGCATCGGCGGGGTTTGGATTGACGATGGTCACCTCGGTGAACTCGTTCACCTCACCGGTGTACCTTGGGAACAGGAGCGTGGTTCCCGTTTCCGGCGAAGCCACGGCGCCGTCCATGGAATCGAGAATGCCCCCAAAGAAGCTCTGCGCGAGGAAGAACCCCTGGATTCCATACGGATCGGGATTGTCGGTCTCCACCAGCACCCAGCCGTCGGCGGTGCCACCGTCGAAGGTGAACATCGGGCCGATCAGGGAGACAAACTGGGTGTAGGACTCCAGCGTGACGTAACGGGGATTGTCGGAAGGCGGCACCACCGGCAGCGGCCGGCCGTCCATGCCGACGGCCGTGATCCGCAGGCGGCAGGCGTCGGGCGAATTGCTCACCACCGCCAGACCCAGCGTGAAATACTCGTTGTGGGCGAGCCACGGGTAGATGAGCCGGTTCCGAACCGGAAATGGATCCGCGGCGGGTCGGGCGAAGGTGAGGACGGTATCACCCAGGGCGTCGGCCGAGACCAGCTGGTACATGGCCAGCGAACGGCCGCTGGGCACCGTGCCGCCGGCGTAGGCGGTGAAATCGGTCGCCGCTTCCTGCCCGCCGGTGGCGAACACACCGGCCGTGTAACCCACCAGGGCGGTTGTCTCGGGCATCGCCCCGTACTCGACGCGGAACTCGCCGGAGGTGTACAGACGGGTGGTGAACGTGGCGGATCCGCCGGTGGCCTTGACGCGGACCTGGTCGAAGATGAAGTCCAGCTGTCCGGCTGCCGCGGAGAGAGACACGCGGCGGTCCGCGTTTCCTTGCGGATCCAGATCCAGATTCAGCGGCGCGATCCGGGCCGCCGGCCGCGACAGGAAGGTATGCAGATCGGGCCCGGCGGGTGTCCAGGCGGGGTCAGGATCATCGAACCGGTGGAATCCGATGATCCCGTTGGAATACAGGAAAATTCGCCGGCAGGGAACACCGGCGAATTCGAAGGTGAAGCCGTCCGGGAGACCGAATTCGACGGCGTCATCGTCGGCGAGGGGCAGTTCGTTGATGCTGAATATGAATCCGGTCACGACTTCTCCGGCGGACACATAGGTGGACATGCCGGAAGGAATCTCGCTGAAGCCGTCGATGGCGCATGCGCCGATGCCGTCGTCCTCGATAGTTGCTGCGGTGATGTCGTCCCGGCCGTCGATCCCCTCGACCACCAGCCGGTAGTCGCCGGGCGGCAGGCCGGCGATGCGAAACTCGCCGCTGCCGTCGCCGGCATACCCGGACAGCCCGGCGACCTGAATGTTCGGATTCGAGTTCATGATGGCGCGCACATGGGCGGCGGTCACCGGGACCACGTGCCGATAGTGCACATGGCCCTTGATCGCGCCCGTCTCCAGCACGAAGGGCAGGTGATAGGGCGGTGCATAGGTCGTCTCGGGATAGAGAGCGGAGATCCCGGCCGTGTCGTCGAATTCCAGGGAGCGGCCAAACCGGTCGTCCTCGGGATTTGAGTACGGGTACATGGTGGGAATGTAAAGGGGCTGAATGGGATCGGAGCCCGGCTCACCGTTGACCGTGTTGATGGCGCCCACGAATGTGTGACCCAGGCCCCAGATATGGCCCAACTCGTGCGTGGCGGTGGCCTCCAGATCCAGATCGGGCGAGGAGGGGAATGTGCCGTTGAGGATCAGCAGTGCGTCCACGATCTCCTGGGAGGCGGTGTCCTCGATGGTGATCCCGACGCCGGCGACCGTTTCCGGATCCAGCCCCAGGGCTTCGAGGACCCCGCCGGTTTCGTCGAACACGATCTCGTTGATCTCGTCGCCGATGATCCCGTAGTCGATGCCCAGATTGTCCTCGTTGAAATCGGGGACGTCGGTGTAGATGAACAGCTCACCCCCGAGGCGCAGGGCGGTGGGCACGTTGTCCCAGGTGTCGAGCGAGTCGGCGATGAGTGGCAGTCCGTCGCCGCCGGCCAGCGTGCCGGCGTCGAGGACGAAATCGACGGGCGGGTGCGCCCACCGGACGATCCGGGTACGGTGATCGGCACTGGACACCCCGCTCTGGTGCACGTATGCGTCGATGGAGCCGGTCCACAGCGCGACCAACAGAAAGAGGAACCAGCAGGTGAGGGCGCGCGCGTTCATTGGGCCACCTCCCCGATGGCGTTCTGAAGCAGCGGCCGGATATCGTCCAGGCGGCGCCAGGAGGGCGTACCGGAGGCGGCGGCTGTCTGGCCCGGGCTCGCAGACTTGGCACCGGTGAGAGTGATCTGCCGGCGGCTCAGGGCAATTTCCCATTTTCCGGATTCGCCGGCGGCGCGTACCGGTGCGATCCCGTTCATGGCGCCGGCCACCAGCAGCGAGCCGTCCCGATCGGTGCGGCGGAGGAGCAGGAGGTAGGACTGCCCGGGTTGGAAGCAGGGTGCGTCGTGCAACACGACGCGGTACCGGCCGGCGGTCCCGCCGGCCACCCGCAGGGCGAAGGTCGCACCGGGCGACTCGCCGGCCAGGGTTTCGAGCCGGCTGAACTCATACACGGTGTAGATCATACCTCCGGTTCCGGCCTGGACCCCGCGGGCGGTGGTGCACGTCGCCAGCACAGCGGTGTCGGCCCGGCGGGCGGTCTCCACCAGGGGAACGCTACGGGTCCGCGCCAGCACGCCACCGACCGCAGCCAGTGACAGAATCGACAGGGTGATCAGAACGCGCAGTCTCATGATGCCACCTCCAATGTCTGCACACAGATAGATCCGGCCAGGAGCGGGAAAGTTCACCTCGGGGCGCAGCTTTGGGCCTGGTTGCAGGGGCGGTCGCGGCGGGCTTTGCCGATTCCGAACTACCGGGACGCGGTCCGTTCGGTCTCACGCCGGGCCCGTCGGGACCAGGCGACCCGGATGACCGCCAGGGTCAGCAGGGCGATGACGAAGAGCAGCGCTCGGGCGCCCCAGAGGTACGGCTGGCGTTCCGTGGGGACGTTCTGCATGAGCAGTTTGGGCACCGCGTCCTGGACCAGCCAGACGCCCAGGATGATCAGCAGGTAAACGGGGGTGATGTATTTCATGACGAACCGGAACACCTGCGGGATGCGCAGTTCGGCCCCGCGGGTGATCTCCTCCCAACCGCGGCGGATGCCATACACCCAGCTGAACAGGATGCTCTCGCTGGCCCCGAGGACCACCAGACCGAATGTGCCGGCCCAGAAATCCAGCTCGTCCAGGAAGCCGTAGCGGAAATACAGCACCACCAACGCAGCGGAAACGAACAGCACGCCGAAGACGACCAGCACCGCCCGACGGCGGCTCCAGCCCAGATCGTCCTGCAGCAGGGCGATCGCCGGCTGGGTCAGGGCGGCGGACGAGGTGATCCCCGCGATGAACAGCAGCAGGAACCAGGCGGCGCCGAACAGTTCGCCCAGCGGCAGTTGCTGAAAGATGACCGGCAGCGCCTGGAAACCCAGGTCGTAGGCGCCCTGGCGCGCGATCTCCTGCGTCTCGACCAGGCCGAAGAAGGCGACGGCGGCGGGGATGGCAATGGTGCCGCCGAGGATGATCTCGACAAATTCATTCGTGGTGGCGGTGGACAAGCCGTTCAAAGTGAGATCGGCATCGCGGCGGATGTACGACGCGTAGGTGGTCATGATCCCCATGCTGATCCCGGTGGTGAAGAAGATCTGGCCGGCGGCGGCCAGCCAGACGGACGCGTCGCCCAGGCGGCTGAAATCGGGATTCCACATGAAGCCCAGCCCACTGACCACGTTGCACTCGGGGTGAGCGGGGTCGGGAGTTCCCAGAAACAGCACCCGGATGGCGAGCAACACGGCGAACACGAACAGCAGGGGCATGCCGTACTTGGCCAACACCTCGATGCCGCGGGAGATGCCGCGATAGAGGAAGATGAAATTGATGCCCAGAGTGATGGCCAGAAAGATGATCAGGGTGGCCGGCGACTGGAAGAACGCATTGCTTTCGGCGCCCTGAAAACCCCGCAGGAACTGGCCCATCGCCTCGCGGGAGGCGTGTCCGAAATATCGGCCGGTGGCGGAAAACCATGTGTACGCCAAGGTCCACGATTCGATCACGTTGTAATAGACCACCACGACCAGCGGCAGGAAGACGCCCAGTGCACCGAGATATTTGGCAGCTGGCCGACGCCACAGCAGGGCGAACATGCCGGGGGTGGATCCGTGCCCGTGCTGGCCGCCCATCCGGCCGATCGCCCACTCCATCCACATCATCGGGATGCCCAGCAGAAGGAACGCGCAGAAGTATGGGATCAGGTAGGCCCCGCCGCCGTTGGAGGCAGCCTGGACCGGAAAGCGCAAAAAATTGCCCAGACCGATGGCGTTGCCGGCCATGGCCAGGATCATCCCGATCCGGGTGGCCCAGTAGTCCCGCTGGGGGCCCGCTGCCGTCTCCGGCTGCCGACGGCGGGCACGGATCAACCGGATCACACAGAACGCGGTCAAGGCGAAAATGCTCCCCCATCCGGCCGTCAGGAAGCACCAGCCCCAGGTGTTCAAGCCGCCGTCCATTGTCATCTCCTGCTGATCCGGATCTCAATCCCGCCGGCGCCGGCAGGTCAGGACCAGCGTGGCAGCAGCCGCTCCAGAAAATGTGTGTCGTAATCGCCGTGGACGAAATCATCATCCCGCAGCACTTTCTGGAGGAGGGGGATGGTGGTCTGCACACCCTCAACCACAAACTGCTCCAGGGCCCGGAGCATGCGCACGCGCGCTTCCTGCCGGTCGCGACCCCAGACAATCAGCTTGGCGATGAGGCTGTCATAGTAGGGCAGAATCCGGTAGCCGGCGGAGACGAAGGTGTCGATCCGGACTCCTGGTCCGCCAGGCAAACACCAGCCGGTGATCAGGCCGGGGCAGGGCCGGAAGCTCCGGGGATCTTCAGCGTTGATCCGGCACTCGATGCTGTGGCCGGAGAAACGGATGTGGCGCTGGGCCAGTCCCAACGGCTCGCCGGCGGCGATGCGAAGCTGCTGCTGGATCAGGTCCAGGCCGCTGATCATCTCCGTGACGGGGTGTTCCACCTGGATTCGTGTGTTCATCTCCATGAAGTAGAAGCGGCCGTCGGCGTCGACGATGAATTCCACAGTTCCGGCGCTCTCGTATCCCACGGCCGTGATGGCCCGGGTCACCTGCTCGCCGATCGTCCGGCGCTGGTCGGCGCGGAGCAGGGGTGAGGGCGCCTCCTCGATCAGCTTCTGGTGGCGCCGCTGGACGGAGCACTCCCGCTCGCCCGCATGAATCACATGATTGTACCGGTCCGCCAGGATCTGAAATTCGATGTGGCGGGGGTTTTCGATGTATTTCTCCACATACAAGCCGGCGTTGCCGAAGGCGGCGCCCGCTTCGCCCGAGGCGAGCGCAAACAGGTTGTCCAACTCATCCGCCGAGCGGACGATGCGCATGCCCTTGCCTCCGCCGCCCGCGGTGGCCTTGAGAATGACCGGGTAGCCGATGGTGTCGGCCAGGCGGCGCGCGGCGGCGGCATCCGGCAGGAGCCCGTCACTTCCAGGGACGACGGACAGCCCGGCCTCGGCCATCCGCCGGCGGGCCGCCGCCTTGTCGCCCATCAGGGCGATCGCCGGGGCTGACGGTCCCACGAACTTGATGTTGCAGGATTCGCAAATCTCGGCGAACCGGGCGTTTTCCGCCAGAAAGCCGTAACCGGGGTGGATGGCGTCGACGTTGGTGATCTCGGCGGCGCTGATGATGGCCGGGATGTTGAGATAACTGCGATCGCTGCGTGCGGGGCCGATGCACACCTTCTCGTCCGCCAGACGGACGTGCAGGGCGCCGGCGTCCGCATCCGAGTACACGGCCACGGTTTCGATCCCGAGTTCGCGGCACGCGGTGATCACCCGGACGGCGATCTCGCCCCGGTTGGCTATCAGCACTTTTCGGAACATGGAATCAGTCCAGGCGGACGGTGAAGAGATGCTCACCGTACTCGACCGGCTCGCCGTTCTCCACCCAGACCTTCTCGACGACACCGGCGACGTCGCATTCGATCTCGTTCATGATTTTCATCGCTTCGACGATGCAGAGCACGGTCCCGGGCTTGACCCGATCGCCGGGCTGGACGAACGGCTCAGCCCCCGGGCTGGGGGCCCGGTAGAACGTGCCGATGAGCGGCGAGTTGACCAGGTGTGCCTTGGCATCGGCAGGCGCCGCTTCGGTTTCGGGAGTCGCCGGCACCGAGGCGGTCCCCGGCACGACTGCGACCGGTGCCGGAGCACTCGTAGGGGGCTCGGGCGTCGTCCTGGGGCGGTTGTCGCCGCGTCGCGTGCGCAGGTAGAATTCGCCGTTTTTCAGTTCAAATTCCTCGAACTGGCTGCTGGAAATCATTTTTAATATTTCTTTCAACTCTTTTAGTTCCACGGCGTCTACCCTTTATCCGGATTTTGTGCGTTGATGGTAACATCGGCCGGCTCGAGGTGTCAAACGGCGAAAAAAAAGGAACCGACATGCGGTTCCCTTGGATGCATGGCCGATGCGGAAGGCCTAAATCCGAAAATCTTTCTCCAAAATGATCTTGGCTTTCTTCAACTCGTAACGGGCGCGTCCGAAGTTGCCGCCGGGTTGCAGGATGAACATCAAGAAGTACTCGCTGGTGATCATTTTAATCAGGAAGTGAAGCTGCTCCGTGAAGATGGTCATTTCCTGAAGCATGCCGATTTCGACATCCTCGGCGGTGCGGACGGCATTCTTCAGCAGGGAGGTGTACTCCGCCGCCAGTAGATCGAAATTGAGCCCGTCTTTGAGGTGATCGGGATGGACGGCCCGGTCGATGATGATTCCGTCCACCCCGACAATGAGAACGAGGAGAGCGCCCTCCACTCGGGCGACTACCTCCTCGATTGTGTCTCTGAACAGATTCATTGACGCGTCCGTCGGGTCAGCGGATGATTCTCGGCGTCAGGAAGAACAGGATTTCCTTCGTCTCCTTGGACTTGGAGTCGCGACGGAACGCGTACCCCAGGATCGGGATGTCGCCGAGCAGCGGCACCTTGTCGTTGTTGGTCTGATCGGAATCGATCAGGATGCCGCCGATCACGGTGGTCCCGCCGTCTGCCACCAGCACCTCGGTGGAGGACATGCTGGTGATGATCGACGGTATGTTGTTGACCGTGTTGACAAAGTCGGCCCGGTTGTTTTCCACGGTGATCTTGAGCAGCACCGTGCCCTCTTCGGTGATCTGCGGCAGCACGCTGAGCTTCAACGAGGCGGAGAAGAAGCGCACCGAAATGGTGTTGTTTTCCACAACCTGGACCGGGAACTGGAGACCTTGCTCGATCATGGCCTGACGGTTGTTCTGAGCCTGCACCTTGGGCTGGCTGATGACCCGCACCAGGCCGCTGCTTTCAGCGGCCGTCAGCGAGGCGTCCAGCAGGAAGGTGTCGAGAATGTTGCCCACGGAAATGCCGATGCCGCTGGTGGCCTGGGCGGCGGGGAAGGACCAGTTGTAGTTGCCGGTCCGGTTGTTCCCTTCCGTGCCCACGCTGATGGCGGCGTTCTCGGAAGCCTGGCCCGAGGCGGCGCCGCGGCCGGTGCTGCCATTGCCGGCGTTATAGCCGGATTTGGGGGTCTGGGATGGCCGGGAGCCGCCGATCGTCCCGTAGGTGTTCGGGCCGCCGATGGTGATCCGCTCCAGGTTGCCCACCACGAAGCCGACCTGGACGCCCAGGCTGCGGGCATAGTCGCGGCTGGCCTGCACGATCCGGGCTTCAATTTCCACCTGGTGCTCCGCCACATCCAGGGCCTTGACCAGCTTGCGGATCTCGGCGATACGTTCCGGAATGTCCCGGATAACCAGCGAGTTGGTCCGGATGTCGGTCTTGATCTCGCCCGACTCGGTCAGGATGGGCACCAGTTTGTCGAGCAGCTCGGTGGCGGTGGCGTAGTTCAGCTTGATGATGTCCGTGACGGTTTCACGGGCCCTTTTCAGCTCTTCCCGAGACTTCTCTTCCGCCTTGAAGGCATCCAGAGTGCCGATGCGCACGACGTTCCCCTCGATGACCTTGGCCAGGCGATTGTTTTTCATCGCCAAGTCGAACACTTGGTCCCATGGCACGTTGTCGACCTTGATCGAGATGGTGCCGGAGACGCTCGGGTCGACGACGATGTTCAATCCCTCGATATCGCTGATCAGCCGGAAGAAGTCGACGATGTCCGCTTCCTTGATGTCCAGGGTGATGAGTTCGCCGGTGTACTGCACCGTCTGCTGCTCGTCATCCTGAACGTAATTCACAGCGTTGGCTGAAGGGCCGGCCTTTGCCAGCAGCATCTTCGGAGCCTCGCCCAGGACCAGGGACGGCGTGTTGTCCAGTGGCTTGCTCTCCAGTGCTTTCGGCTTGACCACCGGTTCGGGGATTCGGACGATGCTGGCGTCCGTCATCTCAGCCTCGGTGGCGGCAGCCGGCGGGGCGGCCGCTGCGGCGGAGGGCTGGGTGGGGATGACATCCACCGGAATTTCCTGGGCCGCAGGCGCAGAATCAGTCCGGACCAGGGTTTCCTGGCCCACCGCGATCTTCAAACCTTCCGCCACCGGCAGCACCTGCACGTCACGCACGTCCCGGGTCAGGTCCAGCACGATGCGGATTGTGCCTTGGCCGTCGTTGTTGAACTTGGATACCCGGATTTTCTGGACGATCTCGCCGTTCACATGCAGCACGTTCTTGTTGTAACGGGTCGCCGTGTTGGGCAGATCGACCACCAGGCGGAAGGGATCGGCCAGCCTGAACTTGCGGAATTCAGCAAGGTTCTGGCCAACCAGCGTGAGTTCGAAGATCCCGTCGCGAGTCGAGAACTGGACATCATTCAACTCGCTGGGCGTCTGGGCGCCGGCCGGTGCGCTTTGAGCGATCGCGAACACAGTGGCCAATGCACTCATGATCAACAGCGAAAGGAGCAATTTATTGGACCGCATCAAGTGCCTCCTTATTACAATTATTTGCATTCTACTCATGGAGATCGACCGAAACGACGCTCTTCTCGACGCGCTTGTCCAGATAGCGCTTGAATTCTTCGAAGACCACGCCGTCCTTCTTTATCTGCTTGACTTTGGCGTTGAACAGATCGTCACCCGATCGGATGAAGTGGGCCTTCTTGTCAACGCCTTCAAAGTAGGCGACATTGCCGTCCGTCTTGGCGACGATGCCTTTCAGCGCAAGTTCCTTGATCAACATGCCCCGGACGCCCGGAAACTGCTGCTGCCGCTCCTCGAAGGAGGGCACAGGCTCCAGTTGCGCCTCGGCGTTTTTCTGGCGTTCGATTTTCTGGACGTCCAGATTGATGAAGGGATCCTGGCGACCCATCATTTCGAAGCGGATGGTCTTCTTGACCACCACGACGTCGGATTTCTCCGACGTGTCATCCTGTTGGGCCACCAGCATCGAGGGAACCATCAGGAGCAAGCCCGCGGCAAAAATGCATTGGATCAGCTTCATGGCCGTTCCCCTTCTACTGGATTTTCTCGGTGGCATCGCCGGTGTACACGAATGTGCTGGCGATGAAACCCGCTTTGAGGGTGGGGCGGGCATCGGAGCCCTGAGTGGTGGATTCGAGCTTGAGGTTGTACACGTTCAAGATCCGGTCGAAGTTCGCCACCTGTTCGAAAAATTGCCCGATGGAACTATAGCTGGCCTCGCAATTGATGGTGATGGGCCACTCGTAGTAAAACTCGTGATCAACGGGTTTGTCAGGCCGGAACAGGGTGATCTTCAAGTCCCTGGATTCGTGGGCCAGATTCTCCAGGCGCCGAACTAGTTCGTCCGTTTCACGCTCTTTCGGCAGGATCCTCTTTTCGCGCTCCAGTTCGGCCAGCCGCGAATTGTAGATCTGTTCGTTGAGCGCCTTCTTCTGCTGGAAAGCCTGGGCTTTCTTGACCTTCAGATCCAGCTCGGCGATCTGACCATCCAGCTTGCTGAGTTCGTCGTTCATCTTGTCGAACACGTACATCTTCAAAACGAAGAAGCTCAGCGCGATGATCACGATCACCAGAGCGATCTGCAGAAGCATGGGCGTTCCGCCCTTCTTTTCACCTGTTTTAGCCATTTTGCGCCTCTTCTTCGGCGGGTTTCGCAAAATTCTTCCGACAGTCAAACTCGAACTTGATCGGCAGCTTGCTCTTGTCGTAGTACAGCCAGTCGATCATGGAATAGAAGTTCTGATTCTTGAGGCTGGCGTAGAAGTCGGCGATTGCGTTCACCTCGTATGCATAACCCACGATGTGCGTAGTCTCGCCTTCGCCGTCGCGCGTCTGGGTCATGTTCTCGATCCACAGTTTCGGGTCGGTGCCGGGCAGGCTTTGGATCAGGCCGTTCATCATTTCGACGGGACCGGTCTGGTTCGCTTTCAGCTGTTCGATGACCTTTTTCCGCTCTTCCAGGATCTTGTTGATCCGCTCGTACTTTTCAACTTCTTCCTGAACGGTCTGCAGCCGGTCCGCTTCCTGCTGCAACTCGACGGCCTGCTGGCGCTTTTCCTGCAGCTGATTGTATTTGGACCACCAGTACCACGTCCCCAAAGCTACCGCAGCGACCACGAGGACAGCGATCACTAAAATCGCCTGAATGGGTTTCGGCTCGATGGGCGCCCGTTGGACGGGCTGTTCGACAGAACGCTCGCGTAACAGGTTGATTTTTACCATTTGTCCTCCGTATTTCTCATTGCCAATCCGACCGCGATGGCAACTCGTGGAGAAATATCGTTAATAAACGATGAATCGAATTTCTGAGGATTGTAAGTGATCCGCTTGAACGCGTTGAAGATCTCGACCGGAACCTCGAATTTCTGGGACAGATGTTCCGACAGACCGCGGGTCCGGGCCGCGCCGCCGCTCAGGATCATCCGATCGATACGATCGGTGGTGGTGGTGGCCTTGAAGAAGTCAAAGGTTTTCTGGATCTCCAGTTCGATGATCTCGGAGACCGAGTCCATGATCCGATGGACTTCGGCCTCGTTCACACCGCCCACGGCGGCGCCCCGCTTGACTTTCTCCGCCTCCTCGAAGCTGATGCTGAGGCCTTTCTGCAGGAAGTCCGTGTACTGGTTGCCGCCGATGGAAATGTCGCGTGTGAACAGAAGTTCGGCGCCCTTGGCGATGCACAGGTTGGTGATGCTGGCGCCGATATTGAGGAGGGCCGTGACCGTCTGCCCCGTCGGCTGATAATTGTAGACGTAGGAGGTGAGCAGCGCGAACGCATCGATATCCACGATGGACGGCACTTTGCCCGCCAGGTTGATCACGCTGGTGTGGTCGGAGATCTTCTCCTTCTTGACCGCGACCAGGAGCACCTCGATCGTTCCGGTGCCCGGCACGCTTTTGAGGATCTCGTAGTCAACGTTCACGTCGGAAATATCGAAGGGGATGTACTGTTCCGCTTCCCACATGATCGATTCGGACAGTTCTTCCGGGCTCTGGGCAGGGAGGTTGACTTTTTTGACGATGACGGAGTGTCCGGAGATCGACGTGGCGACATTGTTGACCTTGATCCCCTGCAAGTTGTAGATTCGGTTGATCGCTTCGGCGACCGGAAGCTTGGCCATAATGGCTCCGTCCACGATCGTGTCGGGAGCCAGCTGCTCCAGTCCAAGGTGCACCAACTCAAACTCGTTCTTTTTGCCGGGTTTTAGTCCAACAATCTTCACGGAGGTGGAGCCGATGTCGAGTCCGACAATTTGTTTTGATTTAAACAGCATAAATTCCTCTACGTTGGAATTTCGTGTTCACCTGTCTGTTATTTAAGTGTTTATGTAGTTTAATTAACAGAGGACGCGCAATTTTGTCAAGGAAATAATTGAAAAATTTTACAAAAGATCGATATTGTTTTTTATAATGAACCTTCAATTTCCGGCATGTTTCCCGATGCAGGGTTCAATATTGTGATGCCGATCGTAACAAGCGGAGGTGCTTGATGGAGCAGGCGGATGTTCTCAATGTGTTGCGGGATTCGGGCGCATTTCTCTCTGGCCATTTCAAGCTGAGTTCCGGGTTGCACAGTGGTCATTACCTTCAATGTGCGGCGCTGTTTCGATTTCCCAAACCGTCGGCGGAATTGTGTGCGGACTTGGTAAAACAGATACAGACAGCGGGCATTTCGTTCGATTGTGTCATTTCACCGGCTCTGGGCGGTGTGTTGATGGGTTACGAGGTGGCGCGCCAGGCCAACGTGCCCAATATCTTCGCCGAGCGCGACACCAGCAATGCCATGGCCCTGCGCCGGGGATTCGCCATCGAAGCGGGGCAGCGCACCCTGGTGGTTGAGGATGTCATCACGACCGGTGGATCCGTCAAAGAGGTGATGGGGTTGGTGCAAGCCGCCGGAGGCATCGTGGCGGCGGTGGGCGCCATCGCCGACCGAAGCCGCGGCAAGGCTGATTTCGGCGTCCCGTTCCTCTCGCTGGTCCAACTGGACTTCCCGGCCTACGAACAGAGCCAATGTCCGCACTGCGCGGCCGGCGTGCCGGTGGAAAAACCAGGCAGTAAGAAATAGCGAACGGTGCGTTCGCTTCGGGACCGATCCGACCGCGTGGTGGCGCGTGCTGAATTACCGACTGGACCTCGCATATGTGGGAACCCGCTACGCAGGCTGGCAGATCCAGCCGGGGGGGCAGACCATCCAGGGGATCGTGCAGGCAGCCCTGGAATTGCTCTACGGAGAGCAGATCCACCTCGTGGGCTCGGGGCGCACCGACGCCGGCGCCCACGCCATGGGACAGGTGGCCAGCTTTCGGGCTCCGGCAAAGCTTCCCGAAGATCGCTTGCCGCTGATCCTGAACAGCCGTCTCCCTGCCGACATCCGGGTGTTGCGGGCGATCCGGGTGCCTGCTTCCTTCCACGCCCAGCGTTCGGCCCGGTCCAAGTTGTATCGGTATCAGGTGTTCAACGGCCGTATTCTCGATCCATTCCAGGAGCCATACTACCACCGGGTGTTTCAGACATTGGATGTGGCCGCGATGGCCGAGGCTGCCGGCGGCTTCCTGGGACGCCACGACTTCACATCGTTCTGCGCCCATGCCGACGCCGAGGCGGATCACGTCCGGGAAGTGTACCGCTGCGCGATTGCCAGACGGGGGCCGCGGATCACTTTTGAGGTCGAGGCCAACGGATTTCTGCACCACATGGTTCGAAACATGGTGGGCACGCTGCTCGAGGTGGGGCGGGGGAAGCGGGCTCCGGCGGACATTCCCGGCATCCTCGCCGCCCGGGACCGCCGGCGCGCGGGGCCCACCGCCCCGGCCTGCGGCCTGTTCCTGGTTCGCGTCTGGTACCGCCGGCGGTCAAGCGGAGTCCCGCCGGAATGTGATTGAACGGGCGGATCTATTAGAGTATAAAGATCCAGTTTGAGCCACCCCGGGCATTTGGGCGGGTGGCGGTTGCAAATCGCCGGAGGATCCATTGATCGGCTACCTCAAGGGCACGCTCAGGGACAAGAAACCGGATGTCCTCTTGCTGGATGTACACGGTGTGGGTTACCGGGTGCACATTCCGCTGTCCACATTCTATCTGCTCCCGGGACCGGGCGAAGAGATGGAGCTGCTCGTGCATACGCATGTCCGCGATGACCAGATCACCCTGTTCGGCTTCAGCCGCCAGGAGGAGTTGGATATCTTCCGCGCCATCACCTCGGTGCGCGGCTGTGGGCCCAGGATCGCCCTGACGGTGCTCTCGGGGATGGAGCCCGACGCCGTTCTGGAGAGCTTGACCTCCGCCGATGCAGCGCGCCTGGCCACCGTGCCCGGCATCGGCAAGAAGACGGCTGAGCGGCTGATCTACGAGCTGAAGGAGAAACTGTCCCGCTACCTGAGTGTCCGGCCAGCCGCGGTGTCCGGAGCGGAGAGCCAGCCGCCGCCGGCGCTCATGGACGACCTGCTCTCGGCCCTGGTCAATCTCGGCTACCCCAAGGCGCAGGCCGAGAAAGCCGTCCAGCAGGCGTACCGGGACCAGCCCGAGGCGGCGTTCGAGATCCTCCTCCGTAAGTCCTTGCGGCACGTGATGAAGCGGTGACATGAAAGAAATCCGCGGTATCTTCAATCCCAACCGCACCGAGGAGGAACTCCTCGAGGTGCAGCTCCGGCCCCGGACGTTTGTCGATTACATCGGCCAGCGCAAGGTGACCGAGAACGTCGGGATTGCCATCGAGGCGGCCAAGGGGCGCAAGGAAGCGCTGGACCATACCCTCCTGTATGGCCCCCCCGGCCTGGGCAAAACCACGCTGGCTGTGGTGATCGCCAGCGAAATGGGTGTGAACCTCCGTACGACGTCCGGTCCGGCCATCGAAAAGAAGGGCGACCTGGCGGCCATCCTGACCAACCTCGAGCCCATGGACATTCTGTTCATCGACGAGATCCACCGCCTGCACTCAACCATCGAGGAAATCCTGTATCCGGCCATGGAGGATTCCTCCATCGATCTGATCATCGGGGAAGGGCCCTCGGCCCGTTCCGTGCCCATCCCGCTGCCGCCGTTCACCCTGATCGGCGCCACCACCCGGCTGGGGCTGCTCACCGCGCCCCTGCGCGCCCGGTTCGGCATCGTCCACCGGCTGGAATTCTACGAGGACGATGACCTCTACATCATCCTGCAGCGCTCGGCCCGCATCCTGAACGTCCCGGCGACGGAGGACGGCCTGCGGGAGATCGCCCGACGGGCCCGGGGAACCCCGCGCATCGCCAACCGGCTGCTCAAGCGCGTCCGCGACTTCGTCCAGGTTCGTTCCCACGGCACCATCGACCGCGACAATGCCTGCGCTGCCTTCCGCATGCTGGATGTGGATGACAGCGGCATGGACGATGTCACCCGCAACCTCATCGAGGTGATCGTGGACAAGTTCGGCGGCGGTCCGGTGGGCATCAACACGCTGGCCGCCGCCACCGAGGAAGAGAAGGATACCATCCAGGATATTTACGAACCGTTCCTGATCCAGAAGGGATTCCTCGACCGGACACCCCGGGGGCGCATGGCTACCGCGCTGGCCTACCGCTACCTGGGCCGACCCGTGCCGGCCGGCTTGCCCGACAACCAGAAAAAACTGTTCGAGAGGTGACGCCCATGCCCGGCCCCTCGCTGTTCCTGATCGACACCATGAGTCAGGTGTACCGGGCGTTTTTCGCCATCCCGACGCTGAGCACCGCCGACGATTTCCCCACCAACGCTTTGTACGGTTTTGTGAGCATGCTGAACCGGATCGTCGCCCAGCACCATCCCGATTACATGGCGGCGGCGGCCGAATCCCGGACTCCGACCCGGCGTCACGAGGCGTTCAGCGGCTACAAGGCCACCCGCAAACCCATGCCACCCGAGCTTGCCCTGCAGCTACCTTTTATCGACGAGCTGTGTGCGGCGTTCCGCGTGCCGATCCTGCAGCAGGACGGCTTCGAAGCGGACGACATTCTGGCCACTCTGGCCGACCGCGGCCGGGCCGAGGGATTCACGGTCAGCATCGTCACCTCGGACAAGGACATGTACCAGTTGGTGGACGATCGCGTCACCGTCCTGGACACCAAGGCGGACATCGTGTTCGGTCCTGAGCGGGTGCTTGAAAAAATGGGCGTGAAACCCGATCAGGTGGTGGACCTGCTGGCGCTTATGGGCGACACGTCGGACAACATCCCCGGAGCGCCCGGGATCGGCCCGGTGAACGCCCGGAAGCTGCTCAATGCCTTCGGCGACCTGGATACCTGCTACCGGCGCCTCGACGAGGTGGAGCCGAAGCGCATCCGCGAAATCCTCCGCCAGCACCGCCAGCAGGTACTCGATTCCCGGGCACTGGCGACGCTGGACCGCCGGGTGCCCGTGCAGTGGGAGTGGGCGGACCTGCGCACCGGCACACCCGACTTGGAACACCTGCGCGATCTGTTCACCCGGTTCGGTTTTCGAAGTCTGCTCAAGGAGCTGCCGAGCCGGCCGGCGACCGCCGCACCGACCGCGCGCCTATTGGACGGCGGCGCCGAGTTGCGCCGAATGAGTGACAGCCAACCACTCCTGCCCGTTGCGATGATGGTCTGGGGCCCCGATCGCGCGTTGGCGCAGACGGCCGGGGATGCGGACATCCTGTCGCTGGACCGGCGGCGGGAACAGCCCGCGATCCAGACTTGGCTGGAGAGGCCGTCGCCGAAGCGCTTTCATGGCCTGAAACGCCTTGCGCTGGAATTCGAACTCCCGGCCGGATTCGAGGGACATGTGGATGACGCCGAGCTGATCCACTATCTGCTCTGGCCCCACATCGAGGACCACTCCCTGGAGCGGATCGCATTGGAGCTGAGCCGGAGCGTCCCCCCGGCAACCGAGGGCGAGTCGCTCCTGGTCGAGCCGCTAGCGGCGCGGCTGGAGGTCATTCACGCGGCCTGCGCGGAGTGGTTGCCGCGACTGGAGGAGGCCGGACTGGGAACCATTTACCGTGAGGTGGAGCTGCCGCTCCTGCCTATTCTGGCCGGCATGGAACGCACTGGAATCCTGCTCGACGTGCCCTGGCTCGAGTCACTCGCCGCCGAACTGGCCGGCCGGATCGTCCAGCTGGAGAAGGAAATCTTTGCGCTGGCCGGCGAGGAGTTCAATATCAACTCGCCGAAGCAGCTCGGCGAGATTCTGTTCGACAAGCTCCAACTCCCCTCGTCCAAGAAGACGAAGAAGACCAAGTCGTACTCCACCGGGGTCGAGGTGCTGGAGTCGCTGGCCCCGCTGTACCCGCTGCCCGCCCGCATCCTGGACTACCGGCAGCTGACCAAACTCAAGTCCACTTACGTGGACGCGCTGCCGCCGCTGGTCAATCCCGCGACAGGCCGTCTGCACACCACGTTCAACCAGACTGTCGCGGCCACCGGCCGCTTGTCCAGCACCAATCCCAACCTCCAGAACATTCCCATCCGCACCGAGGAGGGGCAGAAGATCCGGCGGGCGTTCGTCGCCCCGCCCGGCTGGCGTCTCGTGTCGGCCGATTACTCCCAGATCGAGTTGCGGATCATGGCCCACCTGAGCGGCGACGAGTTGCTGCTGGCCGCCTTCCGCAGCGGCCAGGACGTGCATTCCCAGACGGCTCGCGACGTATTCGGGGCCGCCGCCGAGGCCAATCCGTCCGAATACCGGCGCCGGGCCAAGATCATCAACTACAGCATCCTATATGGGAAGAGCGATTTCGGTCTGGCCCAGGATCTCAAGATTCCCCAGCGCGAGGCGAAGGCTTTCATCCAGTCTTACTTCGCCACGTATCCCGGCGTACGGCGCTGGCTGGACGAGAATCTGGCGGATGCCGCATCATCCGGAGCGGTGCGCACCATGTTCGGCCGGATCCGGCCCATTCCCGAGCTTCGGCACTCCAACTGGAACGTCCGTAGCACAGGCGAGCGCATCGCGGCCAACTCGCCGATCCAGGGCGCGGCGGCCGACATCATCAAGCTGGCGATGATCCGCCTGGCTCGGCGCCTGGAGGGCAGCGGCCTGCAGGCCCGCCTGCTGCTCCAGGTGCACGACGAGCTCCTGCTGGAGTGTCCCGCGGAGGAGGTCGACCGCCTCCGCGGCATCCTGCGTGAGGCCATGGAGGATGTGGCGCCGCTGAAAGTCCCGCTGGTCGTGGATATCCACGATGGGGCCAACTGGCTGGAGGCCAAGTAGGGCACCCCATGCGCTTCACCGACGATTCACTGGCCAACCTGGAATTCGGCCGGCTGCTGGAGCTGCTGGCGGGCCTGGCCACCTTTGAAGGCGGTCGGCGAGACATCGCCGCACTGGCGCCGCAGGCCTCGGCGGAGGAGCTGAAGCGGATTCACACGCTGGTTGGCGAGATTCGCCAGGGGCTGGAACGCGGCGAAGGATTCAACTTCAGCGGCCTGGGCGACGCACGGTCGGCGCTGAATCTCCTGGACATCGAGGGAATCGTACTGGAGCCGGGCGACATCCTGCTGATCCACCAGCTCATGACCGTTGCGTCCGAGACGGCCCGTGCCCTGACCGCGGTGGAGGACCCGGCGTCGCCGCTGCGGGAGCTTGGCGGCAGCTTTCCGGTGCTCCGCTCCGCGATCCGGCTCATCGAGGACAAGCTCGATCCCAGCGGCGAGGTGCCGGATCGCGCGTCACCGGAGCTGGCCACCGTGCGGCGCCAGCTGCGGGACCTCAACGAAAGCATCCAGCAGGCATACGCCCGCATCCTGGACCGGGCGGCCCGACAAGGCCTTCTCCAGGACAGCTACGTGACCGTCCGCAACAACCGCTACGTCATCCCGGTGAAATCGCAGGGGCAGGGCGCCATGGAGGGGATCGTCCACGGCACCTCCTCGTCAGGACTGACGGTGTTTCTGGAACCGTTTGACATGGTCTCCCACAACAACCGGTTCATCGGCCTCCGCGACCGGGAACAGGAGATCGTCCAGCAGATCCTGGCCCAGCTCACCGAGGTGCTGCGGGCGAGCCGGGACGACCTGGAACGCGCCTGGGAACTCCTGGGCGTCGTGGACAGCCTCACGGCGCGAGCCCGCTTCGCCGTCCGCTTCAGGGCCATCGCACCGCTGCTGGACACCGGCCGCTTTCTCATGCTGGAGGAGGCCCGTCACCCGCTGCTCGAGGACAGCCTCGTGCCGCAGGGCCGGGCGGTGGTGCCCATCAGCCTGGCGCTCACTCCCGCCGAATCGTGCCTCATCATCTCGGGCCCGAACACCGGCGGCAAGACAGCGGCGCTCAAAACCGCCGGGTTGCTGGCCCTCATGGCGCTGAGCGGCATTCCGGTGCCCGCGAAGCAGATGGAGTGCGCCGTGTTCACCCGCGTGTTCGCGGTGATCGGCGACCAGCAGTCGTTGACCGACGACCTGAGCACATTCGCCTCCCACGTCCTGAGCCTCAAACACATGCTCGACCATTACCGCCACCCGGCGTTGCTGCTGGTGGACGAAATCGGCACCGGGACCGACCCGGAGGAGGGTGCGGCGGTGGCCATGGCCGTACTGGATCACTTCCAGCGGCTGCGGGCGCCCCTCATCGCCACCACCCACACCCAGGCGCTCAAGGAATACGCGCTGACCACCGCCGGTGTGGTCACCGCCGCGGTGG
>JAGOHA010000002.1:23798-35806 GCA_017996395.1 Acidobacteriota bacterium | reverse complement strand
GCGGCGGTGGCCATGGCCGTACTGGATCACTTCCAGCGGCTGCGGGCGCCCCTCATCGCCACCACCCACACCCAGGCGCTCAAGGAATACGCGCTGACCACCGCCGGTGTGGTCACCGCCGCGGTGGAGATCCATCCTGACACACTGGAGCCCACCTACCACCTGCACCTGGGCGCTCTCGGGAGCAGCCGCGGCCTATTCATCGCGCGGAAGCTGGGTTTGCCCGAGCCGGTGGTGGCCGACGCCAACCGGCGCCTGTCCGGCGGCCGGCAGCTCAGCGAGGAGGTGATGGCCCGGCTCAACGAGCTGGTCCGCAAGCGGGAAGCCGAGCTGGCCGATATCACCCGGCTCAAGCACGAGCAGATCCTCCGCAAGATCCATCTGGAGCGCCAGGCCGAGGAGCGGAAGCGGTCCGTGATGAGGGAGCTCCGGCAGGAGTTCGACTCGGTGCGCCGGCAGTTCGAGGCGGAAAAGAAAGCCCTCTTCGAGGAGGTGCAACGGCAGGCGGGTGCCGCCCTGGCCGCCGACCGGATGCAGCGGCGGGCCGAGCGGCTCCTGGATGCCGTGGAGCGGAGGCTGGAGCCGGTGATCCAGGAAGTGCCCGCGGCGAGGCGGCCGGCATTGCGACCCTTGTCGGCCGGCGAGCTGGCCGTCGGTATGGCGGTCTATGTGGAACCGCTGCATATGTCGGCCACCGTGCTCGACTGCGGCCGCGACGGCGTGCTGGTCCAGGCCGGCGACAAGCGCGTTCGCGTTCCCGTCGCCTGGCTGTGCCGGCGGGAGGAGTTCGCGGCGCCGCCGCCGGAGGAATCGGTGCCGCCGCGCCCGGCCGCAGCCGCCGAGGCGGCGGATGACACGCTTGCGGCCACCGAGTTGCACGTGATCGGCCGGAGCGCCGAAGACGCCCTGGCCGAGCTGGACCGGTTCCTGGACTTGATGTTTCGCCAGGAGCAGCGAAAAATCTCGGTGGTCCACGGCATGGGACGCGGCATTCTCCGGGCGGCCATACATCGCCGCCTGCGCGAGACACCCTTCGTCCGGCATTTTTACCACCCGCCGTATGCCGACGGCGGGGAGGGGAAGACCATCGTCGAACTGGATGTTTGATCCAAATTTCTCTTTACTTATTGACCTGATTTTCATACAATTTCTGATCTTTTGCCCGGCGGGCGGAGCCAGGCGTCACCCATGCGCATTTCGTCCCAGTTCGTCCAGCAGTTGAAGCATACCCTCAACATCGTCGAGGTGGCTGGGAATTTCCTGAAATTGACCCGCAAAGGCAAGAATTACTTCGCCCTCTGCCCCTTCCACACCGAGAAGACACCCAGTTTTTCGATCAACGAACAACTCCAGAGCTATCACTGTTTCGGCTGCGGCAAAGGCGGCGACGTGATCCAACTGGTGATGGAACTGGAGAACCTCACCTACTCCGAGGCCATCCATTTTCTGGCGGACCTGGCCCATCTCCGGGTGCCGGCACTGGATCCGGCCGAGGAGAAACGATACCGCGACCGGGAGCACCTGCAGACGGTGATGGCCGAGGCGTCCAAGTTTTACCAGCGCTGCCTGAAGGACCCGGAAGGCGCCGGCGCGCGCGATTATCTCGATGGGCGCCAGATCGAACCCGGCACCGTCCAGCGGTTCATGCTCGGGTTCGCGCCCGGCGACGGCCAACGGCTGGTGAGTTACCTGCGCGGCCTGGGCATTCGGGAGGCGCTGGCCCAGCAGGCCGGGCTGGCCCGTGTTTCCGAGGTCACGCAGCGCAGCTATGACCTGTTCCGCAGCCGGCTCATCGTCCCCATTCAGGACATGCACGGTCGCGTCATCGCCTTCGGCGGGCGGATTCTCGGTGAGGGCGAACCGAAGTACCTGAATTCTCCGGAAACCCCGCTGTACCAGAAGGGCTATCATCTGTTCGGCCTGGGGCACGCCCTGAAGGCGATCCGGCAGGCGGACCTGGCCATCCTGGTCGAGGGGTACTTCGACATGATCGTGCCCTTCCAGGCCGGAGTCGAGAACGTGGTCGCTTCGCTGGGCACCGGCCTGACTCCGGCCCAGGTGAAGCTGCTGGGCCGGTTCACCCGCAACATCGTGATCTGTTTCGATCCCGACGCCGCCGGAGCCAATGCCGCCTTCCGTTCGGTGGAGCTGTTTCTGGAGAACGAGTTCGACTGCCGGGTCGCCACTCTGCCCGGCGGGCATGATCCCGACACGTTCGTGCTGAAACATGGGGCCGATTCGTTCCGGGAGGCGGTCAAACAGTCGCTCCCGTTTCTGGATTTCCAGCTCCATCACAAGCTGCAGGCTGCGGGTGCCGACCTGTCGGTGGAGCGGAAAGTGAAGATCCTGGAGAGCATGTTCCCCTTCCTGGCCCGCATCCAGCAGGAACCAGTCCGCTCGAAATATCTGGCCGGCTGGGCGGACCGCCTGGGCATCCATCGGGACGCGCTGTTCAACCAGTACAACACCTTCGCCCGCTCGCGAAAGGTGGACAAATCCGCGGTGGCCCAGTACAGTCAGTCTCCCCTGACCGCGGCCGAGACCGAGCTCATCAATTTTGTGCTGCATTTTCCCGAGATGGCACCGAAGCTTTTTTCTGGTGTCGCCGTAACTTTTGAAGGGTTGGCGACATCTAACATTCTGACCTGTATTGCGCAGCAGGTGCAGGAGGGGGAGTCTTTCCGCTTGGCTGAAATCGAAGACACGCTCACCGAAGCCGATCGCACCCTGTTGCATCAGGTGATGTCGCGCACGACAACCGTGGTTTCCGAAACCGAGGCTGTCAACTGTCTGCTGTCACTGCACCAGCGGTCCCTCGAAAAGGAGCTCGAGCGTCTGACTGCAGAGTGCCAGCAGGCGGAGCAGTCCGGCGATATGGACCGTTGCCGCGGCATCCTGGAGCGGCGGAAACGAATCATCATGCAACTCAATAAATGACGGAGGAGGCGCACTTGTCTCTCGAGGATAAATTTGATGAAGTCCGGCAGCTGATCTCCCGCGGCAAGGAGAAGGGTTTTCTCAGCTACGAGGAAGTCAACGACCTGCTGCCCAGCGAACTCAGTTCGTCCGAGGACCTGGACGACCTGTTCGATCTGTTCGGTTCCAACGGCATCGAGCTGATCGAAGGCACCAAGGCTTACGCGGACGGCATGATGGCGGACGGGAAGGGATACGGCGGCGGCGACGACGCTGAAGGCGCCGCCGAAGCCGTGGAGAAGACCAACGACCCGGTCCGGATGTACCTGCGCGAGATGGGCACCGTCCCCCTGCTCAAGCGCGAGGGGGAGATCGAGATCGCCAAGCAGATCGAGCGGGGCCAGAAGATGGTGCTCAAGGCGCTGTCGCGCTCGTCCATCGTCGTGCACGAAATGATGGCCCTCCAGGAGGTCCTGCAGGGCAATCCGGGCAAGCTCAAGGACATCGTCAACCTCAATGACGACGAGTATTCGGACGAGCTGCTGGCTGAAAAATACCGCGAAACCATCACCCGCATCGAAGAGGTGGGCGAACTCGAGGCGAAGGCCAACAAGATCCTGGCTCAGCTCAGCAAGCCGGGGCTCACCACCCGTCGCGAGCGTCTCCTGGCCCTGAAACTGGCCCGCTACAAGATCCCCATCGCCCGGATCATCCGCGAGCTCGACTTCGCCAACATGCAGAAGGAGAGCTTCCGCACCAGCGTGCTCAGCGTCAAGCTGCAGATCGACGAGCTGGAGCGGGAGATCGAGGTGTACAAGCGCCGGCTCAACCGGACGGACAAGGAGCACATCAAGGCCGACCTCCGCCGGAACATCAAACGCGTCCAGAAGAAGATGCGCGCCATTGAGTTGAAGTACAACACCGGCCGCGAGGAGATCAAACGGACCCTGGACAGCATTCACCAGGGCGAGATCATGGCCAACGACGCCAAGAGCCGCCTCGTGGAGGCCAACCTGCGCCTGGTGGTGTCCATCGCGAAGAAGTACACCAACCGCGGCCTCCAGTTCCTCGACTTGATCCAGGAAGGGAACATGGGGCTCATGAAGGCCGTGGACAAGTTTGAATACCGACGTGGATACAAGTTCTCGACCTACGCCACGTGGTGGATCCGCCAGGCCATCACGCGCGCCATCGCCGACCAGGCCCGCACCATCCGCATCCCCGTCCACATGATCGAGACCATCAACAAGCTGATCCGCACCAGCCGCACGCTCGTGCAGGAGTACGGGCGGGAGCCCACCTGCGAGGAGATCGCCAAGAAGATGGGCATGCCGGTGCAGAAGGTGCGCAAGGTTCTGAAAATCGCCCAGGAGCCCATCTCCCTCGAGACGCCCATCGGCGAGGAGGAGGATTCCCATCTGGGCGATTTCATCGAGGACAATGCCGTGATGAGCCCGTCCGAGGCGGTGATCAACCTGAACCTCAAGGAACAGACGATGACGGTGCTCCGCACGCTGACTCCGCGCGAGTCCGAGGTCATCAAAATGCGCTTCGGCCTCGGGGACGGCAGCGAGCACACGTTGGAAGAAGTCGGCAAGAAGTTCAACGTCACGCGCGAGCGCATCCGGCAGATCGAAGCCAAGGCGCTGCGGAAGCTCCGCCATCCGTCACGGAGCAAGAAACTGCGGCCGTTCCTCAACTCCTGAGCGCCGACCGGAGGAGTTGACATCGGCTCCGTTTTGGGGCATAACGGACGCGTTTCCCGGGGCCCATAGCTCAGTTGGTCAGAGCTACCGGCTCATAACCGGTTGGTCCCAGGTTCGAATCCTGGTGGGCCCACTCACTCTTCACTAACGGGGTTGTTTTGCATCGCGACATCAGCCGATTATGGGATCTTCAAACCATCGATTTGAAGATCATGGAACTGCAGCACGACGTGGAGCGCATACCCGTCCGGCGGGCCGAGGTGGACGGCGAGATCGCCAAGCTCGGCGACCTGTCGGCGCGCGCCGGTGAAGGGGTGAAGGAGCTGGAGCGCCGCATCCGGACTGAAGAAGGGGAAGTCGAATCGTTACGGGCGCGCCAGACCCGGCTGAAGCAGCAGCAGATGGAAGTCAAGAAGAACGAGGAATACCGGGCCATTCTGGAAGAGATCGGATACGTGGACAAGCAGATCGGCGAGAAGGAAGATTTTATCCTTGACCTCATGGAGCAGGTTGAGGTGGCGCGGCGGGAGGCCGCCGAGACCGCTCGCCGCCTGCGAGAGGACAGCGCCCGACTGGCGCAGGAAAACACCCGGTTGGCCGACGCGGCCCGCTTTCTTCAGGACGAGTCGGATAACCTGAAACGGCGTCGGGAGGAGACACTCGGCAGCGTGCCCGCCGACATGCTGCGGATCTACACCAAGCTGGCCAACGGCCTGGGTGGCATCGCAGTGGCGGAGGTCCGGGAGGAGATCTGCCAGGTTTGCCACGTCCGGCTGCGGCCCCAGGCCTACCAGGAACTGCGCACCACCGACAAATTCATGCAATGC
Organism: Acidobacteriota bacterium; assembly: GCA_017996395.1. Taxonomy (GTDB): domain Bacteria; phylum Acidobacteriota; class JAAYUB01; order JAAYUB01; family JAAYUB01; genus JAAYUB01. Next base: position 30,357 of record JAGOHA010000002.1, on the reverse strand, counting down.
GAGAGCTGCTCCCGCATCCTCTACTGCCAGAACGGCTGATCACCCGCGCCGGGGGCGGGCACCCCGCCTCCTCAACCGGCGCAGCACACCTAAATTCATCCGGTCAGCATCTCCGTCGTCGGTTTTCTCCGTTTCGATGACTCCCGGCAAGGTCAGGAGGCGCGGATCATTGAGGAACAGCCGGAAAGCGCCGATACCCAGCGTGCCTTGGCCGATGTGCGCGTGCCGATCCACCCGTGAACCCAGTTCCCGCTTCGAATCGTTCAGGTGCAGCGCCTGCAGAAATTCAAACCCCACCGTCCGCTCGAACGCGGCCATGGTGGCCGCATACGATTCGGCATCCCGGAGATCGTACCCCGCCGCGAACAGGTGGCTGGTGTCCAGACAGACGCCCATACGCTCCGGTCGGTCCACGCCCGCCAATATGTCACGCAGCTGTTCCAGCCGATGGCCCAGCGATGTGCCCTGGCCGGCCGTGTTCTCCAGCACCAGGCCCACGCCGGCGCCGGCGGTGCGCCGGATGATCGTCCGAAGCCCCTGGACGATGCGGCGGATTCCCATCAACTCCCCGTCGCCGCCATGGGCGCCCGGGTGCAGGATCACGAACGGGAGTTCCAGCTCCGCACACCGCTCCACCTCCTGCACCATGGCGTCGACGGACCGGCGCCGGATGGCGGTGTCAGCCGAGGCCAGGTTGACCAGGTAACAGTTGTGGGCGAAGATCGGGTCGATGCGGGTGGTGCGGCGCAGCGCCTGGAACTCACGCACGGCGTCCGGCTCCAGCCGCTTGCCCACCCACCGGTTGTTGTTCTGGGTGAAGATCTGAACAGTTTCGCAACCCACCGCGGCGCCGCGGGACAGGGCCAGACCGATTCTTCCGGCGATGGACATGTGGGCGCCGAGTTTCACCGCCGCTCCCTTATCCGGCCTGAATCTCGACGCTCCGACCGACGGCGCGGACCACGCCGCCGATGGATGCATGGAACGGCGTGTGCCGACCCTGTCCCACGATCTCCCCGGAGAGCACGCGTTGCCCGGCGGTTACCGCCGGTTCGGCGCTGCCGCCGCCAAATTCAGTCAGATCGATCCGGACATGATCCACGCCGGTCGCCGGGCCGCAGAACGCGTTTGCCGTGTCGTAGCGCGCCAGGTCCAGCCGCGCCATCACGTACCGGATGGGCAATCCCTTGCGATGGTAGTCGGGGTGAAGCGCGTAACCCGCCTTGCCGCGCTTGGCGGACGGGGCCAGTTTCCGCTTCATGGCGCCGATGAGCCGCCGCGGTGTGATCCGGAGCGGGCAGGCGATGAGCGAGCAGACGCCGCACTCGCAGCAGTACCAGCCGATGTGATCGGCGTCCGCCGGCTGCTCGAGCACCTGCGGGGCCCGACGCATCAGCAGGTGCGGCTGGATGTCGTGGCCCAGCAGGTAGCGGGGGCACAGCTCGGTGCAGGCGAAGCACTGGTCGCAGACCGACATGGACACCCGCGCGGCGCGCTCCAGCGACTGGACACGCTCTTCGACCGCGGGATTCTGCGCGGGCAGGACCAGGATGCCGCTGGTGGTCTTGCGGATGCCGTAGTCCAGTTCGACCAGTTCGCCCATCATCGCGCCGCCGGCCAGAAAACGGGGTTCAGGACAGGTGACGCCGCCCGATTGTTCCAACAGGTGCGCCAGAGGGGTGCCGATGGGCGCCTCGAACGTCGACGGCCTGGCCACGGCGCCGGCGATGGTGACGAAACGGTGCGTCACGGGTCGGCCGTCCAGCGCGTCGTAGATGTGCGCGAGTGTCTGGACGTTTTGGACCAGGCAGCCCACCGCCGGGGGGATGCCGCCCTGCGGCACGATGCGCCCCGTGGCCGTTTGAACCAGCAGGTGTTCGTCCCCCGACGGATACGTGTCGGAGAGCTCCAGCATGCGAAAGCCCGGATACGCCGCCGCCAGCCGCGCCAGGTGTTCCCGCAGGCGCCGCCGCTTTTTCTTTACGGCCACGGCGACATCGCGGATGCCGAGCAGACCGCGGATCGCATCCGCGGCGGCCAATACCTTGTCCCCGTAATGAAGGAGGCAGTAGTAGTCCGCGTGGAGCAGGGGCTCGCATTCCGCGCCGTTGAGGATCAGCGTGTCCGCACCCGGCGCACCCTCCAGCTTGCGCCACGCGGGGAAGCCCGCGCCGCCGGCGCCCACCACCCCGGCCGCCCGGACGCGCGCCACCAGATCGCGGAGCTGCTCGTCGCTAGTCTTTTTGGATGATGTCCAGGAAGTATTTGGCTTCATACATGTTGGCGACAAACTTGCGGGGAGGCACCAGCATGGCCGCGGCGGTATCCTCCTTGAGACACTCCTTGTCCACAAGGATGTAGTCCTTGTTCAGGAAGGGAATCCGCAGCGCCGGGGATAGCCCGAGAAAATTCTGGATATGCTTGCCCTGAACCTGGGGGTAGACCAGGTTGATGATCTCACGGTCATCGGTCATGGGGGACATGTCGATGAAGTTCTTCACCATCATGTTGATCCATTTGGTGTTGGTGCACAGCTCCAGGGTGTTGATCACTTGCGGCTTTTCCACGATCAGGTAGGTGGCCGACTCGATATCCGTGTTGTTGTAAAACGTGCGGCCGATCAGATAATGGCCGCGCAGCGAGTAGATCTTGCTCTTCTGGAACGCGACTTCATCCAGCGACGCCACCGAGTACTTTTTCAGATCGACCTTGATGATGTGTTTTTTCATCTCGGGATCTTCTTTGACCGCCGTGATGGCCTTGTCTTCGGGGATGACGATGTTGTTCAACCGGTCGAAAATGGTGTATACCTTCTCGAAATGGAAAATCTGAAAACCCACGTCCAGATTGGTTTTCATGCGATCGGCCAGACCGGCGTCGGCCTGGACGGGATTTTCGCGGATGAACTGCGTGTTGGACATGGTGCCGCCGAGAAACGACGGATCCCGGAGGGGGGTGCGCTCCAACGGCCGAGTCTTGCCCTTGTCATCCGGATACAGGATGTCGTAGAAAAACTCCTCCACGGATGAGAACGTGTGGATCAGCTTGGTCTTGTCCAGCACCAGCATGTCGTAACGGGTGGGTTTGAGATAGTTGTAGAACGAGTTGATCAGAACCTTGATATTTTTCTTGGCCAGGACATCCTTGATGATCATCCCGCTGAGAATGAGATAGGGATTCAGATACGCCTGGTAGATCCGGGCATCGATGTTGCCCGGCATCGGGTCTACTTTCTTCGCAAACAAAGCGATCTTTGTCTGCGGCAGCAGGTCGTGGTTGGAGTCGGAATTGTCGTAGAAGATGATGTGGTATTCCGCCCTGGAATCCGTTTCTTGAACCATGAATTCCCCGTTGATTGCATTGTTTCACAAATTATACCCGATCCATGCATCCAAGCCAACAGAATTTCCCCGTCAAGTGCCGGATGTGCTTCAAAAATATATGGCCTTGCGCTGCGGCGGTGGTATAATAACCAGCCTGCTAGTCGTTTTGGAATAATGGGTGGTGAAGTTGCGGCGCCGGGAAGTTATCCCGGCCGGGACTGGTTCGGCGGGTAATCCAGCAGATCGCACGAGTGGGCATGTCGCTGAAAAAGCTCTTCCAGGTCAAATCCCTAGACCAGATCCTGGTTGACGCCGAGAAGCCGGAATACCGGTTGAATCGGGCACTGGGCCCGGTCCATCTCATCATGCTCGGAATCGGCGCCATCATCGGCGCCGGCATTTTCGCCACCATCGGCACCGCCGCGGCGGGCGACGCCTACCGGCCGGGGGCGGGGCCGGCCCTGATGATCTCGTTCATCATCACCGCGGTCGTTTGCGGGTTCACGGCGCTCTGCTACGCCGAGTTCGCGTCGATGGTCCCCATCTCCGGTTCCGCCTACACGTACTCTTACGTCACCCTGGGCGAGATCGTGGCCTGGATCATCGGCTGGGACCTCATCATCGAGTATGCGGTGGGCAATATTGCCGTGGCCATCAGCTGGGCGAATTATTTCAAGACGCTGCTGCGCGGTCTCGGCGTCATCATCCCCGACTGGCTCTCCATGGATTACCGGACCGCCGCCCGGATCGTCGACGCAACCGGGCAGTCGACCGTGTTCCGGGACGCGCCCCATGTGTTCGGAATCCCCATCGTCTTCAACCTGCTGGCCGTGCTCATCGTGGCCGCCATTTCCGTCGTGCTGGTGATGGGGATCCGCGGCAGCGCCCGCTTCAACGCGATCATGGTGGGGATCAAGATCCTGGTGCTGTCCTTCTTCATCGTGGTGGGGCTGAAGTGGGTCCAGCCGGAGAACTGGACGCCGTTCGCCCCGAACGGCTGGGCGGGCATCAGTGCGGGCGCGGCCATCGTCTTCTTCGCGTACATCGGTTTCGACGCGGTGTCCACGGTCGCCGAGGAAACCCGCAATCCGAAGCGCAACCTGCCCATCGGCATCATCGGTTCGCTGATCCTCTGCACGTTTTTCTACGTGATCGTGTCCGCCGTCTTCACCGGCCTGATCTCCTACCCGGATCTCCGGACCAAGCTGGCCACCGAGCAGGCCGAGCCCCTCACCATGGCGCTGGAACACGCCATCCCCCATCTGGGGTGGGCGGTGGGCATCGTCGCGTTGGGCTCGGTCATCGCCCACACGGCGGTCCTGCTGGTGTTCCAACTGGGCCAGCCGCGGATTTTCTTCTCCATGGCCCGGGACGGACTGCTTCCGGCCATGTTCCAGAAGGTCCATCCCCGCTTCCGCACCCCCCACGTGGCCACCCTCATGACGGGTGCGTTCGTCGCCTTCTTCTCGGCCATCGCCAGCATCGACGAGATGGTGGATTTGACGAACATCGGCACGCTGTTCGCGTTCATCCTGGTGTGCAGCGGCATCATCGTGCTCCGCAAGCGCGATCCCGACCGGAAGCCGGCGTTCCGAGTGCCGGGCGGTTGGGGCTGGACGATCGGGCTCTACGTCGCGTTCGCCTTCGGCTTATCGCTGTTCACGTTTTCGATCCCAACCAAGCTGATCATACTTGCCGTAGCCGGCGTGGTGTTCGCGCTGGCGCGGAATCACATCTTCCCCGTGCTGGGGATCATTTCCTGCCTGTACCTGATCTACTATCTCCCGCCCACCTCGTGGCTCCGGTTCGCCGCCTGGCTCAATTTCGGCTTCGTGATCTACGCCGGCTACGGCGTGATCCATTCCCGCCTGCGCGGACGCGCCGTCAGCGAGGATCCGGCCACCCACGACCGGTACACGGCGCTCACCGGGGCCATTCTCGGGCTGGTGGGGACGGCGCTGCTGCTGGTGACCCGGGGGCTGGACATCATCCTGGTCGCGTTCCAGGCGATCCGGGGCCCGGAGGGGTGGGCGCGCTTTCAGGAAGCCGCCGGCCACATCCAGAGCCTCGATGCCTGGCTGCAGTCGTCCTGGTTCCTGACCGCGCCTCTGCTGCTGAATACCTTCGTGCTGGGGCCCCTCTCCCTGCGGCGCGCCTGGCGGGCCCGCCAGGCGGAAGCCGCTGCGGCGGGCCGTTCGTCCGGCGCCCTCGCCATCGGGCTCAGCGCGCTGTTGCTGGCATTGGGCGCCGCCTACCTGATCGCCATGCTGGTGCACAGCATGGCCTGACGCGGAGAAACGGCCAGTCGGAACCGCATTTACATCCACACCGGAAGGCGCACACATGTCCATCGAGGTGGTCTACACGCATGACGATTTTGACGGCATCGGCTCGGCGGCCATTTTCGCCCATCATTTCCGACCGGGGGCGATCCGCTTCACGTCGCCAAAACGCCTCGCTGAAGAACCGGTGGGCGAGCGCGACGCCGTGCTGGACCTGCCGTTCGCCCGGCGGTGCGCCATCTGGTTCGACCACCATGAACAGAATTTCGACGAGCCGGGCTTCCACGGCGTGGATCCCGCCAGCCTGCCGGGGCTGCGGCAGCCCGCCCCGTCGTGCGCGCGGGTCATCCTGAACTGGTACCAGGCCGAGGGCATCACTTATCCGGATCATTTCGCCGAACTGGTGGACGCCATCGACCAGTTTGATGCGATGAGTTTCACGGACCTGGATGACTGGCTGCAAGTGACGCCGGGCCGGGTGGTCAACGATAGCCTGGTCCTGCCCAACGAGCCGCCGCGCGACCGTTTCCGGTACTACGCCTTCCTGGCGGAGCTGCTGGAGCAGCGACCCCTGGCCGCGTGCGCCGCCGAGCCTGCGGTGGCCGCCCGCTACCGGGAACACAGCCGGCTCAGTGAGCAAAATCGCGACGTGTTGCGCAAGATCGGCCGGTTCGATCCTCGCGACCAACACCGGCGGCTGCTGCTGCTCGATTTCACCGGCCTCAAGTTCCAGCCTGCGGTGGACAAGAAGCTGGCGCTGATCGATCACCCGAACGTGGACTACATCCTCAGCGTCTACCCCGTTTTCGAGAACAAGGTCAAGACGAACGCCGTCACGATTTCCATCGGGCGGAACTTCCTGCGGCCGGACGGGCGACGGGTGGATTGGGGCGAGTATTTCGCCCAGAAGAACATCGGCGGCGGACACCCGGACGCCGCCGGCGCCCGCATCGA
>JAGOHA010000002.1:0-23698 GCA_017996395.1 Acidobacteriota bacterium | reverse complement strand
CGCTGGGCGGTTTCACGGTCCTGCTCTACCCCGAATGGGCGAAATACCGCTGGCGCTACTGGGAGGACGACTTCCGCCCGCAAGGCATCGAGGTGCTGAACCTCTTCAGCGCCCTGCGTGAGGCCGGGGTCATCCAGCAAATCGACGTGGTGATGACCGCGCCCTTCGGGGATTTTCACATCCTGAAAGCGCTGCGGCGGCCGCAGGCGGAAATCCGCCGCTGGGACGAGTTGTTGGCGCGGGGGATGACGTTCGGTTTCTATGGTTTGGATCTCCACGGCGGATTCCGTTCGATCCTGGAACTGCCGGTGCGGGTGCCGTCGTACCGGATGGGGTTCGGATTGCTCGCGCTCGGCATCCGGCGAACCGACGCCGGCAATCCTCTGGCCGCCGTGCGACGGGGCGATTTTTTCTCGGTGATCCGCGCCGCGGCCGAGCCGGATCGATTCGAGTTCTGTGCACGGCAGGACGGGCTGACCATCACGCCCGGCCGCACTGTATCGGGCCGGACCGACCTGGAGATCGAGGTCGCGGTGTCCGGGTACGTCACCCGCATCGTCCTGTTCCGGGACGGCGAGTCCTTCCGCCAGACGGACGCGGGCCGGCTGGAACTGGCCGATGCGCCGGACGGCATGTACCGGGTGGAGGTGTACCTGCGGGACCATCCGTCGCTGGCCATGGGGGTGCCGTGGATCTGTTCCAACCCCATCGGGATTGGTGACCGCTGGACAAATCCAGCGGTTGACGAAACCGCGCCGCCCGCAGCCCGGTCTTCCATCGACTGGAAGCGGTTTCGGGTGGAGACCGATGCCGTCTCGCACGCGACGTTCACCACCGCAGGATCGGACGGCGAATTCGCGTACACGCTCATCCGGCCGGACAACCCAGGCAACCCCCGCTGGTGCGCGCTGGCGCTGCGCGAGCCGCTGGACCTGTCCGGCGGCCGGGGTGTCTACATCGACGCCCGGTCCGATCCCGAGATGCGCTACAACCTGGAGCTTCGCAGCGGCGACCGCTGGTACTACGCTTCGTTCCGGGCGGGTCCGGACGGGGAGGGCCGGTCGGTGTGCATTCCGTTCCGGCGCTTCTACCGGGTGGGAGGCGGCCGCGAGCCGTTGCCGCTCGATGCGATCGACGGGCTGTTTGTCACCATCAGCAGTCAGAATGCGATGGCCGGCTTTTCGGGCCGGCTCCACGTCCGGGAGATCGGCTGGTACCGCTGAGCCCACCGCCACAGGATTCCAGTTGCTCGCGGAACAGCCTCCGGTATAATAGGGGCACATATGGAACCCGATTCCTTGCGGCAGCTCATCCAGGAAATCGTCCGGCGGGAGGTGGAGCGCGTCCAGGCGCCCGCCGCGACAAGCGTACCGGTGGTGTCCGCCGCATCCGCCGCACCGCCACCGCCCGCAAGTGCGGGACCGGCATCGGCTCCGGCGCCGCCGCCCACCGGGAACTGCCTGCGGGAGTTCCGCTTCGCGGGCAAGGTGCTCACCGCCGCCGACCTGGCGGAGATCGCCCCGCAGACGGACGTGGTGATCACACCCGGCACGATCGTCTCTCCCCTTGTTCATGACATCGTCCGCGAGCGCCGGCTCCGGCTGCGCATCGAGGGTGAAACCGGACGTCCCACCGTTGCGGTGGGCTCCGACCACGGCGGGTTTGCGCTGAAGGAGGCGGTGAAACAATGGCTCCAGGAGTGGGGGTATCCGTTTTTCGACTACGGCACCCACACCGACAGCGCCGTCGACTATCCGGAGTTTGCCCACAAGGTGGCTCGGGCCGTGGCTGACAACCACCAGGACCTGGGCATCATCGTCGACGGCGCCGGCATCGGCTCCTGCATTGCGGCCAACAAGGTGCCGGGAATCCGGGCCGCCCTCTGCTATGACGCCGCCACCGCCCGCAACAGCCGGGAGCATAACTACGCCAATGTCCTCACGCTGGGCGGGCGGATGCTCCAGCCGGCCGACGCGATGGCCGTCGTGCGGACGTGGCTGGAAACCCCGTACGGTGAGGAGCGGCACGCCCGCCGCGTCCGCCTGATCGGTGAGATCGAGAAAAAGTACCTCAAGGACTGAGCCATGAAGCCTCTCCCCGACCTGAACCGCCTGGTCGACCGCATCACGGACGAGGTGATGCGGGAGCTGGCCCGACGCGCCGCCGGGCCGGCCGCTTCGCCGGCCGCCGCCGGCGGGCCGCAGCCGGCGACTCTGGCGGGCATGATCGATCACACCATCCTGAAGCCGGACGCGGTACGTGACGACATCGTCAAGCTGGCGCGCGAGGCCCTGCAGTACGGGTTCGCCGCGGTCTGCGTGAACGCCTGCTGGGTGCCGCTGGTGGCCGAGATCCTGCGGGGTTCCGCGGTCAAAACGTGCGCGGTGGTCGGCTTTCCCCTCGGGGCGATGGTGACGGAGCTGAAAGTCGCGGAGGCGCGCCGGGCGATCGCGGACGGCGCCGCCGAAGTCGACATGGTGATCAACGTGGGCGCGCTCAAAGGCGGCGAGATGGACTTCGTCGAGAGCGACATCCGGGCCGTCGTGCAGGCGGCGCGGGAACAGGGCGCCATCGTCAAGGTCATCCTGGAGACGTGCTTGCTCTCCCGGGACGAGAAAGTCACCGCCTGCCTGCTGTCAAAAAAGGCCGGGGCCCATTTTGTCAAGACGTCAACGGGTTTCGCCTCCGGCGGCGCCACGGTGGCCGACGTCCGGCTGATGCGCGAGACGGTGGGCGACGCCCTGCAGGTGAAGGCCTCGGGCGGCATCCGGAACTACTCCACGGCGGTGGAGATGATCCAGGCGGGAGCGACGCGGATCGGCACCAGCTCGGGCGTGGCCATCGTATCCGGTCGCTGACCGACAAACGGCCGCTGTCAGGATTCCGGTGAGTCGTTCACGGGTGAGGGGATGGGGAACGCCGCGCGGGCGTCCCCCGCGGTAGCGTTCAGATAAACATCTCTTCGTCGGCGATCGCCTGGTTGACGTCCCGGTGGCGCCGGTCGCCCCGCAGATACATCATCGCGGCGCGTACGCCTTTGACCACCGCCGAGATCTCCGCCAACGGGTTCAGCAGGTTGTTGGTGATGGACGTGGTGACGAGTTCCATCTTTTTGACGGTGTCCGTCAGGACGTTGTCGATCTTGGATACCTGCTGCCGGGCGGCAGCCGTGGTCTCGTGGAGGAAACCGGCGATGTCCTCGGTGGTTTCGCGGGTGGTCTGGAAGACCTCCTTCAGGTTCAGACTGATGTCCACAAGCTGCTCGCCCACCGGGCGGACGGCCTTCACGAATTCGCCCATGCCGTCCAGAACCTCGGTGACTTTCGGGGCGGAATCCTCGAGAAAGCGATCCAGCTTGCGCGCGCTCTCTTCCAATTTGCGGGTGGCGCGGAACGCGACGACGGTCAACACCACCATCGCGGTCGATTGAATGGCGAGAATCAGGACCAAAAGCGTCATTTCCATATCCGGTTTCCTGTCAGGGTATCGGAATCAGATCTTCTTCTTGACGGATTCTTTCTCTTCCTTGTAGGCCTGCTTGCCGGCTTCGATGGCGGCACTGATGACTTCTTTCTCACGGGCAACCATTTCCTTGCCACGGGAGATCAAGTCGGCGGTGTCGGACTCGAGCTTGTCCTTCGTTTCCACGAGTTTCTGGCGGGCGGTCTGGAGATGATCCTTGAGCGCCTCCGTCCCGTCCTTGACTTTGGTGGCGATCAGCTCGCGGGTCTCCTCGCCCGAACGCGGGGCGAACAACAGGGCGACGGTGGCGCCCACAAATCCGCCCAGAAGGAAGTACAACGTCCGATCTCCCCACCTGCTTCTCTCTTCCATCGCGACCTCCTCATATTCGGAACTGAATTCTGTGCAACATCAAGAAAGCTATCTCATTCTAGCAAATCTCGTCAAGCCAGTAAAACATGTTTGTGTCATTTATCGAAAATCGAGTCAAGAAGTGTCGGGGCGGGGTGAAACCGGTGCAGACGGAGGGCGCGGTGCAATCCCCTTTCCAATTGGCCGCACGTATCGTATCATGGGCTCTGAGCGCCATCCCGAGGAGCTCCCATGAACGCCGAACGCAAGATCAAAAACCTCATCGATTCCCATCGGCCCTTCCGGTCCATCCTGGTCAAACCCCGTGTATTCAAAGCGTTGACTGTGGCGGGATCCGACCCCTCCGGCGGGGCCGGGATCCAGGCCGACCTGAAGACGTTCTCCAGCTTCGATGTCTACGGCAGCGCCGTGATCACCGCGCTCACCGCCCAGAACACCACGGGAGTGGATGGCATCCTCACGGTGGAGCCGGATTTCATCCGGCGCCAGCTGACCATGGTGCTGGACGACCTGGGACCCCAGCCGCTGAAGACCGGCATGATCCCGACCACAGCCGCCATCGATGTGATCGTGGCCGCGGTGGAGCAGTACAAGCTGAAGCAACTCGTGGTGGATCCGGTGCTCATTGCGACCAGCGGCGACAAGCTGGTGGTCGAGACCACCCTGGACGCGCTCCGCCGCCTCATGGGACACGCGCTGCTGGTCACGCCGAACCTGTCGGAGGCGGCCCAGTTGTCCGGTCTCACCTTGACCACATTCGACGACATGAAAGAGGCGGCCATCCAGATCTATCAGACCGGTGTACGGAATGTCCTGATCAAGGGCGGGCATCTTCTGGATGACGCCACTGACCTGTTCTTCGATGGCAAAGAATTCGTCTTCCTGAAAGAAAAACGGATACCCGTGGGCGACACGCATGGCACGGGCTGCACCTACTCGGCGGCGATCACCGCCGGGCTGGCCAAGGGGATGCCGCTGCTGGATGCGATCGTCAATGCCAAGATCTACATCACCCGGGCGCTGAAATTCCACCTCGACGTGGGCAAGGGGTCGAAGGTGCTGAATTTCAGGGTCTAGCACAGGAGTGCGATGACAGCCAACGGCCAGGACCTGGAACAGATTCGCGCCCTGATCGACAACATCGGTTCCGTGCTGCTGGGTAAGGAGGATGTCGTCCAACTGGCCGTGCTGGCCCTGTTGGCGGAGGGCCACCTCCTCATCGAGGACGTGCCGGGCGTGGGGAAGACCACGCTGGCGCAGGCGCTGGCCCGTTCCATCGACGGGACGTTCAAGCGCATCCAGTTCACCAGCGACCTGCTGCCGTCGGACATCCTGGGCGTCTCCGTCTTTTTCCCCGAAGCCGGCGAGTTCCAGTTCAAGAAGGGCCCGGTCTTCGCCAACGTCGTACTGGCTGATGAGATCAACCGCGCGACGCCCAAGACCCAGAGCGCCCTGCTCGAGGCCATGAACGAGCGCCGGGTGACCATGGACAACGTCACCTACCAGCTTCCGGCGCCCTTCCTGGTGCTCGCCACCCAGAATCCCGTGGAGTACCACGGCACGTTCCCGCTGCCCGAATCGCAGCTGGACCGTTTCCTGATGCGAATCCGCGTGGGGTACCCCGATCCCAGCGAGGAGCGCCGCATCCTGCTGCAGAGCCGAGGGCCGGAGGCCGTGGAACGTCTGGCCCCGGCGATCGGTGTGGCGGAAGTTCAGGCGCTCAGCCATCGCGCGCGGCAGGTGGAGGTCGAGGAAAGCCTCCTCGACTACATCATGGAGATCGTCACCGCATCCCGACGCTCTCCGGCCATCCAGGTGGGGGTGAGCCCGCGCGGCTCGCTGGCGCTGTACCGGTCCGCCCAGGTCCAGGCGTTCCTGTCCGGCCGGTCCTACTGCATCCCCGATGACGTGAAACACGTGGCCGTGCCCGTTCTCTCCCACCGCGTCATCCTGAAAAAGAAATACGCCCACCTGATGGATATCCGGGAAGAGGCCGAGGCCGTCATCGCCGAATTGATCGGGGGTATCCCGGTCCCGGTCTGAGTCCGTCGCGGAGCCCGATGAAAGCGTCCATCTGGAACCTGAAACGACCGTTCTTCTGGTCGCTGGTGCTGTCCGGCCTGTCGCTGGTTTGCCTCCAGCTGGCGGTGGCCATGTTCCGCCAGGGGCTGCGCCGGCCGGGGTTCTTTCTGGCGCTGGCCGGCATGATCTGCCTGCTGGCGGAAGTGGTGCTCTTCGTGCCCGTGCTGGCCCGCAACGCCCTGCGCAGCGCGGGGCTGTCGATCCTGTTCCGAATCACCCAGGCGGGATGGATTTACATCGGGCTGATCTTCCTGATCGCCGTCGCCGCGGTCAACACCGGCAACAACCTGCTGTACATCGTGCTGGCGTTCATGATCTCGGCGATCGCCGTGTCCGGCGAGCTGTCCCGCATCCTGCTGTCCAGCCTGCGGGTGGCGGTGGATTACCAGGATTCGATCTTCGCCGGGGAATTCACCAGCTGCCGCCTGCGGCTGCTCAACGCCAAGCGCTGGTTCCCGGCGTTTTCCGTGGGCGTGGAAGGCCACCTGGTCAACAAGACCTGGCTGGCCGCCGCCGGGCTGGCCGAGACCAAGCCGAAGCGGCTGGACACGCAGGCGCTTCAGGCGCGCGGTGTCCCCTGCATGCGGACCGTGGCCTACTTCCCGTACCTGCCGCCGCGCGGCACCGACACCCAGTCCTTCCAGGTGCGGTTCCTGCACCGCGGCCTTTACCGGATCGACGCCATCGAGGTGCTGACCGCATTCCCATTCGGTTTCTTCCGCAAGGGGCGCAAGATCCAGGCGGCGGGCGAACTCGTCGTCTATCCCGAGCTGCTGGAGAAAGGCGATTTCCAATCCTCCCTGGAACACCAGCTGGAGACCATCCCGATCCTGCGGAAAGGCTTGGGCGCGGAACTCTTCGCGCTGCGGGAGTATGTCCCCGGCGAGGATGTCCGCCACATCCATTGGAAGGCTTCGGCCCGGGTGGGACGCTACCTGGTCAAGGAGTACAGCACGGAGACCCTCCAATCCTACGTCCTGGTGCTCGACGAGGGCTATCCGGGTGACCTGGACGAGGTGCGGGCGCGGTACGAACGGGCCATGTCATTCCTGGCCACGCTGGCCATGGAGCTGTACCAGCGCGGCAAGAGTGTGCGGGTCGTGCCCAGTCACAGCCGTCCGCCGGAGGCGGGCGCGCGCCGCGATCTGCCGTCCGTGCTGGAGGATCTGGCGCTGTCTTACCTCCGCCCGGTGGCGGATGCGCCCGGCGCGCACCCCCTCAACGGCGATCCGTTTGAGACCTGGCTGTCCGAGGAAGCGCCCGGCAGCCTGATCCTGTGCTCCTTCAGGAGTCCGGCGGTGTTTTTCCGGCTCGCGCCGCACCTGGACGGCTACCTGGACCTGAACCAGATATGAAATACCGGCGCCTCTTCAAAACGGTGTTCTACCAGCTGCTCCTGTCGGGATTCGGAGCGCTGGCCTTCACCGGCAAACTCGGCTGGCTCACCTGCGCCGTCTATCTGGCGGCTCTGGCAGCGGCCTACGTCAAGGGGGAGGAGGTCTCGCGCCGCCATGCCGGGTTTTCGCGCAGCTCGATGCTGGTGATTTTTATCGTGTTCGTGATCGGCTTCGCGGTGGATTTTCTCCTGGTGGCGGGTGAATTCACCCTGGCGGTGATCCACGTGGCCATGGCGGTGTCGATCCTGAAGCTGTTCACCGCCCGCACGGCGCGGGACTACCTGTACCTGTTCCTAATCGCGTTCGGATATCTGCTGGTCTCCACGACCTTCACCATCGACATCGGCTTCGCCCTGTTCGCGTCCTGGTTCATGATCGCGGGGATTCTGACGCTGATGCTGTTCGAGATCCGGACAGCTTCCATCTACTTCTCCCATCGCGGCGATACGGATGTTGACGAGACACCGCGGTCGCCGCTGGAACCGGCCTCGCCCGGCCGGATCAACGTGTCGGCGGGGCTGGTCTCCGCGCTGGGCGGGCTGATCTATGTGCTGATGATCGGTCTGACGATCCCGCTGTTCACCATCCTGCCCCGGCTGTCTTTCGGCATGTGGCAGCTGAACCTGTCGGATCGCCAGGAAATCAGCGGGTTTTCCGACACCACCGAACTCGGCGACGTCACCTCGATCAAGCTCAACGACGCGGTGGTCATGCGGATTCGCACCGATCCGGAGCCGGATCGGCTGCCGCCGGACCTGAAATGGAAGGGCATCGCGCTGGACCGGTACGACGGGCGCGGGTGGGGTCTGTCGGTGCCCTGGAAACAGTTGGTAGCGCTCAGCCCGGAGGGGCTCTATCCGCTGGCCCGACGGCACAGCCCCGAGCGGCTGCTGTACCAGGAGGTGTTCCTCGAGCCCATCACGTCGCAGGTGCTGTTCCTGGCCCACCGGCAGCTGGCTCTCACCCGCGATGTCCGGAGCGTCTCGCTGACCTGCACGGGCACGCCCACCAAGGGGTACGAGCATTATCAGAAATTCCGCTACGCCGGCTACTCGGACATTCACCGGTACAGCGAGGCGGATCTCGGCCAGGCGCCGGCCGGCTATCCGCTCGGCCTCTCGACGACGCTGCTGGAGATCCCGCAATACTCGCCGCGGATCGCCCAGCGGGTGGCCGACGTCATCCGTGGCATCGATTCACCCTTCCTGCAGGCCCGCGCGCTGGAGGCCTACCTCCGCAACAATTACGGCTATTCGCTGGAGATGGAACCCTGTCCACCGGACCGTGACCCGGTGGAGTTTTTCCTTTTCGACATGAAGCGCGGCCACTGCGAGTACTTCGCCTCGGCCCTGGCCATCATGATGCGGTATGCCAAGATCCCGGCGCGGGTGGTCAACGGTTTTCAGCGCGGCGATATCAATCCGTTCAACGGCGTCATCGTCGTCCGGCAATCCGATGCCCACAGCTGGGTGGAGGCCTGTTTCGTCAAGTCCGGCTGGGTGGAGTTCGACGCCACGCCGCCGGTGCGGGAGCCGGACCGGTCCCGCTACCTGGCGTTTCTGGAGAACCTGTTCGAATCGGTGGAGTTTCTCTGGATCCAGGACGTGGTCAACTACGACATCTCCGACCAGGTGCAGCTCCTCCGCTCCCTCCGGTCGGGCGCGGCGGATTGGCGGCAGACCGTAGCCCGGACGCTCAAGCGGATTCAGGAGTGGCTGAACGATCGGCTGGCCGTGGCGTGGCTCCGCGCCGCCGATCTGGCGGAGGCGCGGGGCGGCGCGCTCGCGGCGGCGGGCGCGGCGGTTCTGCTGGTTCTCGGGGCGCTGTGGGGGCTGCGGCGGCGGTTCGGCGACTCCGGCCGGCGGTTGCGTCGCGAGAGCGGGACTGGCCGGACCGCCGGGCTGGTCTATCAGCGTTTTCTGAAACTGGCGGCCCGGGCCGGCTTCCGGAAGGAGGCGCGCGAGACGCCGCTCGAGTTCGCCCGGCGAGTGGGTGACGCCCTGCCGGCCGGGCTGGTCCTGGAGTTCACCGACCTGTACTACGAGCTGCGTTTCAACCCGCACAGTGCCACGGCCCAGATCGTGCCCCGCCTGGATCGCCTGATCCGGCGAATCGAGGCGGCCGTCAAGGGAGCCAACCGCTCCCGGGCGGCGCGCTGAAAACCGGACGACTCTCCGAACTGCGCAGCATCCGGGCAGACTTCGGCACTCCCGGCCGGTCGTGGCCGCCATTTTACGGTTGCGGTGCCACCGCCGATGGCCCACAATGGAGCCAGCGGTTGCCCGGCACTCAAAGCGATTCGATCCAGCAGAACCTCGAGGCCCCGTCACCCTGTTTGACCGGAGGTTGAGATGGTCACGCATTCCGACCGCCCGGATCCGTGTCCCGCCGGCGGTGAGGCGCCCACCGAGCGGGTGGAGCGGAGCGGTCCGGCGCTGCGGCCGGCCCTGGGCCCGGACGATCGGATCGGTCCCTATGCCATCCTCGACCGGCTCGGGGAAGGGGGGATGGGGGTGGTGTATCTGGCCGAGCAGCGCGAGCCGGTGAGCCGCCGCGTGGCGCTCAAGCTGATGCGGTGGGGCGGCGATTCCGAGGCGGTGGTCGCCCGCTTCGAGTCGGAGCGTCAGGCGCTGGCCCTCATGAGCCACCCGCACATCGCCCAGGTCTTCGACGCCGGCACCGCGCCCGACGGGCGGCCCTACTTCGTCATGGAGTTCGTCCAGGGAGTGCCCGTCACGGCGTACTGCGACGTGCGGAAAGCCAACACCCGCCAGCGCCTCGAGCTGTTCATGCAAATTTGTCATGCCATCCAGCACGCCCATTTCAAGGGGATCATCCACCGGGACATCAAGCCGTCGAACGTTCTCGTGACGGATCGGGAGGGGCAGGCGGTTCCCAAGGTGATCGATTTCGGCGTGGCCAAGGCCACCGGCCGGCGCCTCACCGACCGCGAGGTCCACACCGAGATCGGCCAGCTCATCGGCACGCCGGCCTACATGAGCCCGGAGCAGGCGGAGATGAGCGCCCTCGACGTGGACACGCGCAGCGACATCTACAGCCTCGGGGTCCTGCTCTACGAGCTGCTGGCCGGGCGGCTCCCCTTCGACCTGACGGAGGCGCGGCAGAAGGGCTACTCCGAGGTGCAGCGGCAGATCCGCGACGTGGAGCCGCCCACGCCGAGCTCCCGACTCAGCACGCTGGGTGAGGCGGCGGCCGAGGTGGCCGGCCGGCGGGGCGCCGAGCCGCGAGCGCTGGCCCGGGACCTGCGCGGCGACCTGGACTGGATCACCATGAAGGCCATGGCCAAGGACCGGAACCGCCGCTACGCCACTGCGGCGGAGATGGCGGCCGACATCCAGCGCCATTTGAATCACCAGCCGGTGGTCGCCGGACCGCCCGAGTGGGGCTACCGTTTCCGCAAATTCGTCCGGCGGCACCGACCGGCGGTCATCGCCACCGCCGCCACCGCGGCCGCCCTGCTGCTCGGTCTGGCGGGGACGACCGCAGCCCTGCTGCAGGCCCGCCGCGCGGAGCAGGAGGCCCGGCGCCAGGCCCAGCGGGCCGAGGAGGTGACGGCGTTTCTCACCGGGATGCTCCAATCCCCGGATCCGTACCTGGACGGCCGGGAGGTGCGGGTGGCGGACCTGCTGCGACGGGCCACGATCAACCTGGACAACGACACCACCTTGGACTCTGAGACCAAAGCCGCCGTGCGCATGGCCCTGTCCAGGCCGTACATGGTCCTGGGACAGTTTGAGGACGCCGCCGCCCAGCTCAACGCGGCGCTGGAACTGCGCCGCCGGACTCTGGGTCTTCGGCATCCCGACACCCTGATGACCGTATCCGACCTCGCGCTGCTTTACACCATCCAGGGCCGTCTGGACCAGGCCCAGCCGCTGCACGAGCAGGCGGTCGAGGGCTTGAAGGCCTTGCAAGCCCCGGCTGGCCTGGAACGGCTGACTGCCCTCGAACGATGGGGGGATTTCTGGCAGGCCAAGGGGGATCCGGCCCGCGCGGAGATGATCTATCGGGAAACTCTGGAGTTCTGGCAAACGCCGACGGCCCGCGCCAAGACCTGTCTGCGGCTGGCCACGTCGAGTCAGGAACAGGGCCGGCTGGAAGAGGCGGAGAGGTTCGCCCGCCAGGCACTGGCGGCTGCCTCGCCGGGGTTGGGTCCGGACCATCCGGAGGTGCTCGACGCCGAGGGCGTGCTGGCGTCCATCCTGACATACCGCGGCAAGAACGCCGAGGCCGTCCCGCTCATGGAGCACGCCCTCGCCGCCCATGAGAAACAGTTTGGCCCGGAGCACACGGTCGTGGCGACGGATCTGTTCACGCTGGCCAACGCCCAACTGGCGCTCGGGCGACTCGACGACGCCGAACGCAGCGTCCGCCGGGGGCTGGATATCATGGCCCGCCGCCCGGAACGCGGCACGCTCGTCGAACTGATGCTGACGAACACCTTCGCCAACGTGCTTCGTCTGCGGGGCCGGCCAGCCGAAGCCACGGCGGCCCTGATGAGCGTGCTGGACCTCTGTGCGAAGCAGTTGGGACGCGAGCATAACGCCGTGCTCAACGCTTTCTCAGGGCTGGCGCTCAACCTGTCGAAGGAGGGACGCGGTCCGGAGGCGGAAAAGATCATCCGGGAGAATCTGGCCATTCGGGAGCGGACCCAGGGACCGAACCATCCCGGCACGATCATCGAAACCCTCAATCTGACCGTTCAACTTGTCCGCCGGGGCGCCTTCGCCGAAGCGGAAGATCTTGCCCGCTCGGCGCTGGAACGGGGCGGCGCGATATGGCCGCCGGGCCACGAGGTGATCCTCAGTCTGAAGATGACGCTGGCGCAATGCAGCAAGGGCCGGCGGCAGTTTGCCGAGGCGGAGGCGTTGCTGCGGCCGGCATATGCGACCGCGCGGTCGAGCCTGGGCGAAGAGCACCGTCTGACCGAACGGATCCGCGAGCTGCTCACCGAACTCTACACCGCCTGGGGGAGGCCGGAGAGAATCCGGGAGCTGGATTCGGGCAAGGCCCCAAGTTGATCCGGCTGTTCGTGCCGGTTGTATTCCCGGTGCCCATGAAATAGAATGCCGCGATGGCAAACAGAATCCGTCAACATGATCCCAACCTGAACCGAGGAGGTAACCCCGCGTGATTGTATCCGTGCGATCGGTGCGCAAGCGGTTCGGCAATTTCTACGCGGTCGACGGCGTGGAGATGGGTGTGCCGCCGGGCGTGATCTATGGCCTGCTGGGCCCCAACGGCGCCGGTAAGACCACCACCATCCGCATGATCCTGGGCATTTTTCTGCCTGATGAAGGGGCGATCGACGTGTTCGGCCACCCCCTCGACGACCGGGCGCGCGACCGGATCGGCTACCTGCCGGAGGAGCGCGGACTGTACCGGAAGATGAAGGTTCGCGACCTGCTGATGTTCTTCGCCCGCTCCCACGGCCTCGGCCAGAAAGCGGCGGCCGAGCGTGTGAACGGTTGGCTGGAGCGCGTGGAGCTGCCCCACGTGGCCCGCAAGAAGGTGGAGGAGCTGTCCAAGGGGATGCAGCAGAAAATCCAGCTCATCTCCACCATCCTGCACGAGCCGGAGCTCCTCATCCTGGACGAGCCGTTCAGCGGACTGGATCCCATCAATCTGCAATTGATGAAGGACATCTTCCTGGAGCTCCACAACCGGGGCACCACGGTGATCTTCTCCACCCACAACATGGAGGAAGCCGAGAAGATGTGCAACTCCATCTGCCTCATCAACAAGGGGCGCGTCGTCGTGGAGGGCGACCTGCACCACGTCAAGGAGAGCTACGGCCACAGCTCCATCCTCATCGACGCCTCGGGGCCGTTGGAATTCCTCAAGAAGCTGGAGTACGTGGCCGAGGCTGAATTGTATGAGAACTACGCCGAGGTCCGCCTCCAGGACAGCCAGCCATCAGGGCGGCTGCTCGAAGACCTCGTCCGCCAGCCGGGCCTGACGATCCGCAAGTTCGAGCAGGTGGCTCCCACGCTCCGCAACATCTTCATCGAACGAGTCAAGGGAGACAGCCATGAAAACTAGAACCTGGGAAATCATCCGCCGGGAATACCTGGAGCGGGTCACCAAGAAGAGCTTCTGGATCGGCACCGTTCTGATGCCGGTGCTGATGCTGGCCATGCTCTTCGTGCCGGGTCTGCTGATGCAGGTGTCGCTGGACAAGGAGCTGCGGATCGCCGTGATCGACCGGAGCGGCAAGGTGTTCGAACCGCTCAAGGAAAACCTGAAAAACGCACAGGCGGAGACGTCGAAAGACGAGCCCAGCCCGTTCATCATCGAGCGCCGCGAGGCCGGAGCCGACCTGGAAGCCACCCTGGCTGGCATCAAGCAGGAGATCGGAAACAAAAAGCTCGAGGGGTGCCTCATCGTCGGGCCCGACTTCGACGCGGAAGACAATTTCCATTATTTCGGGCGCAACGTCAACAACCTGACGGTCATCCGCGGGTTGCAGGGTGGGCTGAATCCCATCGTCGTCGCCGACCGGCTCACCCGCAACAACATCGACGCCCCCCCGGAAAAGATCCGCGAGTGGATCCGCCGCGTGGAACTGGTCACGTTCCAGGTGGCCGCCGGCGGCGACAGCAAGAAGAGCAATCTCGGCTCCTCGATCTTCATCACCTTCACCTTCGTGATGATCCTGTACGTGTCGCTGCTGGTTTACGGGATTGCCAACCTGCGCGGCATCCTCGAGGAGAAGACCACCCGCATCATGGAGGTGCTGCTGGCCAACTTCACGGCGAAGCAGATCATGACCGGCAAGCTCATCGGCATCGGCCTGGTGGGGCTCACCCAGATGCTGGTCTACTCCCTGACCGGCGGCGTCATCGCGGCGTACGGGGCGGTCACGGCCGCGCAGATGAGCCCGGAGCTCGCCGAAGGGCTGGCCGCGATCAATCCCATGTCGCTCGTGTACTTCGTCATCTTCTTCGTGCTGGGCTACTTCATCTTCTCGGCGATGTTCCTGGCCATCGGATCGCTCTGCTCCACGGAGGAAGACGCTCAGAACATGCAGGGGCCGGTGATCATGCTGCTGGTCATTCCCATGGTCAGCACGATGTTCTTCATCTCCAACCCCGACTCGCTCATCGCGGTGATCATCTCGTTGATTCCCGTGTTCACGCCCATGGTGATGATGATGCGGATCCTGGTGCTGACCCCGCCGTTGTGGCAGATCCTGCTGTCGATCGTCCTGAGCGTGGCGTTCATGGTGGGCCTGATGTGGGCGGTGGCCAAGATCTTCCGCATCGGCGTGCTCATGTACGGCAAGCGGCCATCGGTCAAGGAGATCATCCACTGGTTCAAAGCGGCCTGAGCGCTGTCGCAGGGACCGAAAAACGGGCGGCCGGGTCACGGAGACCCGGCCGCTTGCTATGTTCAGGTCGCTGACAGCCGGCCGGAGCCGGCGAAACCGGCTACCGCGGTTTGCGCATGTCGCCGGTGTCCATGTAGCGCGTGTGCATCTGGAACACTTCGCGGATCAGGTGCGGCTCGTGACCGCCCACCTCGCGGCAGGCGCGCTCGTAGTAATCCATCATCTCGTCGCGGTAATCGGGGTGAACGCACTTGCGGATGATCTCCGGCGCCACCTCGCGGGGGCATTTGCCCCGGAGGTCGGCCAGACCCTGTTCTGTCACCACGACCTTGACGTCGTGCTCGGAATGGTCGAAATGGGTGACGAACGGCACGATGCTGGAGATTTTGCCGCCCTTGGCGATGGAAGGCGTGACAAAAATGGACAGGTATGCGTTGCGCTCGAAATCGCCGCTGCCGCCGATGCCGTTCATCAGGTGCGTGCCCATGACGTGGGTGGAGTTCACGTGGCCGTAGATGTCCGCCTCCAGGGCGGTGTTGACGGCGATGACGCCCAGCCGGCGGATGATCTCCGGATTGTTGGACAGTTCCTGCGGACGCAACAGGATGTGGCGCTTGTACCTGGCGATGTCCTGATGAAACCGCTTCTCGCCTTCGGCCGATAGTGTGATGGACGTGCCCGAGGCGAAGACGACCTTGCCGGCGTCGATCAGGTCGAGCACGGAGTCCTGGATGACCTCGGAATAGAATTCCATGTTCTGGAATTCGGAGTTGAGGAACCCCTGCAGCACCGCGTTGGCCACCCCGCCCACGCCGGATTGCCATGGCAGGCCTTTGGGCATCCGCCCGGAGCGGATCTCATGAGTGATGAAATCGATGATCAGCTCGGCGATGCGTTTTTCCGCATCGGTGCAGGGGGTGAAGGAGCCGTGGCTGTCCGGCTTGTCGGAGACGACGATATGGCGGATGCGGTCGACGTCCGTGACCATGAAAGGCTTGCCGATCCGGTTGGACGCCTTCACGATGGGGATGGGCTGCCGGTCGGGCTGGTCCTGGGGCACGTAGATGTCGTGGATCCCTTCCAGTTCCAGCGGGTGCGTCGTGTTCAATTCCACAATGATCGTTTTGGCGAGACGGCACAGCGTGGGGGAGATCCCGATACTGGTCGAGGGGACGAGGTGCCCCTCCTCGGTGATGGCATGGGCTTCGATCACGGCCACGTCGATGGGACCGAAGTAACCGTAGCGGATTTCCGAGGATACATGGCTCAGGTGCTGGTCGTAGAACCGGGTTGTCCCGGCGTTGATCTGGTCGCGGAGCTTCTTGTTGGACTGGTAGGGCATCCGGCGGTCGATGGCGCCCACCTCCGCCAGCGCTCCGTCGAGCTCGTCACCGACGCTGGCGCCGGTGAACAGGTTGATGCGCGTCTGCTCGCCGGTCCGCTTGATCCGCTCGGCCAGGGCTTTGGGTACCAGCTTGGGGTAGCCGGCCGGGGTGAAACCGCTGCAGCCGACATTCATGCCGTTCTGAATCAGGCCGGCGGCTTCCTCCGCCGTGGAAATTTTGTCGAACAGTTTGGGATGACGAATTCGGTCTTTCATCGCATGGCTCTCCTGCAGGTTGATGTGACTGTCACTTCGTGGATTCCAGCTTGCGGATGAGCACCCGCTTGCCGGCGGCGCCGACCACCTCGACGGTGTCGCCGAGCGCGACGGAGCCCGGCTGTTCCGGCAGGCCGATCCAGTCGGCGCCCTCGCAATGGAGCATGAACAGCCCGGCATGCGGATCGACGATGTCGCGCAGCCTTCCAGTCCGGCCGACGATGGCCTGGATCTTCGGGTCGTCCGCCGGCTGGATGCACCGCCGGAACAGCCAGCGGGTGAACGGTTCCAGAATCAGAACGCCGCCCGCAACGGCCAGCCACTGGCCCCAGGCGGGCGCGCGCAGGTACGCGGCGGCCGACGCAAGCAGGCAACCGCCGCTCAGCGACAGCAGCGGCCGGAAGCGGGTCAACAGACTCAAGGCCAGCAGCAGGATGGCGGGGACCAGCCAGTACCAGTAGGTCATGCGTTCTTTCCTGAAATCATCCGTACGATTGGTGTGTGACCCGTCCGGCGGCAGTCTGACGGACGAGTCCGTCCGGACCGCGGCCGGCACTCATGAAATGAACTCGACGTCTCGGGGCATCTTGAGCTCGAACGTCTTGTCCTTCACCTTCTTGTTGATCTCGATCTTCCGGAATTGGATATCCGTGTAGTCGCCGTTGGGTTCCTCGATCCGCTGGCGGGCCGGAATGCCGGTGCCGGCTTCGATCCACAGGTTCAGGCTCTTGAAATACGACTTCAGTTTGGGACTTTTCGGGTGCAGCGTAAGCACATGGTAAACCATCTTCCCCTCCACTTCGTCGTGGAGGTAGGTGATGTCGAAATTGCTCTTGAGATCGTCCACCGAAGTGCCGATGCCGAAGTTGGCGTAGCGCGCCTGCGACTCGTCGATCTTGCGCTGGACCGCCTGGTTTTTCTTGGGGTAGAACACCAGGATCTCCCGGGGAGTGACCAGCAGGATGGTCTTGCGGGGTTCCTCGATTTCCTTCTTCAGGTAGATCCCGTCGGTCTCTTTCTTGAAGTAGAATTTACCCTTTTCGAGCTCGTCGTATTCCTGGATGATGTTGAGATACTTGCGCTGGATGATGTCGGCCTGAAAAGTGCGCAGCACCTTGTTGAGCTGATTGAGCTTCCGCAGCACCCGGTCCAGCTTGGCGCTGTCGCCCGCGGCGGCTGCGGGGACGCTCAGCGCCGCAAACAGGAACAACAAGCCGGCCAGAACCATGCGTTTCATGTGTGGCCTCGAGGTTACCAAATGAGGTGGAGGTGCGCGGCCGGGGTGTGAGTGGCTGCCGGGTTCGGCTTGGCCCGCCGCTCGAAGCAGCTGTGCGGCACCAGAAAGATGAACAACAGGATGAGGATGACGATGATGTCGTAGGCGATGCTGCCGCGCTCATACTTCCATAGAAAAATATTGTGCAACAGACTCTTGATTCTGCCCATGCCGTGCGCCTGTCGCTCAGCGACTGAAAATATCCTCGTGTTCCACGAGGAGTTCGTTGCGGGGCTGGCGCAGGATCTGGCCGTCCCGCATTTCCACGATCCGATGCGCGTAAGACGCCGCCTCGGAGTTGTGGGTGATCATGACCACGGTCTGGTTGAACCGGAGGTTGAGATCCCGGAGCATCGTCAGGACGATCTGCGAGTTCACGGTATCGAGATTGCCTGTGGGTTCATCCGCGAGGATGAGAGCGGGCCGGTTGATGAGCGACCGGGCGAGCGCCACTCGCTGCTGTTCGCCGCCCGACAGCTCCAGCGGTTTGTGGTCCATCTTGTCCTGCAGGCCCAGAATGCCGAGGATCTCCTCCACGGTGTGGGTGTCGTACGTCCCGTTGCCGCGGATCTGGCGCGCCAGCTGGAGGTTCTCCCGGGCGGAGATCGTCGAGAACAGATTGAACCGCTGGAAGACAAAACCGATCTTGGCCCGGCGGATCTCGGTCCGCTCGCGGTCCGAGCAGCGGGCCAGATTCCGGTCTTCAATCAGGACGTCGCCGGAAGTCGGGCTGAGCAGGCCGCCCATGATGTGCAGCAGGGTGGATTTACCGCAACCCGACGGCCCCATGATGGCGATGAATTCCCCGCGCTTGATCCGCAGGTCAACCCCGCGCAGCGCCGGCACGTCCACCTTGCCGATGCGGTAAATTTTGGTCAGGTTGCTGATAGTGACGATATCTTGCATCGATTCAATCCGTTGAAAACGTGACACACCAGTATATTTTGATTTGTCCGCCCGTTCAAGATGAAAGGCGGCTCGGCACCTTATTCGTACATGAGCGCTTCGACGGGATCCTGGCGGGCGGCCCGGTAGGCGGGGTAGGTGGACCCGAGGATCCCGCTTGCCAGCGCGATGAGCGCCACGTAGATGATCCACTCCAGCCGGATCTCGAACGGCAGCGACGGGTAGAGCATATGCAGCACCCGCGTCGCGAGGAAGGTGAGCACCAGCCCGACACCGACACCGACGACGGTGAGGAGCATCGACTCTTTCAGGATCAGGTTGACGATGTAACCTTTCGAAGCGCCCAGCGATTTCAGGATGCCGATCTCGCGGGTGCGTTCGGTGATGGTGGTGTACATGGTGAGCAGAATCACCAGGAAGCTGATGAGGACCGCGCTGACGATGATCGCCGCGGTGAATTCCTTGAGGCCGGGCAGGTTCGAGGCCATGACCTTGTAGATGTCCGAGGCCCGCGTCACGTTGTAGCCCTTGAACGGATCGACGTGGAGCAGGTGCTGGTAGACCGGCTCGATTCGGGAGTCCGAGTCGCATTTGATGTAGAAGATGGAGACCTTTTCCTTTGAATCGTTCAGGTCCTGCAGCGTCTCCAGCGGCACGAGGATGCGGGCGGCGATGCCCGACTTGAAGATGCCCACAATCGTGAAGGTGTGGTTCAGGATGTTCAGCGTGTCGCCGAGCCTGGTATGGTGGGATTGCTGGTAGACGTCGTCCACGATGCACTCGAACGGGGCCTGGAACAGGCGGCCCTCCATCACTATGATGCCGTCACCGCTCACCTGGTTGAAGGAATAGGGGTCGATGCCGAAAATCAGCGAGAAACTCTGCTTGGAAAACTGGTGAAGCATGGGGGATACGTGCTGGATGCCGTCGACTTCCAGCAGTTTGTCCTTGATCCGGATGGGCATGGTGGCGTTGTTGAGGGCCAGCAGGAGCGAGGATCCGGGCGGTTGGAACAGCAGGTCCGCCTTGATGTTCTGCGTGCGGTACGCCGAGTCCTTCAGCATTCCCTGGGTCAGACCGACGAACAGCAGGATCATCACCACACCCAGGCTGACCGCCAGGATGCTGACGATGGTCCGGGTGGGACGCTTCTTGACGTTGGCGATGATCAGGCCCACGGGTACCTCTTACTTGGGGGATATCTGTTCCACCATGGCGCCGTCCGGAACGCTCAGGGCGAACATCTGGTCGTTGAGCGGTGCATCGACTTCCAGCCGTTTGACTGAGAAGTCCACCCGGTAGCCCTCGCGCGGGCGATAGAGCCGGATCTCCGCGGGAAACTCGCCGGAGGTGAACGGGCGGTGGGGCCCGTAACTCACCTCGCTCACCGGCGCCCCGTCGGGGCCGTACAGGACCTTCTTGCGGATGCTGAGGCTGGAGCGTTCCAGCCAGATCTTCTGGAGCACCAGCGGCGCGTCGCCCGCGACATCCAGCTCATGGATCACGTAGTACCGCTCGACAGCGGTGTCCTCCTGCGTGACGGCCAGGCGGGAATCCGGCTTGAGCCGCTGGTGGAAAAATGTCTGGGTGATGTGCCAGGGGCGCAGCTGGGACAGGTTGTAGCGGGGTGAGCGCTCGTCGGCAGCCGGTTCCTCAGGCAGGGCGGCGAGGTCATCGCCCATGACGCCGCGGTACAGGGTGTTGCGACGGGGATACCAGATCTCAAACTGGGCCCCTCGGGCCACGACGTCCAGGGCGGTGGTCTTGATCATGGGGAGGTGGATCTGCAGACGGAGGTCGCCCTGCCGGTTGACGATCATCACCGCATCGGCGGACGGCAGCTTCTCGCGTTTCTGCCGGGTCGCGGATTCGGCGGAGAAGGTCAATTCCGTCTTCCGGATCAGCAGCGTGTCGGGCGTGCCACAGAGCCGGTCGAACCGGGCCAGAAGCTCCTCGCGGCTCAGCGTCTGGGCCTGCTGGAACGCGGGGCTGACCCGCACGGTCTCCTTGCGCACGCCGCAGGCGCCGGCGGCGAGCGCGGCGGCAAGGGCCAGACCGGTCGTTGCGGTTTTCAGACGATGGTGCCAGGTGCGGTCCAAAGCGCTCCAACCTCCAAAAAATCCAGAGAAATCTATCAGAAAGGGCTCTCCGAGTCAAGGTTTACGCTGGATTTCACCCCTGTTTCTGATAAAATCGGAGCCATTGATGGCGGGGGAGTCATGAATCGTTCCCAACAAAAGAAATTCCGCGAACTGCTCGGTTTTCTGCTGCTGTTCCTGGTTTTCCTCTTCGTGCTGGCCCTCGTCACGTACAGCCCCGAGGACGCGTCGCTCAACGTCAGCACCACCCTGAGCCAGTCGCGGAATTTCATCGGCCGGGCCGGCGCCTGGATCAGCGATTTCTGCTGCCATCTGTTCGGATACGGTGCCGTCCTGCTGGTCCTGCCGGTGGTCTTCCTGGCGGTCCGGATGATCCGGAGCCGGGATATGGCGGGCCTGTTCATCCAGTGGTTGGGGACCGTGGTGCTGATGGCGGCCGTGTGCGGGCTGCTGGACCTGCTGTTCTCCACACCCGTGGGATTGGCCAATTTTACGCCGGGCGGCATACTCGGCGGCACCCTGAAGCATTTCCTGGTGTACTACCTGAACACCGGCGGCGCCGCCCTGCTGCTCGGCGCCTGCCTCCTGGCCGGGCTCATGCTGCTCACCCCGAGGACCCTGGGCGAGCTCTTCGGCCGGATCGGCGGTTTGTTCCGGCGGCAGACCGCGGCCGGCCCGGAGCAGCCGGGCGAGGTCGATACCGACACTCTGGCGCCCGTGGCCGAAACGAATCCGTTCCCCCCGGCGGCGACCGAGCCGGTCCAGCGGCGCGCGGAGCCTGAGCCGGCGACCGGCGCCGGGGACACCAGGCCGGCGGAGGCGGCAACCACGGGCGGCGACGCACGAGCCGCGGCGGCCAAACCCGGTTTCCGCATTCCCATCACACCGCTCGAATTCACCGAAGAGGCGGGGCCCGAACCGGACGTGCACACCAGCAACCGCCGCCAGATCGGACGCTTTCGCCTGCCGCCGTTCTCCATCCTCGAGCGCGCCGACAGCGTGGCCAAGATCAGCGAGACCGAGCTGATGGAAAAAGCTCAGCAGATCATCCGCAAGTACCAGGAATTCGGCATCGAGGGGGCCATCGACGCCATCCATCCCGGACCCGTGGTCACCCTCTTCGAGTTCAAGCCGGCACCCGGCGTCAAGTACAGCAAGATGATCTCCCTGGTGGACGACTTGTGCCTGGGGCTCCGGGCGGAGTCGATCCGGATCGACCGCATCCCCGGCAAGTCCACCGTCGGCATTGAGGTGCCCAACTCCCAACGGCAGACCATCCACATCCGCGAGGTCATCGAGTCGAAGGAAGTCCAGAACTCCCGCTCCCGGCTCACGCTGGCTCTGGGCAAGCGGATCAACGGCGACGTCTTCATCACCGACCTGATGAAGATGCCCCACCTCCTGGTGGCCGGGGCGACGGGTTCGGGCAAGAGCGTGGGCCTGAACACCATGATCACCTCCATCCTGTACCGGGCCACTCCGGACGAGGTCCGGTTCATCTTCATCGATCCGAAACGGCTGGAACTGGGGGCGTACGCAGACATCCCCCATCTCCTGACCCCCATCGTCACCGACGCCAAACTCGCCGCCAACACGCTGCTGTGGGCCGTCCATGAGATGGAGGAGCGGTACAAGCTGCTGGCGAAGTACTCGGTGCGGGAGATCGACGGCTTCAACCGGCTGTGCCTGGAAAACGAGGACCTCGATCCGCTCCCCATGATCGTCATCGTCATCGACGAGTTGGCCGAGCTGCTCAGTGTGGCTTCCAAGGAGGTGGAGCTGTGCCTCCAGCGTCTGGCCCAGATGGCCCGGGCGGTGGGCATCCATCTGATCATCGCCACCCAGCGCCCGTCGGTGGAGGTGGTGACCGGCGTGATCAAGGCGAATTTTCCGTCGCGCATCTCCTTTCGGCTCCTGTCGCGGCATGACTCCAAGACCATCCTGGACACCATCGGCGCCGAGCATCTTCTGGGCAAGGGCGACATGCTGTTTCTGCCGCCCAATTCGGCCAAGCTCATCCGCGTGCACGGCGCGTTCGTCTCCGAGGAGGAGACCAAAAAACTGGTGGATTTCCTCAAAGGGCAGGGGGAGCCGAGTTACACCGAGCTCCTCACGCCCGAGGCAGACAACGCCGAGGATTCGGACAACGGCAACGGGTTGGGCGACGATCCGCTGTTCGACGAGGTGGCCCGGTTCGTGGTCAAGAACCGCAAGGCGTCCACCTCGGTGCTCCAGCGCCGCTTCCGCATCGGCTATGGCCGGGCGGCGCGCCTGATGGATATCCTCGAGGAAGAGGGCATCATCGGACAGTCCATCGGCAGCCGGCCCCGCGATGTCCTGGTTCCCCCCGATTATTTCGACTCGGTCAGCGAAACCCAGAACCCCGACGCATGACGGCTTGGGATCGGCCCTGGCGCGCACCCCGGTGTTGCAGACGGCGTGCCTCTGGAAGGGATCCGGTCGCCCGGGCGGAACCTTCCGCGCCTTGCGGCGTGATAGAAACTGACAATTCATTGCTGAGAGCGGGAGGTGCTCCATGAAACGGTTGATTGTGTTGACGGCGGTGGTCCTGATCACGGTAGCGGCTGTGCCGGTGTTCGCCGGGCCGCAGGATCATGGCGACCGGCAAGTGTACGTTCATGTGTCCGGCGACGCCAGCCGGGCTTTCCTGGGAGTCAACCTGCGCGACCTGAACGCGAAGGAACTCGATGAGTGGAAGGATCCGGACGATTTGGGGGCCTACGTGGTGAAGGTGTCGGCCGATTCGCCGGCGGCTAAAGCCGGCCTGGCGGAGGGGGACATCATCGTGCGGTATGCCGGCATCCCGGTGCTCGGCGTCACCCATCTGACCGGCCTGGTCCGTGCGACTCCCCCCGGCAAGACGGTGAGCCTGGAGATCGCCCGCGGCGGCAAACGCCAGAGTCTGCAGGCGACCCTGGGCAAGCGGGAGGGCGATATCGTCATCGGGGGGCCGGACGAGTCGATGTTCACGATTCCGGAGCTGCCCAATTGGCTGCCGAGAGCGCCGCGTGAAGCCGAGGAACGCGAAGGTTCTCCGCGGCACTATTTCATGGCCCGCCGACCCCGGCTGGGCATCTATTACGACGATCTCACCGAGCAGTTGGCCAAGTTCTTCGGTGTGCCGGATGGCAA
>JAGOHA010000162.1 GCA_017996395.1 Acidobacteriota bacterium | reverse complement strand
CGAGCCCCGAACCCCGAGCCTCGAGCTGATATAAAATCAACTAATTGCAAACACGGGCGTTAGCCGAGCGGCTCGTTGACACCGCCCGGCGCGTGGGGTACAATGCCAGCACTGTCCGATGCAACACCCGAACGCCGCGGTCCGGCCGTTCCCGCCGTCGCGGCCGGATTCGAACCCATCGTCCCGCGAGGGAAAGGAGAGCCGCTCACATGTTCAAACGTATCATGACGCTGATCCGGGGCTTCGTGGGCCTGTTCGTCTCCGGACTGGAGAAGTCGAACCCGCAGGCCCTGATCGAGGCGGAGAAAGAAAACTTGCGCAAGCAGATCGCGCGCTTCAACGACAACCTGGCCACCCACGCCGGCTTCGTCGAGCGCCTGATGCGGCAGGTCAAGTCGCTGGAGCAGAAAGAGAAGGAACTCACCGCCAAGATCGCCGCCAACCTCAAGGCGGGCAACCGCGCCGTGGCCGGCCAGATGGCCTTGGAACTGCAGACGGTCAAGAGCCAGCTCGAGGAGAACCGCGAGCAGCTCGTGGTGGCCGACGAGACGTTCAAGAAGCTGGTCAAGTCCCGCGACGTGGCGGTGCAGGAGGCCCGGGGCAAGATCGAGAAGCTGAAGCGGATGCTGTCCGAAACCGAGATGCTCGAGGCGCAGGCGGAGCTCCAGGAGATGGCCGCCGGCATGATCAGCGAGATCGGCGGTTCCGGCGACACCCTGAACCGCGTCGAGGAGTACCTGTCCGAGCGCCGCGACAAGGCCGCCGGCCGCGCCCGCGTGGCCTCCACCGGCATCGACATCCAGGAAGTCGAACTCAAGGAAGCCGAGCAGGCCGCGCTGGCCGAACAGGCGCTGGCCGAGTTCGAGGTGGCTTACGGCTTCAAGACCCCGGCGGCCGAAGCGGCCGCCCCCGAGACCGCCCCGGCGGACGCCGCGCCCGAGCCCCAGCCCCAGAAGGAACTGGGGCCGCAGGGCCAGTGAGGGCGCGCGATACGCGCGCCGGGCTGAAGATTACCGAAAGACAAGGAGGTTCGCATGACGACGGAGAAAGTCGGGCCCACCGCGTTGGGCAAGATCGTGATCGTGCTGTTCATCCTGGGCTGTCTGGCTGCTGCCGGCTGGTTCTTCCGGGACACCATCTTCCCCGGCCGGGACGGCGGCGGAACCGTTGACATGGACAAGTTCCGCGAGCAGCAGGGCGGCGCCGAGGCAATGGATCCCACCGGCATCACCACGGTGACCGAGTACAAGTACATTCCCGCTCAGAAGCTGCCTCCCGTCAAGGGGACCAGCGCCTACAAGTGGGATACCAACAAGGTGGTGGAGTTCCCCATCAACGTCTGGATCGGCTGGCTGCCCATCGTCGCCGCGAACAACGGCTTCGCGCCCAGCACCGAGAGCGTCTTCTACAAGAAGTACGGCTTCAAGGTGAACCTGAAGCTTATCGACGACCCGGTCGCGGCCCGCGACGCGTACGCGGCTGGCAACAGCCACATCCTGTGGGGCACCCTCGACATGATGGCGCTCTTCGCTCCCGAGCTGATGAAGGACTCGCGCACCGCGCCCCGCATCTACCAGCAGATCGACTGGTCCAACGGCGGCGACGGCATCGTGGTCCGCTCCAAGATCGCCTCGGTGCGCGACCTCAAGGGCCGGACCATCGTCTACGCCCAGAACTCCCCGTCGCAGTACTTCATCAACAACCTGCTGCTCAACGCCGGCATCCAGCCCGGCGAGGTGAAGCACAAGTTCACCTCCACCGCGTTCGAAGCCGCCGCGGCGTTCGTCGCCGATCCGAGCATCGACGCCTGCGTCTCCTGGGCGCCCGACATCTACAACATCCCCGAGAAGGTCAAGAACACCCGGATCCTGACCACCACCGCCGAGGCGAACAAGCTCATCGCCGACGTCTGGGCGGCCCGGGCCGACTTCGCCAAAGACCACCCCGAGATCATCGAGGGCCTCGTGGCGGGCATCTTCGAAGGGATGCGGATGCTCAAGGACGACACCCAGAAGGCCCGCGCCTTCCAGTGGATGGCCGAGGGATACGGCATGGCCGTGGACGAGATCCGCGCCATGGAAGCCGACGCCCACACCACCAACTTCGCCGAGAACAAGGAGTTCTTCCTCAACGCCAACTCGCCGTCCAACTTCGAGCGCACCTGGAAGAACATCACGTTCGTCTACAAGGAACTGGGCCTGCTCGACACGCCGGTCCGCTTCGACGAGGTCATGGACTTCTCCGTCCTCCAGAAGCTCGAGACCAAGGGCACCTTCGCCGACATGAAGAACGAGTACGTCACCCAGTTCTCGCCCACCACCTACTCGAAGGTCGCCGCCGAGAAGCCCATCCTGACCCAGACCATCCGGATCAACTTCTACCCCAACTCCTCGAACATCTTCGAGCCGCAGCACGACGAGTTCGGCAACGCGCTGGCGAGCACCCTGTACGATCCCAACGCCACCGCCACCTTGGAGAAGGTCGGCCGGCTGGCGGGCCAGTACGAGCGCGCGGTGATCGCCGTGGTGGGACACACCGACTCCTCGATGAAGGGGAAGGTGCCGCGCAGCGAGGTGGAGCGTCTGTCGCTGGACCGCGCCAACTCGGTCAAGAACTCGCTGGTCAAGAAGTACAACTTCGACCCGAACAAGTTCGTCATCCAGGGCAAGGCGTGGGACGAGCCGGCCGATGCCAACGATCCGATGAACCAGGCGCTGAACCGGCGAGTCGAGATATCGGTTTATCCGCCGGAGAAGTAAGATCCGCGGTATGAAAGCATTCCTGTCCAGTTTCCGGCTGAGGGGGCCCCAGGGCCTCCTCAGCATCCGGGAGTCCATCGGGACCCCCTTGAAAATCGTCCTGGGGGCGATCCCCATCGTGCTCATTTTCCTCGGCTGGCACCTGGCCACCGCCGGAGCGGCCGAGGAGCGCCTCATCTCCCCCACGATCCTCCCGTCGCCGGGCGAAGTGATCCGGTCGTTCCCGGCGCTCTGGTTCCAGGCGGAACTGAGCCGGAGCGCGCTCACGAGCGCCGTCCGCGTGCTGGAGGGCTTCGGTGTGGCCTGGCTCGTGGCGTTTCCCCTCGGGATCCTCATGGGCGCCTTCACGAAGGTGGGCGCGACGTTCAGCCCGGTGATGGTCTTCCTCGGCTACCTGCCCATCCCTGCCCTCGTTCCCCTGACCATGAGCCTGTTCGGCGTGGACGAGCTGCAGAAGGTCATGTTCCTGGCGCTGGCGTTCTTCATCTACCTGCTGCCGCTGTTCGTCCGCGCGGTGGGCGACGTCGACAACGTCTTCCTGCAGACCGCCTACACCCTGGGCGCCACGCGCTGGCAGACGCTGCGGCGGGTGCTGCTGCCGGTGGCGCTGCCCCGGATCGTCCACGCCATGCGCCTCGGCTTCGGCGTGGGCTGGACCTACATCATCCTGGCCGAGATGGTCGCCGCCGAGCGGGGCCTGGGCAACATCATCATCGTCGCCCAGCGCCGCGGACCCCGGGAGCACATCTACCTCGTGCTGGTGGTGATCGTGATGATCGCCTATCTCACCGACAAGTTCTGGGTGGTGCTCAGTCGCTACCTCTTTCCGTACCAGGAGGCGCGATGAGCACCCCGCCCGAAAAGAATCAGCCGCCCGTGATCGAATTCCGCGACGTGGCCAAGGTGTTCAACCCCGGCACGCCGCGCGAGTACAAGGCGCTGGAGCACCTCGGCTTCTGCATCGAGGACCTGCCGGGGAAGGGCGAGTTCATCACCATCCTCGGGCCGTCGGGCTGCGGCAAGAGCACGGCGCTCAACCTCCTGGCCGGCTTTCAGGAAGTCTGGCCCCCCACCGCCGGCGAGATCCTGGTGCGCGGCCAGCCGGTGACGGCTCCGGGCGTGGACCGGGGCATGGTCTTCCAGAAGTACAGCTCCTTTCCCCACCTCACGGTGCGCCAGAACGTCCGCTTCGGCATGGAGCTGAACCGGCGCCGGGAGGGCCTGGGCGAGGACGAGATCGAGAGCCGGGCCATGGACTGGATCGGGAAGGTGGGCCTGGCGCCGCACGCCGACAAGTACCCCCACCAGCTCTCCGGCGGCCAGCAGCAGCGCGTGGCGCTGGCGCGCACGCTGGTGTGCCGGCCCAAGATCATCCTCATGGACGAACCGTTCTCGGCGCTGGACGAGCCCACCCGGCTGGAGATGCAGAGCCTGGTGGTGGAGCTGTGGCAGCAGGTGGAGGCCACCGTGCTGCTGGTGACCCACTCCATCATCGAGGCGGTCTACCTCGGCGACCGCGTCTGGATCTTCTCCCAGGCGCCGGGGCGGATCGCGCGGGAAATCACCCAGACGCCGGCGGCGGTGCCGGGCGAACCGCCCAACGTGCTCCAGCAGAAGCCGGCGTTCCTGGAGGCGGTGGAACGAGTCTCGGCGATTTTCCTCAAAATCGAACAGGGTGAAGCGGAGAGCTGATGGCCAAGGATCTGCTGGGCTACTGGGACTACGTCAAGGCCGCCTTCCACTGGAAGGTGGACATCCCGTGGCTGGGCAAGATGCCGCTCAACAAGGTGATGCTGGCGGGCCTCGTCATCCTCGGGTTCGTCAACCCGGGCTTCTGGCTCCTGGGGGCGGCGGCCGAGGCGGGCTTCCTGTTGCTGGTGGCGGGCAATGACCGGTTCCAGAACCTGGTGAAGGCCACCCGGCTGCAGGCGTCCGCGGAGAACTGGGCCGAGCGCCAGGCGGCGATGCTGGCCGCGCTGGACGGGCGGTCGCAGGAGCGCTACCGCCGGCTGCTCGAGACGGGCGCCGCGGTGCTCCACAGCTCGGGGCCGCTGGCGGACAGGGACGCCGCCGGCGACCTGCGCGCCGGCAGCCTGAACCAGCTCCACTGGATGTTCCTCAAGCTCCTCGTGTCGCAGGGGCGCATCCGCGACATCCTGGCGCAGACCTCGAAGAAGGACCTGGAGCGCGAGATCGACGACCTGACCCAGCGCCTGGCCAAGGAGGACCCCGCCTCGGCGGTGGCCCGCTCGGTGCAGGGGACGCTGGACATTCAGAAGCGGCGCCTGGGCAACATCCTCCAGGCCGAGTCGAGCCTGCAGGTGATCGAAGCGGAACTGGACCGGATCGAGAAGCACGTGACGCTGCTCCGCGAGGAGGCGCTGGTCACGAGCGATCCGGCGCAGCTTTCCGACCGGCTCGACGGGGTGATGGAGTCGCTCCAGGGCACCTCGAAGTGGATGGCCGAGAACAACGAGCTCTTCGGCAGCCTCGAGGAGGTGGGCATGCCGCCCACCCTCATCGACCGCGCGCTGCGGGACAAGGAGCAGGAGTGACGCCATGGGCAAGGTGACGCTGCCGGAGTGGGCGCGAGGGATGCGGGAGATCTTCCGCGCCGAGACCGTCTCCCAGTTCATCCTCCACGGCAACGTGAACGACCTGGTGCCCCACCGCGAGGACGACGCGGTCCGCTTCCTCACGCTGGGCGACTACCTGGCCGA
>JAGOHA010000042.1 GCA_017996395.1 Acidobacteriota bacterium | reverse complement strand
TGTCCGCCGGCGGAGCCGACGGATCCTGCATGATCGTGGTCGCCACCGACGCGCCGCTCCTGCATCGGAACCTGCGCCGGCTGGCGGAACGGGCCGTCTTCGGACTGGTCCGGACAGGCGGGACGGGTGCCAATGGCAGCGGCGACTACGCGATCGCCTTCTCCACGTGTCCGGACAACCGGCTACGCCCCGATGGCCCGCGGACGCTGATCCTCCGGGAGACGCGCAACGACGATCTCACACCCCTGTTCCTGGCCGCCGCTGAAGCCTCGGAGGAAGCCGTCCTGAATTCCCTGTTCCAGGCTCAAACCACGGACGGGCTGGCCGGGCATCGCGTGGATGCCCTGCCCCTGGATGCGGTTCGGCGCATCTGCGAAAAATACGGCGCGCTCGACGGGGGTGCCGGCGCCCGCCCGACTCCGCGGTAACCGGCAGTCCGCCTGAATCGGATCCGAAAAACCCTCCCCAATCCGTAAAACACATCCTGCGCGCGAGACGGACCGAACGAGGAGGCGTTGAAAAATCCGGGTGACCGGGCATTTCCTTCGGACAAAACCTGCCGGTCGTTTGCGCAACCGGCGTGCGCCGCCTCCTCCGTCCGTCCAGAATCGTCAGCGCGTGAAATCGTAATCGAAACGCAGGCCGGCCTGAAAAGAACGCGCCGGCATCGGGAATCCCGGCTCCGTGGAATAGGCCTGGTCCAGCAGGTTCTCCACCCGCGCGAACACCTGGAACGCCTTGAACTGCTTGGCCACCTCGGCGTTGAGCACCAGGTACCCGGGGGCCGGCACCACGAGGTCGGTGACGTGAACGGTGGTCCGCGAGACCGCCAGACCCCACGCCGACACTGTCCAGCCGCCGCCGGGCATCGCCCGGACCACCGCATTGAGCTGGTGGTGCGGCGTCAGGTCGAGGTCTGAGTCGGTATCCATGTTCTCGCCGTCCAGGAAGGTGTAGTTCACGTTGAAATCGAAGATGGACCACGGCGCGGCGGCGGAGACCTCGAAGCCTGCGATCCGGGCGTTGCCGACATTGATGTTGGTCTTGTATCCGCTGGGCAGGCGCACCGACTCGATCAGGTCCTTGATGCGGTTGAAGAACACCGCGCCGCTGACGTTAACCGGCCCGCGCCAGGCGGCGCCCAGCTCGGTGTTGGTGCCGCGCTCGTCCCGGAGGTCCGGGTTCCCGCCGGAGGTGCTGTACAGGTTTTTCATGGACGGGAACCGCGACTTCTGGGCGATGGTCAGGTGGACGTCCCAGGCCTCGTCCGGTGAATACAGGATGCCGGCGATGGGGTTGACGGCCGTGTCGTTGTCGCCGAAATCCTTGTCCAGATAGTCGAAGCTCACACCGCCCACCAGGGTCCACTGCTCGGCGATCCGGAAGTGGTCCTCGATGCCCGTGGAGAACGTCTTGTGGTTGTACTCCTCCCACGGATCGCCCTTGTCGCCCTGCTGCTTGACACGGTCATCCCGATAGCTGACCGAGAACCGCAGGTCGTGCGCATCGTTGGGCGCCACCGCCCCCGACAGGATGGCCCCGTACGTCTCGTTGTTGTATGTGGACACCCACTGCAACTCGGCCAGGTCGGCTTTCCGATACGCGTCCAGCACGTTGAAGTGACGGGTGTAGAATCCCTTGGCCTTCAGATAGCCGTGGCCGCCCAAAGCAAACGTCCCGCCCAGGCTGGTGATCAGTCGGTTCCAGTCGGAGAACCGCCAATAGCGCGCCTTGGTGTAAGCGGTGGCCGGCGGGACGCCGTATTCCGAATCGTACCAATCCACCTCGGCCACGACTTCGCTTCCGGCGCTCGGGAAGTAATAGAACTTTCCGTTGAACCCGTACCGCTCGTAGTCGCTGAGGAACCGGTCGGTGCGCTCCCCATCCACGAGGTAGGCATACTCGTCGGACCGGTCGTAGTAGAACGAGCCGACGAACGCGGTCTGCTCGCTGCGGGCCGTGCCCGAGACGCCCACGGTGGCCAGTCCGTCAGTGCCGAAGGTGCCGTTCAGGCGGAGCGCCGTACGGTCGGGCCTCTGGGTGGTCACGTCGATCACGCCGCCGAGCGCGTTGGCGCCATACAAGACCGACGAGGCGCCCTTGACGACGCGGATGCTGTCCAGACTCTGGATGGGCACCGTGCCCAGGCTGAACGAATTGAAATACGGTTCGGCCACCGGCACGCCGTCCATGAAGAGCGAGATTTTCGACGTGTCGAGACCACGGATGCGGATGCCCGGCTCGTTCTTGGAACCGGTGGACACGAACGTGCCGCTGGTGTAGGAGAGCGCCTCGGAGATATCCTTGCGGGCCACCGTATCGATCAGCCGACGGTCGAGGCGCGACGTGCTCGACACGGGCAGCTCGGGCGTCACCGTGGCGGTGACGGTGATCTCCTCGGTGATCTGGGGGACGACGGTCTTTTCGTCGGCGGGCGACGCCGGCACCGGATCCCCGCTGCCGCTCTCCGGTGTTTTAGCCTGTTTCTGTGCCGACGGAGCTGCCGGCTGAACCGCACCGGATGACGCCGCCAGCGTCAAACCGACGCAGGCCCAGACGACAAGCGCCAGGGCTAAACGGATGGTTGGCAAACGAAGAGACAGGTATGGTTTCATGATGTCCTCCTTTCCAAATACGGGAGGCCAGGCCGTTTCCCGCCTGACCCTGTCGGTCGGCCGGCATGGCGTTGCGCTGTAGCCGGTTCGACTCGGAGTGGCTGCATTCGGCGTCCGTGAAGACGCCCCTTTCGCTCAACTGCAAAGAAACAAGAAAAGTGAATTATAACTAGAGTTATTGCCAAGTCAATCCCTTCGCATCTTTCGATGGAACGGCGCCCGGTCCGAGGTATAATTTCCCGACACTTATTCACCAACGAGGAGGGCTCATGAAGGTCGTGGCGTTCAACGGCAGTCCTCGCCCCAAGGGGAACACCCACCGGCTCATCGGGATCGTCCTGGCGGAGTTGGACAAGGCCGGCCTCGAGACCGAGGAGGTCCAGCTGGGCGGCCGGTTCATCCACGGCTGCGTCGCCTGCTACCGATGTTTCAAGACCAAGGACGGCCGGTGCGCCGTCACGGACGACATCGCCAACGACTGCATCGCCAAAATGACGGCAGCGGATGGCATCCTGCTCGCCTCCCCCACCTACTATGCCGACGTCACGCCCGAGATCAAAGCGCTGATGGACCGTTCCGGCCTGGTCGCCGCCGCCAACGACAGCCTGCTGCGCCGGAAGGCGGGCGCCGCGGTGGTGGCGGTGCGCCGCGGCGGCGCCATCCACGCCTTCGACACCATGAACCACTTCTTTCTCATCAACGAGATGATCATCCCCGGTTCCATCTATTGGAACATGGGCATCGGCCGCAACATCGGCGAGGTGGAAAACGACGAGGAAGGCGTCCTCACCATGCGCGCTCTCGGCGAGAACATGGCCTGGCTGATGCAACGGCTCCGCACCTGACCGGGTGTGAATCTGGAGGAAAGACAATGGCCGATATCCTACAAAATGAGCTGGTGCTGGTCATGATGGCGCTCATCGGTTTGGGGCTGCTGCTGTCCGTGATGTTTGGCTGGCAGTTGAAGCGGTTTTGCGACCGGACACCGGAAATCCGCACCAGCGCCGATCTCGAGGCGTTCAAGCGCGTGGTGGCCGGCCAGATGTACGCGGCGCTGGCCCAGATCGTGATCCTGCTCGCGCCTTGGGCGGTGTTCGGCTACGGGTTTTTCACGGGCAAGCTGGCGATCGGCGACGCGCTCTACCTCACCCTGCCGTACATCGCGGTGGGGATCGGCGGGCTGCTGATGAAACGGGTGGAGGAGCGGGCCAAGCATCTGCCGGTGAGCGATCCGCAGCTGCTGGAGGCCCGTGACCGGGTGGTGCACACCTGGGTCAAGCGTGCGCTGCCGGACTGGTAAACGGCCGGCTCCGGACGCGGTTCGGACGGTTGCCGGTCATGAACTGTTGAGTGATCCGTGACCGGCCGGGGACGAGGCGGTGCGCCGACGGATCAATCCTCCAGGTCGTCCGTATCTTCCGTAGCCGCTTCCGGCAGCTCCAAGACGGCCTGGGCGTCGCCGGGAGGCAACTCCTCGACCGCGCGCAACCGCCGGGTGATGGTGCGCGTCTTGCGAGCGGCGGTGTCGATCTCGGTGGACGCCGCATCCAGCTTCTTTTTGACCTTGTCCAACGTATCGCCGAATTTCCCGAATTCGGTCCGAACGGCCCCGAGCAGCTTCCACACCTCGCTGGAGCGCTGCTCGATGGCCAGCGTGCGGAATCCCATCTGGAGTGAGTTCAGGATGGCGGCGATGGTGGTGGGGCCGGTTACTACCACGCGGAACTCACGCTGGAGCGCTTCCAGCAGCCCGGGCCGGCGCAGCGCCTCGGCGTACAGCCCCTCGGTGGGCAGGAACATCAGGGCGAAATCCGTCGTCGCCGGCGGGCTGACGTACTTGTCGTGGATGTCGCGCGCCGCCGCCTTGATGCGGGCCTCGAGCTGCTGGGACGCCCGGGCGACACCGTCCGCGTCGCCGGCGTCGGCGGCCTCCAGCAACCGCTCGTAGTCCTCCTTGGGAAACTTGGCATCGATGGGGAGCCAGACCGGGCTCTCGTCATCGCCCCGCCCGGGCAGCTTCACCGCATACTCCACGCGTTCGTTGCTCCCCGGCCGCGTGGCGACGTTGACGCCGAACTGGTCCGGGCTCAGGATCTGCTCCAACAGGTTGCCCAGGGCGATCTCGCCCCAGATGCCGCGGGTTTTGACGTTGGTCAGCACCCGCTTCAGGTCGCCCACCCCGCTGGCCAGCGCCTGCATCTCGCCCAAGCCGCGATAGACCTGCTCCAACCGTTCCGAAACCTGCTTGAACGATTCGCCGAGGCGCTTTTCCAGGGTCCCCTGCAATTTGTCATCCACCGTGCGGCGCATCTCCTCGAGCCGCGTGGCGTTGTCGCTCTGGATCTGCGTCAATTTCTGCTCCACTGCCCCGCGCAGGCCGTCGTGCTTCTGCTCCATGGAGCCGATCAACTGCTCCAGACGATGGGAGAAGAGTTCCAGCTGCTGCCGCTGGGCCTGGGTGATCTCGCCCAAGCTGCGCAACATGCCGTCGGCTGTGGTGTTGAGCCGGCCACCCACCTCCTCGCGCAGCGCCCGGGCCTGCCGGTCCTGCTCCTCACGGTTGCGGCCGAACTCCTCGAGCACCGCGCGTTCCGTGCGTTCGATCTCCCGGCCGAGGGCCTCGACGCGCTGGGACAGCTCGTCCGCCTGCCGTCGATCAGCAGCGATCCGCCGATAGAGGACCACCAGCAGCACCCCAACTCCCAGCGCCGTCACCAGTGTCAGCCACCCGGCCAACTCCCCCATGCGATCACCTCGATTCAAGGTTGTGCGATCGACGCCATCATAGCGGGATATCCGCCACGGGCGCAACCTGAATGTCGTTGAGCGTCCTGATGGCACCGGGTACAATGGTCGCACCAGCCCATGGACACCTTGCCGCCGTTCACCATCATTGTCTTCACCGAGCACCACCCGGCCGGGCTGGAACGGCTGCTCGCGGCCCTGTCCCGGGGGGAAATCGAATCGCGCGCGCAGGTGATCGTGCTGGATCCCGATGGCCGGCCGGACCGCCGCGCCGCCGCCTCGGCCCACGGGGCGGACTATCTGGTGCCGGACCCGCCGCACCGTCCGGCCGCCTGGAACCAGGGTGTGGCCCGCGCCGTCGCCGGGCGGCTCGCCTTCACCGATGATGACGCCGTCCCTCAGACCGGATGGCTGGCGGCATTCTCCGTCGCACTGGACAAAGGGCTGGTTTTCGCCGGAGGACCGGACCGGGTACCGGCAGGGGCTCCGCTCTTCCTGCGGAGCCTGGACTATGTGCTCACCGCACCCCTGGGATCCGGCGGCGTGCGCGCCGGCGGCGCCGGCGGCCGGGCCTACTATCCGCGTCATTGGAACATGGCCGTGGACCGCCAGGCGCTTCTCGAGGTCGGCGGCTTCGATCACACGGTAACGGAGTCATGGGAACAGGAATTGGCACAGCGGCTGCGCCGGCGGGGGTTGGCGGTGGGATTTGCGCCGGCGGCCGCAGTCAGCCACGAGCGCGAAACCACGCCTGTCGCTTTAGTGTATCGCAACATCGCCCTCGCCCGGGAGCGCGCCCGTCGTCCAGGCACCCATTTCTTTTATGCGCTGCCGGCGGTCGCCCTCGTCGCGCTGGGCTTGTCCGTCCTCGCCGGATTGATTCACCCCGTGTTATTCCGGATTCCGCTGGTGGGAGCTGCCGGCTACGGTCTCCTGTTGGCCGCCGCCGGCGTCCATGCCGCCGTATCCCGACGGGATCCGCCCCTGGCCGTCGTCGTTCCCCTGTTCATCGCGACCCACCATGTCAGCCATGCCACTGGCTATCTCAAAGGCCTGCTGGACCGGCTGAGGGCAGCGCGTCCGCTGTCCGTTTAATGCGATATCCATCCGGGCGCGCCTCTGTCAGCCGGCTCACCTGTCCGGGCCGGATGATCCGGCAACCGGCTGAACGATCAGGAGGCCGCCGGCACCTCGGCCGTGCAGTGGGCGCACCGGGTGGCCTTGATGGAGATGGTGGAGCAACAGTGAGGACACTCGCGGGTGTCCGGCGGAG
Source organism: Acidobacteriota bacterium (assembly GCA_017996395.1). Classification (GTDB taxonomy): domain Bacteria; phylum Acidobacteriota; class JAAYUB01; order JAAYUB01; family JAAYUB01; genus JAAYUB01. Next base: position 20,007 of record JAGOHA010000042.1, on the reverse strand, counting down.
CGGGCGGCGCTTCCCGCTTCAGCTTGTTGATGACGCGGATCAGCAGGAACATCGCGATGGCGACAATGAGGAAACTGATGATCGTGTTGATGAATTTGCCGTAGTTGAGCGTGACGGCGCCCGCTTTCTGCGCGTCGGCCAAGGACGCGTAGGGACCGACGGTGGTGGCCGACTCCTTCAGCACAACAAACAAACTGCTGAAGTCCACATTCCCCAACAGCATGCCGATGGGCGGCATCACCACGTCCGCCACCAGCGAACTGACGATGGTGCCGAAGGCCGCGCCCATGATGATGCCCACGGCCATGTCCACCACGTTCCCCTTGACGGCAAATTCCTTGAACTCTTTGAACATCACTGCCTCCTGATGGATTTGAAAACGGAGCCTCCGTCCGAAACCTTCAGCCAGTTCCATGCAGGTCCCGACATCGGCCGCCCAAACGCCAAGTTATTGATAGAAGAATTATATGGTGACCGACTTGATCCCGCAACGCTTTTCACAGTGACCGGGACGTCACCCAGGCAGGCAGGTTTGGTTTTTAGCCGGCGCCGGAGTATAGTCATGGGAACTCCCAGCTGCAGGAGACACCCCCCATGCCGATCGCCGCCTGGTGCCTGTCGGTTCTGCTGGGCGGAGCCGTGCTGTCCGTCGTCTACTACACCCTGAAGACCGGGATTTCGCCGCTCCCATCCAGCCGCCGGGTGCGCCGGGTCATGCTGTCGGAAATCCCCGACGGCTTCTCCGGCCGGATCGTGGAGGCAGGTTCGGGCTGGGGATCGCTGGCCATCCCGCTGGCCAGGCGGTTTCCGGAAGCTACTGTCACCGGGTACGAGTTGTCCCCCGTGCCGTTCCTCTGCTCGCGACTCCGCTGTCTCGGTCGGTGCCCCAATCTCCGGCTCCATCGGGCGGACTTCCAAACGGTGTCCCTGGCCGAGGCCGATCTGGTGGTCTGCTACCTGTTCCCGGGCGCCATGCGGGCGCTGGATGAAAAACTCCGCCGCGAGCTGCGCCCGGGCGCCCGGGTGATCAGCAACACCTTCGCCCTGCCCGGCTGGAAACCCGTCCGCGTCCACCGCCTGGATGACATCTACTCCACCCCGATTTACATCTACGAGTTTACGGTCGAGAGCGGAGCGTAACTTTTTTTGTCAAAACAGTTCCCTCAACAACCTAATTTTAAAAATCGTTTGACGATCATCGTTCCGAATAACTAAAATGACCTTAAATAACAATTCACTCAGGAGGCATACATGATGCACCCTACCGGCCATCTCACCAAATGGCTATGCTGTGGTTGCCTGGTCCTCGCTTTGGGGGGATTCGGTCTGTGCGGCATGCAGACCCGGGACGCCACCAACAACGTCACCGGCATCTGGAAAATGAGTCTGTCGGGAATTTCGTTCTCCACCGAATCGGACATGCCGGACCAGTACCAGATGTCCAGTGAAATGATGTTGTTTCAGTACGGCAATTCGATTTTCGGTTATTTCGGCTTCTTGCCCTATTCCACTGTAAAAGCGGATGACAAACCCACCCGCCCACACCCAGTCACCATGGTTGAGGGGTTCACCGCCAACGGCAGGATCTGGCTGTACGCCAGCATGGGCCTTGACAAATTTTACATGAGCCCGCTTTACATTTCCGTCGTCGGTCGGGTCGAGGATTTCGACACCATCGTCGCCGAATTTATCCTGATGGAGCTTGAATACGATCTGAACGTTGTCGATGTCAAAAGGCCGCTCATTTCCGAGGGCATCGGGGCCACCGGCGTCTTTAGGGCGTGGAAGCAGGACGAAATGATTCTCGTGCCGGACAAGTGAGCCGGCGGACTCACATCGAGCCATGAACACGAGAGAGGAACAAGGAGGAATCATGAACATGAAGCATATTGCGCGGGTTCGGATCCTAACGGGCGTCTTGACTGTCCTCGCCCTGACCGGCTTTTTGTTGGCGTCCGATCCCCTCGACACGGGGTTCATCACAGACACCGACCTGAGCGGGTACTGGCAAGTGGAACTGCGAGGCATCCAATCGGGATCGAACGCCGACAAGCCCGCCCCCTATACGGAAATCGCTTACTTGTGGATGATGCAGGAATCGGACGGGGTTCTGTGGGGCGGGCTCACCTTTGGTGACGATGGTGGTTTGATCTTAGCCAAGACCGGCGATGAAGAGTCGCAGGATTCGATGAGCTACGCCGCCATTCGGGCGACTGGGCTGGTGACCGCGTCAAGATTCTGGATGATGGGTCAAGGCACATCCTTCCCCGACTTGCCGCCTGTGGAACCCAATGACGTCATCATCGTCATCGACAGCTACATGTATCACGCCATCATGGCGTGGGGCGTCACCATGGGTTCCGACATGATCGTTGGGAAATTCCATTACATGATCTTCGAAGGCATCCCGAACAAGAACTCCATCGGCAACGAGAACTACACGGGAATGATGGGGACGTTCCGGGCATACAAGATCGGGGAGATAGAAGACGAGTTTTAACGTCACCGTTTTCGGTTTGCAGCCGGCGGGGTTTCCGATGACCCCGCCATTTTTTTTCTAATCAGCGGAGCCGGTGGATGTCCGACGTCTGATCTACGTCTACGAGTTCGCGGCGCAGCGCGTCTTCGTAACTTTTTTGTGTCAAAACAGTTACATCAACAACCGGTTCAAAATATCGTTTGACGATCGACGTTCCGATTAACTAAAATGACTGCAAATTACTATTTTCTCAGGAGGCATACATTATGCACCCTACCGGCCATCTCACCAAATGGCTATGCTGTGGTTGCCTGATCCTCGCCATGGGGGGATTCGGTCTGTGCGGCATGCAGACCCGGGACGCCACCAACAACGTCACCGGCATCTGGAAAATGAGTCTGTCGGGGGTTTCGTTCTCCACCGAGTCGGACATGCCGGACCAGTACCAGCTGTCCGACGAAATGATGTTGTTCCAGTACGGCCAAGCAATTTTCGGTTATATCGGCTTCATGCCCGTTGGCCTGATAAAAGCTGATGACAAAACCACCCGCCCACACCCATCAACCTTTGTTGAGGGGTTCACCGCCAACGGCAGGATCTGGCTGTTCGCCAGCGAGGGCTTGGGCAAAGAACGTCTCAGCCCGCTTTACATCAGCATCGTCGGTCGGGTTGAGGATTTCGACACCATCGTCGCCGAGTTTATCCTGATGCAGTTTGATTACAGTTTCCACGACGACTTTGACAAAAGACTGCTTATTTCTGAGGGTATCGGGGCTACCGGCGCATTCCGGGCTTGGAAGCAGGATGAAATGATTCTCCTGCCGGACAAATGAACCGGGAAACTCACATCGAGCCATGAACACGAGAGAGGAACAAGGAGGAATCATGAAGATGAAACATATTACGCGGGCCCGGATCCTGGCGGGCGTCTTGACCGCCCTCGCCTTGACCGGTTTTTTGGCTGCATCTGAAGCCCTCGACACGCAACTCGCCGCGGACACAGACTTGAGCGGTTACTGGCAAGTTGAGTTGCGGGGCGTCCAGTCGGTATCGAACGCCGAAAAACCCGTTCCCTATATGGAAATCGCATACATGTGGATGATACAGCGACCGGACGGGGTCCTGAATGGGTACCTCACCCTCGGCGATGAGGGTGTTGTGACTGTTAAAAAGACCGGCGATGATGAATCGCAGGATGCGATGGGCTATGCCGGCATCAAGGCGATGGGGCTGGTGACCGCGTCAAGATTCTGGCTCATGGGTCAGGGCACATTTCTCCCCGAACCACCGCCCATCCAACCCAACGTCGTCATCATCATCGACAACTACATGTATCACGCAATCATGGCGTGGGGCGTCACTGTCTTCGACGATATGATTGTGGGAAAATTCCACTATATGATCTTCGAAGGCATCCCGGCAAAGAACTCTATCGGCAACGAAAACTACACCGGGATCATGGGTACGTTTCGGGCCTACAAGATCGGAGAAATTGAGGACGTAGACTACTAGAGTCGCTGTTTTTTCGGATTGCAACCGGCGGGGTCTCCGATGACCCCGCCTTTTTTTTCGTTCACTTCCCGGAAACGTCAGATGCGTTGCGTCGAACTGTTCCGGATCGGTCCGTTCGTGACCTTTCGATTCTTCCGGATTTTCAATGAATTCTGCGGAAGTTGGTTGCCTCGCGAGTGGTCTTGTGATATTTAAACATTGCAATATTTGTGGAGGCGCCATGAGCATCGAACGCAAGCTGCTGGATGTGGCCAATCTGAGAGAGAAGGCGCGTGCCGGCGGCGGCTCGAAACGGATCGAGAAGCAGCACGAGCAGGGCAAGTACACCGCCCGCGAGCGCCTGGAAAAGCTGCTCGACGAGGGCAGTTTCGAAGAGTTCGACATGTTCGTGACGCATCGGTGCACCGACTTCGAGATGGAGAAGAACCAGCCCCTCACCGACGGCGTGATCACCGGCTACGGCACCATCAACGGGCGGCTGGTGTTCGTTTTCTCCCAGGATTTCACCATCTTCGGCGGCTCCCTGTCCAAGGCCTACGCCGAGAAGATCTGCAAGGTCATGGACATGGCCGTCCGGATGGGCGCGCCGGTCATCGGCCTGAACGATTCAGGCGGCGCCCGCATCCAGGAGGGCGTGGACGCGCTGGCCGGATACGCGGACATCTTCCTGAAAAACGTCCTCAGCTCCGGCGTGGTCCCCCAGATCTCCATGATCCTGGGCCCCTGCGCCGGCGGCGCCGTCTATTCGCCGGCCATCACCGATTTCGTGATCATGGTGCGGCAGAGTTCCTACATGTTCCTCACCGGCCCCAAGGTGGTCAAGCAGGTCACCCGCGAGGACGTGACCACCGAGCAGCTCGGCGGCGCCGACATTCACGCCACCCGGAGCGGTGTCGCCCACCTGGTCTATGACAGCGAGGACGCCGCGCTGGAAGCCCTGCGCAAGCTCCTGTCGTTTTTCCCCCAGAACAACACCGACGCGCCCCCGCTGGCGGAGAACACCGATCCCATCGACCGCCAGGACGCCGAGCTGAACAGCCTCCTGCCGGACAATCCGAACAAGCCGTACGACATGAAGGCGCTGATCCGGATCGTGGCGGACCAGCATGACTTTTTCGAGGTCCAGCCGGATTTCGCCGCCAACATCATCGTCGGCTTCGCGCGCTTCAACGGGCGCCCGGTGGGCATCGTGGCCAACCAGCCCCAGGTGCTGGCCGGTGTGCTCGACAACAACGCTTCGATCAAGGGCGCCCGGTTCGTCCGCTTCTGCGACGCCTTCAACATCCCGCTGGTGGTGTTCGAGGACGTGCCCGGCTTCATGCCCGGCACCAGCCAGGAGTACGGCGGCATCATCCGCAACGGCGCCAAGCTGCTCTACGCGTTCGCCGAGGCGACCGTGCCCAAGGTCACCGTCATCACCCGCAAGGCGTACGGCGGGGCCTACTGCGTCATGAGTTCCAAACACATCCGGGGCGACGTCAACCTGGCCTGGCCCACCGCGGAGATCGCGGTGATGGGCCCCGACGGCGCCATCGAGGTCATCTACCGGAAGGAGCTGGACGCGGCCGCCGATCCGAAGGCCAAGTCCGACGAACTCAAGCAGATCTACCGCGACCTGTTCGCCAATCCGTTCACCGCGGCGCGGAAGGGCTACATCGACGACGTGATCGATCCGTCCTCGACGCGCTTCCGGATTGTCAAGGCGCTGGAAATGCTCAGCACCAAGCGGGACACCAACCTGCCGCGCAAGCACGGCAACATCCCCCTGTGAGCGAGGGACGATTCGTGAGCCTGATCGAAGCGTTGATCGTGACCGGACTCGGCATGGGCGTGGTGTTCATCGGCCTGGCCCTGACCGCCCTGTTGATCTGGTCGTTCCGAGCCATTCCCGAGTTCCTCCAGCGCCGGCAGCGCCCGGCCGCGCCGCCCCCGGCCGCCGCGGAAACGGTCGCCGATGCCGTCCCCCTCGATCCCCAGGTGCTGGCCGTCATCCTGACGGTTCTCGAAATCGAACTGCGACTCAACGCGCCCGACCGCGGCAGCCGCCTGACCCTGACCCGCCAGCGGCAGTCGGTCCAGCCGCCGCCGCAGCGCGGCATTTTCAACCTGACTTAGAGGAGCCGTAACGGATGAGTCGATACACCCTGAAGATCGCCGGCCGCGAGTACACCGCCGAAGTCAAGGAACTGACCGGCGAAACGGCCCGGATCGTGGTCAACAACACCGAGTATGCGGTGGACCTCGTGGAGATCGGCCGCAAGATCGTCGCGGCCCCGACCATGCACCGGCCTTCCGCGGTGGCGCCGGGGCCCGCTGCCGCCCCGCCGCCGGCCGCGTCCCCGGCCTCGCGGGGCAGCCGGCCAGTTGCCGGCGAGAGCGTCATGTCGCCCCTGCCGGGGCTCATCCTGGACGTCTTCGTCAAGGAAGGCAGCACCGTCGAGGCGGGCGCCAACCTGGTGCTGATGGAAGCCATGAAGATGGAGAATCACATCCGGTCGCCCTACAGCGGCACCGTCAAGAAAGTGCACGTCAAGAACGGTGACGTGGTCTCCGAAGGGGATCCGCTCGTGGAGATCGCCCGTTCGGCCATGACCACCCTGTAGGCGGCGTCGGGCGCTCCGTCGCCCGCCTGTCAGGCGACACCGCCATGGAACACAGAGGGAACACGTGAGACGCATCGCAGTTTTACTGATCGGATGGATCCTGCTGACCGGCTGGGCCTGGGCGGGCCCGACGTTCGGCGTGTCGTTCCCCGACACACCCTACGCGACCCTGTTCCATGGCACCCGCCACGGGTTCACGGCGCCGGAATGGGATCTCAAGGGGAAGCAGCAGGTGCAGCCGGGCACGGCCGGGATCCTGTTCGACCGCGACAACAGCGCCATCGGCCGCTTTGAAGTGGTGCTGGCCGGCACCGATTCCTGCACGGCCCGTCTCGACATGGCGCCCGGCCATTTCGCCGCGGATGTGGCGCGGATGGCATCGCCGGCCGCCCGGATGGACAACGTCCTCTTCGCCCTCGATGATCCGACCCGCTATTTCCGCATCGACAAGGGCCGGCGCGACATGAGCGCCGCGGTCCTCAAACCCGGCGCCAAGGGACAGCTGCTTGACCGCCAGGGCCGCCAGGCCGGGCTGTTCCGGGTGATCGCCGTGGCCGAGCATCACAGCATCGGCCTGGTGACCAACATCGCCCAGGGCGTGTTCAACCGCGACATTCACACCGGCGAGATCCAGAATTACGTGGATCAGATCCTCACCGGCCTCGGCGTGGTCAATCTCTCGTACCTCAATCTCATCATGCTGGTGATCGGGTGCCTGTTCATCTACCTCGGCATCGCCAAGGAGTACGAACCCCTGCTCCTGGTCCCCATCGGCTTCGGCATCCTGGTGGGCAACATTCCCCTGCCGCTCCAGATCTTCGACGCCATCTCCATCTACATGATCGATCCCCTCACCCACGAGTACGTGTTCAACACCACCACCAACAGCGTGCTGGGGATGATTTACTTCGGCGTCCGGGCGGGCATCTTCCCGCCCCTGATCTTCCTGGGCATCGGCGCACTGACCGATTTCTCGGCCATGCTGTCCAACCCCAAGGGCGTGCTGCTCGGCGCCGCCGCCCAGATCGGCATCTTCGCCACATTCCTCGGCGCCCTCGCGCTGGGTTTCTCCGCCAACGACGCCGCCTCCATCGGCATCATCGGCGGCGCCGACGGCCCCACGGCCATTTTCCTGTCCTCCCGGCTGTCCCCGAACTTGATCGGTCCCATCGCCATTGCCGCCTATTCCTACATGGCCATGGTGCCCATCATCCAGCCGCCCATCATGAAGCTGCTCACGTCGAAAGCGGAGCGCCGCATCCGCATGAAGCCCGGCCGGAAAGTGGGCAAGCTGGAAAAGATCATGTTCCCCATCGCCGGCATGATCGTCACCTGCCTGGTGGCGCCCGGCGGCCTGCCGCTGCTGGGCATGCTGTTCTTCGGCAACCTGCTGAAGGAGTCGGGTGTGACGGGTCGCCTGTCCAAGACGGCCTCCAGCGCCCTGCTGGACATCTGCACGATCCTGCTGGGCCTCGTCGTGGGGGCCTCAACATCGGCCCAGGTCTTCCTGACCCCGCGCTCCGTGCTGATCTTCGTGCTCGGCTGCTTCGCCTTCGCCGTCGCCACGGCGGGCGGCGTGCTGTTCGCCAAGTTAATGAACCTGTTCCTGAAGGACAAGATCAATCCCCTCATCGGTTCAGCCGGAGTGTCGGCCGTCCCCGACGCGGCCCGCGTGTCCGAGCTGGTGGGTCTTGCCGAAGATCCGAACAACCACCTGCTGATGCACGCCATGGGCCCCAACGTCGCCGGCGTCATCGGATCGGCCATCGCCGCCGGCATTTTCCTCGGCATCTTCTAGGAGGCGTCCATGAGCAAGATCATCGCCGTGATCCCCAACATCTGCGAGGGCCGTGACCGGAAGTTCATCGACGAGCTGGCCGCTCGGCTCAACAGCGTGCCCAACCTGATGATGCTGGACGTGTCCATGGACCACATCCGCAACCGGACGGTCTTCGGATTCACCGGCCCGCGCGACGCCATCTTCGAAGCCGGCCTGCAGCTCTATGAGGTGGCGCTGGCACGGATCGACATGCGGCGGCACCAGGGCGCCTACCCCCGCATCGGCTCGGTGGACGTCTTTCCGTTCGTCCCCCTGAAGGACGCCACCATCGCCGAGGCCGTCCAGATGTCCGTGGAGTTCGCCGAACAGGTGGCCGCGCGCTTCAAGATCCCGGTGTACCTGTTCAGCGAGTCCGCGCGCTATCCGGCCCGCCGCGATATCGACAACATCCGCGAGGGCGAGTACGAGGGCTTCGCCGAAAAGATCAAGGAGCCCCGCTGGCGCCCCGACTTCGGCCCCGAGACCTTCCCGGCGGACACCGGCGCCACCATCATCGGCGCCCGCCACCCGCTGATCAGCTTCAGCGTGCTCCTGCACACCACCGACCTGGAGGCGGCCCGCGCCATCTGTCAGATCATGCAGTGGGGCCACGGCGGCCTGCCCCACGTCAAGGCGCACCTGGGGTGCGACGAAACCACCCAGCACCCGCTGATCACGGTGTCCATCCACAATTTCCGCGAAACCCCGATGTACCGGGTGATCGAGATGCTGCGCATGGAATGCCGGCGGTACGGCATCGCGCTCGGTCCGGTCGAGATGATCGGCCTGATTCCGGAAGTCGCCTTCGTCGAGTCGGCCGAGTATTACATGGGCATCCGCGGCTTCGACCACGAGAAGCTGCTGGAACGGAACATCCAGAAGCACCTCGACGAGAAATTCCTGTTCACCGACTGAACCACGGCCTTCCGACCGGCCCGTCACTCCTGAAAACGACACCCGGCCACCGGCCGGGTTTTTTTATTTGCAGACTCCGCGGGCCTCTGCCAGAATATGGCTATCCTAACCGGAGGTTGCCCATGTCAAGACCAGGAGCTTGGGGAGTTCGCCTGCTCGCGGGGATGCTGCTGGTCGGGCTGGCCGGTTGCGGTTCCGGCCCTGCTCCGGACGTGGCGGCGCCCCCGCAGAACGAATTTGTATTCGGCCTGCTGATGGTGGGACCGGCCAACGACCATGGATGGAGCCAGGCCCACTTCGAGGCGGGCCGGTACGTCGAAAAGAACGTGCCCGGCGCCCGGATGGTATACGTGGACAAGGTCAATCCTTCCGACCGCCCGGGAACCATCCCCGCCCAGCTCGCGGACGACCTCCTGGCCCGCGGCGCCCGCCTGGTCATCTTCAACTCCGACGACATGAAGGACGGCGCGCTGGAGTTCGCCCGCGCCCACCGCGACATCCCGGTCATCCACATCTCCGGAGACAGCGCCTGGTCCGAGGGCCGGGACTACGCCCGGCTGCCCAACCTGGCCAACATCATGGGGCGGATGGAGCACGGCGCGGCCATGGCCGGATTCGCCGCGGCCATGACCACCCGCACCGGTCGGATCGGCTACCTGGGCCCGCTCATCAACGACGAGACGCGCCGTCTGGCCGCCGCCACCTACCTGGGCGCCCGCCATGCCTGGACGCAGGTGCTCAAACGCAATCCGGGGCAACTCCGCTTCAAGGTGTCGTGGATCGGCTTCTGGTTCAACATCCCCGGGGTCACCGCCGATCCCACGCAGGTGGCCGACGGTTTCTTCGCTAGCGGTTTCGACGTGGTCGTGTCGGGGATCGACACCACCGAGGCGCTGACGGAAGCCAAGAAGTTCTCCACGCCGGACAAGCCGGCCTTCGCCATTCCTTATGACTATGTGAGCGCCTGCGCCGAAGCCGAAGGCGTCTGCCTGGGCGTGCCGTACTACAACTGGGGTCCGGCCTACGTCCAGCAGGTGGAAGCCGTCCGCGCCGGAACCTGGCAGCCGTCGTTCCAGTGGCTGAGCCCCGACTGGTCGGACATCAACGACCCCGACCGCTCCGCCGTCGGCTACCAGAAGGGGGCGGCGCTGGCGCCGGCCGCCGCGCGGGAACTGGACGCGTTCATCGGCGCGCTGGCCGGCGGTCTCAACCTCTGGACCGGTCCGCTGCAGTACCAGGACGGCGCGGTCTTCCTCAAGCCCGGCGAAACCGCCACCGACGCCCAGGTCTGGTACCTGCCGCAGCTGCTCCAGGGAATGACGGGCCAGAGCGTCTCGAACCAGTGAGCGCGGGGAGAGTCGTCGCACCGGATCCCCGATTGGCGCCATGGACATCATCCTGAAGGAAATCCGCAAGACTTTCGGCCGCGTCAACGCCAGCGACCGCGTGACGCTGGCCGTGCCCGGCGGCACCATCCAGGGACTGCTCGGCGAGAACGGCGCCGGCAAGAGCACCCTGATGAAAATCCTGTCGGGTTACCTGCGCCCGGACGGCGGCGAGATCCTGCTCGGCGGGAAACCGGTCGTCTTCCGCCATCCGGCCGACGCGGTGCGCGCCGGTGTCGGGATGCTGCACCAGGACCCCCTGGACTTCCCCTCGCTCACTGTGCTGGAAAACTTCATGTCCGGCCGGCCGGGCCATTTCTTCCCGTCGCGAGCGGCGGCTCGGCGCCGCCTGCGCGAGCTGGCGGCGACCTTCGGGTTCGCCTTCGATCCACGCGCCTACCTGGACACGTTGACAGTGGGCGAGCGACAGCAGCTGGAGGTCCTGCGCCTGCTGAGCCTGGATGTCCGGGTGCTGATCCTGGACGAACCCACCACCGGGATCAGCGCGGCGCAGAAAGCCCAGCTGTTCGAAACCCTCCGGCGGCTGTCCGCCGAAGGCCGGACCATCCTGTTCGTCTCCCACAAGCTGGATGAGGTGGAGTCGCTCTGCCACCGGGTGGCCGTCCTCCGCGCCGGCGCGCTGGCCGGCGCGCTGACCCCGCCGTACACCACGGCGGAGTTGGTGACCCTCATGTTCGGCCGGCCGGTGGTCCCGCCCCAACGGCAACCGCAGGCGCCGGGACGTCCCGTGCTGGAGCTGCGCGGGGTGTCCGCCGTGGACGACCGGCTGCGGCTGGCGCCGCTGGATCTCGACATCCGGGCGGGCGAGGTGGTGGGCCTGGCCGGTCTTACGGGCAGCGGTCAGCGCCTCCTGCTGCGGGCCTGCGCGGGCCTGGTCCGAACCACCGCCGGCACCGTGCGGATCGGAGGCCGCGACCTGACGGGACACGCTTACCCGTCGTTCCGCGGCCACGGGGTGGTCTTCGTACCCACGGCGCGCCTTGAGGAAGGTCTGATCGGCGACATGGATTTGGCGGAACACCTGCAGTTGGTCCATCCGCCGCGGGGTCTGTTCATCGACTGGCCCCGCGCCCGGGCCACGGCCGACGAGCGGATCCGTGAGTTCGCGATCCGGGGGCGCCCCGACACCCGGATGCGGGAGCTCTCGGGCGGCAACCAGCAGCGGGCGCTGCTGTCGCTGCTGGCTCCGCCGCTGGCGCTCATCCTCATCGAAGAGCCCACGCGGGGGCTGGATGTGGAGTCGGCCGTCGCCGTCTGGATCCGGTTGCGCGCGCACTGCCAGGCGGGCGCGGCCATCCTGTTCCTGTCCTCCGACCTGGACGAGATCCGCGCCCACAGCGACCGGATCGTGGTGTGCTTCTGCGGGCGGAGCTCGCCGCCTCTGGATCCGGCCACCATGGACATCGAGACGCTGGGACGGCTCATCGGCGGCAAAGGCTGGGATCGGGAGGCTGCCGGATGATCCGCGCCCGTTCACTCTGGCTGCGGACTGGGGGACCGGTCATCGGTGTTGGTGTGGCCGTGCTGGCCGCCGCCGGTTTGCTGCTGCTGGCCGGCGCGTCGCCCCTCGAGGCGTTTCGCCAGATGGGACTGGGCGCCTTCGGCTCCGTCAACCGGCTGGCCGACGTCCTGGTCGTCTGGGGACCGCTGGTCCTGGTCACCGCCGGGCTGCTCGTCACCTTCGCCGCCGGACTGTGGAACATCGGCATCGAGGGGCAGATCGTCATGGGCGCCATCGGCGTCACCGGAGTCCTGCGGCTCCTTCAGGATGCCCCCCTGCCCCCCTGGCTGGTTCTGTCGATCGCGCTGGCGGCCGGCATGACTGCCGGCGCCGCATGGGCGGTGCTGGCCGGCCTGCTGAAAACCATCGGCGGCGTCAACGAGATATTCGGCGGGCTGGGATTGAACTTCATCGCCTCCGCCCTCATTCTGTGGCTCATCTTCGGCCCCTGGAAGCGGCCGGGCATCGGCTCCATGAGCGGCACCGAACCGTTTCCCGAATCGCTCGGGCTCCCCACCCTGGCCGGCACGCGGCTCAGCCTCTGGTCCCTGGCGCTGGGGCTGGCGGCGGTGGGCGCCATAGCGCTGCTGTTGAGCCGGAGCGCGCTCGGCCTGCGGCTCAGGGCGGTGGGGCTGAACACCCGGGCCGCATTCCTGCTGGGCGTGCCCACGTGGCGGAACCTGCTGGTGGCGTTCGGACTGTGCGGCGCGCTGGCCGGGCTGGCCGGATTCGTGCAGGTGACCGCCGTCTATCACCGGCTGATCCCGTCGATTTCCAGCGGTTACGGCTTCCTGGGGCTGCTGGTGGCCCTCATCATCCGCTATCGGGCGGTCTGGGTGGTTCCAGTGGCGGCCTTCTTCGCCGCCATCACCATCGGCGGCATCCAGTTGCCCATCGCCCTGCAGTTGGACTCGTCCCTGTCCGGCGTGCTGCAGGGCCTGCTGGTGCTGGGTGTGTTATTCTCCGACGGCCTCCGCCACCGGGCGGCGGCGCGGTCGTAACGAGGCCACGATGGACTGGACAGCGATCCTGCTGACGGGTCTGGCCGGCGTGCTCGCCACCGCGGGACCTCTGGTGATGGCCGCCATCGGCGAAGCCCTCTCGGAGCGCGCCGGCGTCGTCAACCTCTCCCTGAACGGGACGCTGATCCTGTCGGCGATGACGGGTTTCGCCGTCGCGGTCGCCACCGGCAGCCTGACCGCGGGCTTCCTGGGCGGCGCGGTCGTGGGCGCCGCCGCGGCGTTGCTGGTGGCCGTTGCCGGCATCACCCTGCGCCAGTCCCAGGTGGCGGTGGGCTTCGTCCTCGCGCTCACGCTCAAGGATTTGGCGTACTTTCTGGGCACGCCCGTCATGGGCGCCGCCGGCCCCCGGCTCGACGTCCTGCCCGTGCCGCTGCTGGAGCGGCTGCCCGTCGTCGGCCCGCTGCTGTTCCGGCAGGACGTCATGACCTACGCCAGCTTCCTCCTGATCGCGGCGGCCTGGGTGTGGATCTACCGCACCCGGCCCGGCCTCACCCTGCGCGGCCTGGGCGAACAGCCCGCCGCCGCCTTTGTCCGCGGCGCCGACGTGACCCGGCTGCGCTACCTGTACACCGTGGCCGGCGGCGCGTTGGTGGGATTGGCGGGGCCGATGTACTCGCTCAGCGTCAAGGCCGGGTGGAAGGGCACCATCAGCGGGCTCGACGGCCTGGGCTGGATCGCGCTGGCCCTCACCATCTTCGGCGGCTGGCATCCGCTGCGGATCGCCGCGGGCGCCTACCTCTTCGCCTTTCTCCAATGGCTGGGCGTGATCCTGCAGCCGTTCCTGCCCGGCATCCCCAGCCAGGTGCTCCAGGTGGCGCCGTTCCCCTTCATGATCCTCACCCTGGTGCTGGTGAACGTGGGCCAGGCCGAATGGACGGGCCGCCTGCTTGCCCTCCTGCCCGAGGGCGGTCGCCGCCGCCTGGCCGGCCTGCTCCGCCTGCTGCGGGCCAATCCGCCGGCGGCCCTGGGCCAGACCTTCGAGCGCGAGTAGGCGCCCCCCCGCCGCGCCCCTTGATTCCGCGCCGCCCCACGGGTATGCTGACAACCGAGCCTCCGGGCCGAGATCACCGGACAGGACCGCCATGCATCACCCCGACTCGCCGCAGTGCTACCGGACCGTGGGCGGTGACGCCGTCGCCGAACTGGTGGTGGAGAAATCCCGGTTCATCGCCGCCGTCGGCCGGGCGACGGATGAGGCCGCGGCCGCCGCGTTCATCGCCGATGTCCGGAAGCGGCACTGGCACGCCACCCACAACTGCTCCGCCTTCCGGGTGGGTCTGGAAACGGAGTCCCAGCGCTCCAGCGACGACGGCGAACCCGCCGGCACCGCCGGTAAGCCCATCCTGGAGAGCCTGCACCGGCTTGGGATCCGGAACGCAGTCGTGGTGGTGACCCGCTATTTCGGCGGGATCAAGCTGGGCGCCGGCGGCCTGATCCGGGCGTACGGCGCCGCCGCGCAGGCGGGCATCCGCGCCGCGGGGATCGTGGAGCGGGCCCGCCGCCTGGTGCTGGAGATCCGGTGCGACTACGCGGACTGGCACCGGCTGGAGCGGGAGCTCCGCCGTGCGGGCCGCCTGCAGCCGCCTGTTTTTGCGGCTGAGGTGACCGCCCGGGTGCTGGTGGCTCCACCGGACGTCGACGCGTTGCGCCGCCAGGTTGCGGACTTGACCAACGGCGCGGCGGCGGTCCGCGACACCGGGTACGAGTTCATCGAATCCCCTGTCAACCCGGATGGCGGCACGGAGTGCTGATTCGGCTGCCGGGCCCGTTGAGACTCTTCGCGTGTTTCCGCCTTAACCCGCCTTCTCTAATTGCTGGAAACTATTTGGAAAATCATCCGATAATAATGCAATAACTGCATGTGATTGTGACATCGACCATCCGCACCACTGGAGGATCCGTCATGAACATCGATCGATTGAGTGACCTGATCCACGCCGGCGGAGCCGGAGGCGTCTCGTCGGGGCTGGATTCGGTGGTCAGCGGCGTCACGTCGGCCGTGCAGGCCGCGGGGACCGACGGCCTGAAAGATGCGCTCCTGCCCATCGATCCGCGCGAACTGGAGATCCCTGCCCGCCCGGGCAGCATCGGCGACGAGGCCGGTTGTGTCGGTCCGGCGGAGTACCTGCGGTTGTCCGCGGCGAACCCCGAGGGGATGACCACCGCGCACCGACTCTCCCGTGACGCGCTGGCGGCGCTGGACGCGGATGGGTCCGCCTTTGCACCTCTCGATGAGCTCCGCGGCAGCTGGTTGAACGCGGCGCAGGCGGGACCGGTGGTGGACAAGTTGGTGGGCCCGCGCGGCCTGCTCACCCCGTTGACCGGTGGCACCGACTTGGACCCGGCCCTGCCGGGGAAACCGGAGGAGCCCGGCAAGATCCTGGACCTGGATCAACTGGGCGTAAAGGTGCGCGATGTGGCGGACGATGGTGCGGACAGCCGGCGCGTTCTATCCGACCTCGGCCCCTATGTGCGCGAACTGGCGTCCGAGAAGGCCGGCCGCAAGCTCTTCCCCGCCGACGGCGCACCCTACGTCAAGGAAGTGTCCGACCAGCAGGAGCTGAACCGGGGCATCTTGCTCGATGCCGGCCCCTACGTGCGTGAGCTGGCGTCCGAGAAGGCCGGCCGCAAGCTCTTCCCCGCCGACGGCGCGCCCTACGTCAAGGAAGTGTCCGACCAGCAGGAGCTGAACCGGGGCATCCTGCTCGATGCCGGACCCTACGTGCGCGAACTGGCCGCCGAGAAGGCCGGCCGCAAACTCTTCCCTGCCGACGGCGCGCCCTACGTCAAGGAGGTGTCCGACCAGCAGGAAATGGACCAGGGGGGCGCACTCGAAGCCGGACCCTACGTGAGGCAGTTGGCCGAAGTGTGGGAAGGGACCAAATGCGTCCTGCCGGACGCCGGTCCCTATGTCCGGGAGCTGGCTGAAGCGCGCACGGCGTGCGAAGCCGCCCGGGAGCCCGGCGTGGCGCCATCCACCGGCGGCGGCTGGCCGGGCGGCATCGACGAATCGCTGCAGGATCTGGCCCGGATGGACCCGTTCACCCCGGATGGAGTGGGGAAGCTGGCCCGGCTCAGCTATCAGCTGGGCGCTCTGGACGGCTTGCAACGGGTGGTGGGCAACCTGCTGTCCCTGGACGAACGGCTGGACATCCGGCGAGGTGACCGGGAGGTCTGAGCGATGTTTCGGGTGGCGCTGGTCAACATGCCGTGGATCACCGCCAAGCGGGGATCGATGGCGCTCGGTATTCTGGAGCGGGTGCTGCACCGGCACCACATCCCGGCCGAGTCGTTCTACCTGAATATCCGGCTCGCCGCATCGATGAATTTGAGAATCTACGAGACGATTTCGGACGCCCCGTTGATCGGCGAATGGCTCTTCTCCCAGCATCTGTTCGGCCCGTACGGCTCCGGTGAGCTGGACAACAGCGCCGCCGCCGTGATCGGCCGGGACGGCCCGGAGGTCCTGGACCTGGGCCGCGGCCGCCGCGTCGGCTACGACCGGATCGTCCGCGACATCCTGCCACCCTTCATCGACGATTGTCTCGAGCGGGTCCCCTGGAGCGACTTCTCCGTGGTGGGATTCACGTCCGTCTTCACCCAGCACGTCAGCTCCCTCCTGCTGGCCAAGCGAATCAAGGAGCGGCATCCGTCGACGACGATCGTGTTCGGCGGGGCCAACGTCGCCGATGTGATGGGACTGGAAACCCTGCGGGCGTTCCCCTGGGTGGACTACGTGGTGGATGGGGAGGCCGAGGAGTCCTTCCCGCAGCTGCTGCGCCACATCCACTCCGGCCGGCCGTACGACCCGGTCCCCGGCGTTTCCTGCCGGCGTGACGACCG
This sequence comes from Acidobacteriota bacterium, assembly GCA_017996395.1. Taxonomy (GTDB): domain Bacteria; phylum Acidobacteriota; class JAAYUB01; order JAAYUB01; family JAAYUB01; genus JAAYUB01. The sequence goes on along the minus strand of JAGOHA010000042.1, from coordinate 2,907 downwards.
GGTGATTCCCGCCCGGGAGCAGCCCCCGCTCGTAGATATGCGGCAGGTGCCCATCCCCGACTACGCTGCGTATTATCGCGAGCTGCAAGAGGCGGGTCTGGCCGAACGTGTGCGTCCCCTGATCCAGTTTGAAAGCGCGCGCGGCTGTTACTGGGGTGAAAAGGCGCAGTGTGCCTTCTGCGGGATGAACGGCCGGCGGATGACCTTCCGCACGAAGCCCGGTCGGCAGGTGGCCCGCGAGCTGCGGGTGCAGGCCCGGCGCCATCACACCCTGGATTTCGAGGCGGTGGACAACGCCTTCGCCCCGTCATTCTTCGACGAGCTGGTGCCGCGTCTGGACTGCCGGCGGGATGGCCTGAAAATATTCTACGAGGCGCGGGGACTGATGAGCCGGCAGCAGATCCGCCGGCTGCGGGACGCGGGCATCTGCAGTCTGCAGATCGGAATCGAGTCGCTGCATCCGGACCTGCTCCGGCGGCTGCGGAAGGGCGCCACGGTCATCCAGAATCTGCAAACGCTGAAATGGTGCGCCACGTTCGGCGTTTCGGTGAGCTGGAACTTCCTCTTCGGGATACCGGGAGAAACCGCGGCGCACTACCGCGAGATGATGGACCTCCTCCCGTCGCTCACCCACCTCGATCCGCCCCAGGTGGTCGCCCGGGTCATCCTGCAGCGGTTCAGCCCGTATTTCGCCGACCCGGAACGCTGGGGGATCGCCGGGTTCAGCCCCAAGCGCCTCTACACTCACATCTACCCGGAGAACCGGATCAACCTGCGGGATCTGGCCTACCACTTCTCCTTCACCCTGCGGGAGGAGGGGGAAAACCCGGCGAACTACATCGGGCCGGTGGCCCGGGCCATCCAGCGCTGGAAGGACACGGCCCTGCTCCGCTTCATCCACTTCACCTTCCGCAAGGGACCCGGCTTTGTCCTGCTGAAGGACAACCGTCCGCTGGGCCAGCCGCCGGACTCCGAGGAACGGACGGCGGTGCTGGACGGGCTGTCCGGACGCGTGTTCGAATTCTGTGATTCGATCCGAACGCTTTCCGAGATCGTGGCCTTCGCCGCCGCCGGCAACGGCGGCGCGGACACCGCGGCTCGCGTCCGCGACGTGCTGGCCGAGCTCGTCGGCCGGAACTACATGTATACCGAGCACAACCGATACCTCAGCCTGGCGGTACCGGAATTCCCGGCACCTTGAGCAGCGGTACCGCCAGCCGGCCGGCGGTACCGGGATGATTTCCCGGCTTGATAAGGAGGAACGATGGCTGATGCGGCGCAAACCAAACGGAACCGGTTCCTGAAAGGTGAAATCACCCTCGACGAGGCCCTCGACATGACCCCCACGCAACTCGCCGCCCTGTTTCACACGGGTCATGCCCTGGTGGAACAAGGGCGCCTGGCGGAGGCGCGGTTGATCTTCGAGGGGTTGGCGGTGCTCGATAGCGGGAATGCGATGGTCCACGCCATGCTGGGCGTCATCTTTCACAAGCTGGGACGCCCGGCGGCGGCGGTCGGCGAATACAACCAGGCCCAGGCGCTGTTGCCGGGCGACATCCAATCGCTGGTCAATCGCGGCGAGATCTTTCTCAAGCACGGCCTGCTGGAGAGGGCCGCCGCCGACCTCCGCCTGGCCGTCAGCCGCGACCCGGATTGCCACCATCCCGCCGCCAACCGCGCCCGCCTGCTGCTCGGCCTGCTCAAGGAGGCGGTGGAGACCGCCGAGCAGCGGGGGCTCGACGCGGTTACCGAAGCCAAGAAGCGCTTCGACCTGCAACTGGGCAATCTGAGGGGTTGAGGCGCGGCTCCGGCCGGAGCACCTACGCCATGCGGCCGTGGGCGCCGGATGTCCGGACCAGCGACAGCGGTCCGCCGCAGCGGCCGCACTGGCCGACACCGTCGTAGGCGGGATCGTCATCAGGGCGGGCGTAGTTGTAGTTGAGCCCGCCCACGGGAAACGGTGGATGCACCGACTCATATAGGGCGCCGCAACGCAGGCACATGTACGCGTGACCCGCCGCAAGATCGCGAGCCGGCTCGGAATTCGACGTATCCGGCAGGCTTTGTTTTTTCAGCTTTTTCTTCGGCATCGGCGATCTCCTCTCCGCCATTTTATCCTACCAGAAACGGGACAGCCGCGCAGGTGAATTTGCGTCTTCGGGACGGCTGACGGTTTGAAATGAATGCCGGCCGCAGGCCGCTCTCAGGAGGCTACTTGAATCTGTCATTCCCGTCGTTGCAGGAAGTCCGCCGGACGTTTATACTGGCGGCAACATCGAATGGGAGGCTGACATGCGCATTCTGTCCGTGATGTTCCTGGTGGTTGCGCTGGGCGTGGCCGCATCCGCCGCCGGCCCCGCCATGGAGAAGGACCGCTTCGACACGACGGCCGGTCCGTTGACCATCACCTTCATCGGCCACGGCACGCTGCTGCTGGAGCTGGGCAACCTGCGGATCCATGTGGACCCGTACGGCAAGCTGGCCGATTACACTGCTCTGCCCGACGCCGACCTGATCCTGATCACGCACCACCACGGCGACCATCTGGACCCGGCCGCCATCGCCGAAATCCGGACACCCCAGACGGCGGTGATAACGACCGCGCGTTGCGCCGACCGGCTGGAGTGCGTCACCGTCATGGCCAACGGCGACGCGCGCATGTTGAAAGGCGTTCTCGTCCAGGCCGTGCCGGCTTACAACATCGAACATAAACGGCCGAACGGCGACCCCTTCCACCCGCAGGGCGAGGGGAACGGCTACGTGCTCACCTTCGGCGACATCCGCGTCTACATCGCCGGCGACACCGAATCCATCCCTGAAATGGCTCTGCTGGCCGGCGTCGACATCGCGTTCCTTCCCGTCAACCTGCCGTATACCATGACGCTGGAGATGGCGGCCGACGCGGCG
>JAGOHA010000161.1 GCA_017996395.1 Acidobacteriota bacterium | reverse complement strand
TCATCACCCGGCCACGCTCATGATCCACGGCGACCAGGACGCGGTTGCGAGGCAACCGGGTCAGGAGCGCTTCATCCGCAGCCGTGCCGATGATCAGCCGGGTTGCTCCGGCGCGGAGCAACTCGGCGGCGCGCCGCTCGTCCCGGATGCCGCCGCCGACACGGCAGCGGGCGATGCGGCACAGCCGCCGGACCAGCTCGCTGTTGTCGCCGCGGCCTAGCGCCGCATCCAGGTCGACCACGGCGATCTCGCCGTACATGCCGAATTGGCGGGCCAACCCCTCGACATCGTCCCGTTCCAGCACCTTGTCCCGTCCCCCGACGAGCTGGACGGCCCGACCGCCCATTAAGTCGATGCTCGGAATCAGCATGGGCGCACCTCCACCCCGCGACGGTTCAATTCGGCCTTCAGCGAACGGACCGTGTAGCGGCCGTAATGGAACACCGAAGCGGCCAGGAGCGCGTCCGCGCCGGCGGCCAACGCATCGACCATGTGCGCCGCGGTGCCCATGCCGCCCGAAGCGATGACGGGCACCCGGCAAACGGAACTGGCCAGCCGGAGTCCCGCCAGGTCATATCCTTCCTGCCGGCCGTCGGCGTTGATGACGGTGAGCAGGAGCTCACCGATGCCCAATGCCTGACCCCGTCGCAGCCACTCGGACAACTCGAGCCCCGTCACTGTCCGGCCGGCATCCACCACCACCCGGTAACCGGTCTCTGTCCGCAGGGCGTCCACGGCCAGAACCACACATTGGCGACCGAACCGGTCCGCCAATTCCGACAAGAGCTGCGGCCGCCGCACCGCTGCCGTGTTGACCGCCACTTTGTCACAGCCGGAGCGCAGCAGCCGCCAGGCGTCGTCCACGCACCGGATACCCCCGCCGACCGTCAGGGGCACAAACACCGCCCGGGCGGTCCGCTCCACCAGGTCCCGTATGGTTCTCCTGCCCTCGATGCCGGCGGTGATGTCGAGGAAAATCAGCTCGTCAGCGCCGTCGGCGTAGTAGCGCCGGGCCAGCTCCACGGGGTCGCCGCCGTCGCGGAGCCCCTGGAACTGGATGCCTTTAACCACCCGGCCGCCCATGACATCCAGGCAGGGGATGATCCGTCTCATCACCACGACAGCACCTCCTTCAGGAAATCCAGCCCCCGCGGTCCGCTTTTTTCCGGGTGAAACTGGCAGCCGGTCACCGCGCCGGATTGTCCGGCGGCAAGAAACTCGACGCCGTAGTGCGCCGAGCCCCGCCAGTTCCAGTGCGTGGGACCGGCGGCGGTGGGGACGAAATAGGAGTGCACAAAATAGGCCGCCGGTATTTCTGGTCCGGTTGTCATATGGACAGGGCTCCATCCCATGTGGGGTACCTTCAGACAGTCGGAGTCGAAGGACCGGCACCTCCCCGGCCATACGCCCAGCCCGGTGGTACCGAGGGCCTCGTCGGATGCCTCGAACAGGAGTTGCAGACCCAGACAGATCCCCAGCAACGGGCGGTTGGAACTGACCCAGGCTCGCAAAGCGGCGGCCAGACCGCTCGAGTGCAACGCGGCTGCCGCAGCGCCAAAGTGTCCCACTCCCGGCAGCACCAGCCGGGAACACCGCCGAAGCGCGCCGGGCCGCGACACCCGCCGCGACGACCAGCCCAGCGCAGCCAGCGCATGCTCCAGACTCCGCAAGTTTCCGGCGCCATAGTCCACAATGCCAATCATCGGAGGCCTCCCTTGGTGCTCCGGGCCAAGCCAGCCCAGGGCTGCCGGGCTTCCTCAAGAGCCAGGCCGGTGGCTTTGAAGAGCGCCTCGGCGATGTGGTGGACGTTTTGTCCGCTGACCCGCAAGTGCAGAGTGAAGCGGGCGGTGTGGGCAAACGAGCGGAAGAAATGCAGGATGTTCTCCACCGCCAGACCCCCGACCGCTTCACGCCGGAAGCGCCCGCGAAACCAGAACCCGGGGCGGCCACCGATATCCAAGACAGCCAGCGCCAAGGCGTCGTCCATGGGCAGCCAGCACTGCCCGAAGCGCCGGCGCCCGACGCGGTCGCCGAACCATGTGTTCAAGGCGTCACCGACGGCCAACGCCGTGTCTTCCACCACGTGGTGGTCGTCGGCCGGCTCCAGATCGCGAGCGTCCAGCTCGAGGCCCAGCCCGGAGTAGAACGCCAGTTGATCCAGAAAGTGGGAGAACACCGGGATCGGGGTGACGATCCGGCGGACGGACGGATCCTCGGTCAGGAATCCGGAGATCGACGTTTCTCGGGTCTGGCGATTGATGGATATGCGGTCTGATTTCATGGCAGCCTCCAGGCGGCGGGGATAGGTTCCGGACGGCGTTGGGCCAGCCACGGGGTGAACGCCGACAGATACGCCGCGGTATCGTCTGGTCCGGTAACGCTGACCCGGATGAATCCTGACAGGTCGTCGCCCAGCGATCGGACGAGGATTCCCTTCTCGGCCAGAGCGGATGCCGCCGGACCGGCGGCGCCGCCCAGATAGATCAGGCAGAAGTGGGTGACTGACGGCCAGACCGGAACACCCAGCCGTGCCAGCTCCTGCTGAAGTGTGGCCCGGGCGGTGGTGGCCGCAGCGAGCCGTTCCCGGAAATCCGTGTCGCCCGCCAGGATAGCGGACCCGACCCAGGCCGCCGTGGCAGTCAGGTTGTAGGGCGAGCGGAGGGTATCCAATGACAAGACCACCGCAGGATCGCCGATAACGAAACCACAGCGCAACCCCGGCAGGCCGCGCGCCTTGCTCAACGTGCGCAGGATGATCAGATTGGGGAAGCGTTCGATCCAGGGGATGAAATTCTGGCCGCAGAATTCGGCGTAGGTCTCATCCAGGAGGATCGGGCGCTCCGGTGCCAGTTGGAGCAAACAGGCCAGGTCACCGGGGCGGATGGGGCGGGCGGTGGGATTGTTCGGTGACGCCAGCACGACCAGCGCCGCCCCGCCGACCGCTTCCAGAACCGCATCCAGGTTCAGTTCGAAATCGGGAGCGAGTGGCACCGCGGTGACCGCGGCGCCGGACAGCCGTGCGTAAAAGGCGTACATGCTGAATGTGGGGTGCACCGAGACCATCCGGTCGCCGGGGCCGGCGAACGCCCCGATCACCAGCCGGAGACCTTCATCGGCGCCGCAGACCGGCATGATGCCGCCGGCCGGGGCGCCGTAGTGAGCAGCGGCCAGCCGCCGCAGTTCGGTGTACTCGGGATAATATGACAATCGGGCCGCCGCCTCGATCAGCGACTCGCGCAACAGGCCGGGTGCGGGAGGAGGCCCTTCGTTGGCGTCGAGGCGGCGGTACAGGCCGCGTCCGGTGGGAGCCGCATAGGGCGTGATGCCGCGCAGGGCCGGCCGGATTTGGGGAATCACCGGGCCGGCCATCACAGCACCACCTTGGAGAAGGGGTACTCGAGTATATCGGTGGCCCCGGCTGCTTTTAGCTCCGGAATCAGCCGGACGACCTGAAACTTGGGCACGGCCGCCTTGACGGCATAACCGGTCCCGTCTGACAAGCTGGACATGGTGGGCTTGCGCATGCAGGGGAGCACGGCCAGCACCGCGGGCAGACGGTCTCCGGCCACGTTCATCTCCAGCATGACTCGGCAACGGGCGTCCAGGACCGCTTGTACCAGCATGGCCAGTTCCGCGATGGTTCGCCCTTTGGGGCCGTCCATAGCGGCTGGGTTGGCGATGAGCCGGGTGGACGATCGCAGCAGGGTGTCTACAACGGCCAGACCGTTCTCGCGCAGCGTCCGGCCGGAGGCGGTGTTGTCCACAATCAGGTCGGCATCTTCAGGCGGAAACACCTCGGTGGCCCCATAGCTGCGCACGAACAGATAATCGGCGCCGCGGCCATCCAGGTAGCGCCGGGTGATGGTTTCATACTCCGAAGCCACCAGCAGCCGGCGGTGGAAAAACGCCGGATCCCTGGCCAGTTCCTGCGGCGCCGCGGCCACCAGGCAGACCGGATCGAGCGCGGTGTCCAGCAGTTCACGGACAGCCGCGCCCAGCTCCACCACCCAGTCGTAGCCGGCAAAGGCCACGTCGTGGGAACCCAGTTCCACCATCCGCACGATATTCTGGGGTTTGAGAATCTTCAGCTCAAACCGGTCGTCGGCGCAGACCGGGCGGTAGTTGCGCCCGTTGCCCTGTACGGCCAGACCGGCATCCCCCAGCAGTTGTTCCACCGCTGCGTACATGTGCCCCTTGGGCAACGCCAGTTGAATTCGGTCATCGTTGATCATGACGGCTCCTTCGAATAAAAAACCCGGGCACAGGAGCCCGGGGGAGGGAAACGTGGGACGATTTGCCGCGTTCACCGTCACCCGGGTGGGAAGTGGACGTGGTGATAATGACGGGCATGAAACGGCGAGACAAACCGTCCAGAGCCAGATGACAGGCGACTGAATGCTGATCGCTGAGTGTTAATCGATTCTGCCTGGCTTGGTTTCATGTATTCATCCATAGACGATGCCCACAATTTTCACACAGAGACACAGAAACAAAAACCCCCGGCCTTGACCGGGGGTTGGTGTGATCTGTGCTGTGGAGATAGATGGCTAAACAGCGCGCGCACCGATGCCCGGCCCGAGTATCGGGTGATGGTGGTGATGATGCCGGGAAACCGTTGCGATAACCATTCGTTGACCTCGCGGCACAAGATATACAGGCGGGGCGCATGTGTCAAGCACAATTTGAGAGATCGGGTGAGGGCGGCACCCGGTGCGGGCCACGGGACTGACTGGAGACGCGGCCACCGCGGAGCGCAAATCCGATTGACCCAAGTAGAATCTGAGAATCGCCATGAGGCACCGTGCATCTCAGAGAGCGGTTTCAGGCACGCCAAGTCCACCGACATAGGGGGAAAAATGGCAAGAGGTCCTTCGTGTTGCGGTAGAGTCCGGCAGAACCGCAGGTGCGCGCTGGCGATCACCCTGGCGCTGACCATGATCGTCGGGGTTGCCGGACAGGGACGGCCAAGGGGTGGATCACCGGCCGGAACGGCGGACAAGTGGTCGGTGTTCGCCGAAGGCGCGTTTTTACACCAGCTCGGCAGTGAGATCGATTCCGGCGGCTCGTTTAGCACCGGCCGATTGCTATTTGAAGGCGGGTTCACGTATGCGCCGGATTTCCGGCGGAGCATCTCCATCGCGATCGGTTACGACCGGACCGCATACGATTTTGAGGAACAACCCGGCCTCGCAACGGAGGATCCGTGGGGGACGATCCACACCATCAGCATCGGGGCATTCGTCCGCTACGGCATCAGCCGGGAGTGGACGGTCTTCATGATCCCGACACTCCGCACGACGGCCGAGAGCGGCGCCGATTTCAGCGACGCAATCACAGGCGGAGGCCTGGCCGGTTTTTCCTATCGCTTTGGTGACCAGCTGACCCTGGGGCCCGGCATCGGCGTCATCACCCAGCTGGAAGACGATCCGAGTGTCTTCCCGGTGCTGTTCGTCAACTGGCGGATCACCGAGCGCCTGAACCTGGAGACCGGCGGCGGCCTCGGCGCCACCCGGGGACCCGGCCTGGTCTTGAACTGGGACCCCACGGGC
>JAGOHA010000041.1 GCA_017996395.1 Acidobacteriota bacterium | reverse complement strand
GCGCAAGCGAAACATCGCCGCGGCGGATCCGTACATCTATCCAGCCGGCGAGGCTCGGCTGCAGCGGGGAAGCACAAAAGGGTTGAAACCACGCCGTCACGCCCGTTATCATAACCGGTCGGGACGAAGCCCGACCCGCCGGTTCCCGGCGCCGGGCGGCCGATTTCGCGCCCGGCGAGCTGTTCCCCGGGTGATTCCAAAAAGGAGAGACGGTCCATGAACAGAGCGAGCATGTGCATCATCGCGGTCCTGGCGGTGCTGGCGGCACCGGCGTGGGCGCAGTCCAAGATCGGGTTCATCGACTCCAATCGGACGGTGGTCAGCACCGACGAGGGGAAGGCCGAGTACCAGAAGATTATGGACTGGGCCAAGGCTCAGGACGACCAGGTCCGGGGCCGGGCCCGCCTGCTGGAGGAGAAGCAGAACCAGCTCCGCAGCCAGCAGAACGTTCTCACCGACGCCCGGCGGGACGAGCTGATCGGCGAGATCGACGCCCTGGACACCGAGATCAAGCGCCGCTCCGAGGATCTGAAGAAGGCTTTCAACCAGCGGATCGAGGACTTCACCAAGCGGATGAACGCGAAGATGGCGCCTCTGTTCCAGAAATTCGCGCAGGACAACCACTACGCGGCGATCCTCTACCTCAACCCCCAGGTCATCGCCTATCTCAACCCGGGTGCCGACGTGACGGACACGGTCATCGCCCTTTACAACCAGACCTATCCCGCCGCCGCCGCCCCGGCGGCTCCGGCGACCCCGGCGAAGAAGTGATCAGCTCCAACAGAGAGAACTCCTGCGTGCTTTGCGGCACGCGCCCGGCCCGCAGGGCCGGACGGCATTAGGCAGAGGCGCAGCCCCTGGTGTGAGGCCCATCGACGCGTGCGTCTGTTCCCCCCACCCCGAGCCGCAGCGGAGCGACATCGGGGCCGCGGATCTTTCCGCACTCCATCCGATCAATCCCAGATGGCCCGCTCGTCGTTCGGCACCTGGTGGCACCGGAGCAGCTCCACGAACTCTGCCTCAGCGGATGGCGGGATCGGCCAGCAACGGTTCACGCCCCTTAGCGGCGAACACCAGGTGCAACAGGATCTGCGCGTACGATTGCGACATGGCCGCCTCCCCATGGTTCTACCCGTACAAACGGATACGCCGTGGAGGTGTCCGAAAAATAGTGCGTTGATCCGAGTGATGTTCTTTCGCCCCGCTGGGGCTACAGAAAGACAGACGGTGAATTTATACTGATGGTCGCCCACCAGGGGCTGTGCCCCTGGCTAATCCAGCCCGGCTCATTCGGGCCGGGTTCGTGGCGCGCTGGCTGATCGACCCAATCGCCAGATTGTCGATCACGATTACGATGGCGAGTACGAATTACGCGCACGAAGTCCGATGTCCGCGTTACGGGAACGAGCCTCGAGCCGCTAGCCTCGAGCCTCGATGACGAGCACGATTACGATTACGAATTACGATTACGAATTACGATCACGAACCTCCGCCGATCAACCATCAACCATCAACCTACAGAAGCGGACACGCGCTCGAAGAGCCGCCGGGGGTTGACGAGCGTCGCGGCGTTGGCCTCCGTGTCGGACAGGCCCGCCGCCCGGGCCACCTGCCACGCGAAGACGGCGTCGATCAGGTCCTCGGGGGCGTGGGCATCGGAGTTGACGATGAGCGCGGCCCCGGCCGCGCGAGCCACCTGGGCCACATGGCCGTTCGTCAGGCAGTGCCCCTGGCGCGCCGTCAGCTCGAGGCAGACCCCGCCGGCCGCCGCCGCAAGCGCCTCCTCGGCGGTGAGGAAGCCGGGGTGGGCCAGGAAATCCACGTGGCGCGACGTCACGGCGGCGCGGTTGGTTCCGGGCGCCACCGGTTCGACGATGGTCTCGCCGTGCACGCCCACCACCCGCGCGCCGAGCGCCTTGGCCTGGCGGGCCAGCTCGTCGATGAGGTCGGGCGGCACGTGGGTCAGCTCCACGCCGGGGACCACGCGCACGGCGTAGCGCGCGGCTTCCAGCTCCATGAAGCGCCGGTAGGCGTTCAGCAGATCCTCCAGGTTGCTGGCGTCGGCGTGGTCGGTCACGGCGAGCACCGTCACGCCGGCCTTCTCGGCGCGGCGGACGTGCTCGGACAGGATCAGGTCGCCGTCGCTGAGCAGCGTGTGGGTGTGGAACTCGTAGCGTTCGACGGATGCCATCGGCATGTCGCGACCCGGCCGGTCAGCTTTTCGGCGCGCCGGCGGCCGGCGGGGCGGCGGCGCGACGGGCCAGCTGCCGGCGGCGGTACCGGACCAGGAGCCACACGATGACGCCCACCAGCACCCAGAACGGCCAGATGTACACCAGCCCGACAAACAGGGCGACCAGGCCGGACCAGCCCTCGCGGAGCGCCGCCAGCAGCCGGGAGCCGATGCCCTCGCCGGGCGCCGGCGCGAAGGCGAGCGTCTGGTACACGGTGAGGCGGATGGTGCTGTAGTCCACCTGGTCGTTGAGGTACTTGAGCCGTCCCTCGGCGGACTCGATCTCCTCGCGGAGCACGCGCAGTTCCTTCTCCACCGCCAGCACGTCGGGAATGGTGCGAGCCTGGCGGAGGATCTCGACGTACCGCGCCTCCACCTCGCGCCGGGTGCGGAGGCGGGCCGCCACGTCCACGTACTCCTCGGTCACGTCCCGGGCGTTAACCGACTTGGTGTGGAGGTAGGACGCCTCGCCGGCCAGCGCGGCCAGCAGCGCGTCGAAACGCCCGGCCTCAACCCGGATGACGAGGGTGTTCTCCAGGTTGTGGCCGTCGTTGTTTTCGTTCTCCGAGGCGATGTACGCGCCGTGGGCGGTGACGTGCGCGTCGATCGCCTTTCGGCAGGCGGCGTAGTCGGCCACCTGCATGCGGACGTCGGCGGTCTTGATGATCTTTTTCTTCGTCGCCTCGACGGGGCGCTGCACGTCCTCACGCCGGGCGGCCTCGTCGGTGTTCGGGGCCGCGACCGGCTCCCCGGGCCGGGCGGACATCGCCGCGCCGCCGTCGGCGGCGATGCTCTTCGATTCCTGCATTTCGGGGGCGGGCGCCCCCTCGCGCGACGTGCCGCAGGCCAGCAGCAGCGCCACCACCAGCAGCACTCCGGCCGCCACGGCCGCGTATCGCGATGTGTTCATGGTGTGCCTCCGTCCCTGGATTTCAGAGCGTCTGTCCTGAAGACGCCGCTCCCCGTCTATTCTTGCACGCTGTTCGTTCCCGCTTTCCGGCCCAAGCGCCCATTCACCTATCCACCCATTCCTTTCACAATCTCGTCCACCGCGAACTCCGGCAGCGGAGTGTCGACGCCGCCTCGTTCCAGAAAGCTGCCCGCGGGTAGAATCTCGCCGGCGTCGGCGGCCGGCAGCCCCAGGGGCGCCAGCGCCGCCAGGCAGCGCGCCACCGCATCCGGGGCGACGGCGGCCACCAGCAGGCCCGAGCTGATGAGGCCCAGCCAGTTCAGGCCCAGGGCGCCGCAGATGGCCCAGGTCTCGGGCCGGACCGGGATGCGCTCCAGCACCAGGCGGCAGCCGGCGCCGGAAGCCAGCGCCATCTCCCGCACCGCGCCGGCCACTCCGCCCTCGGTGGCGTCGTGGAGCGCGTGGACGCCGTCGATCTCGGCCAGCGCCAGCGCCGCGTCCACCACCGACAGCCCCGGCGGCTCCGCCCACCGCGCCACGTCGGCCAGCACTTCCGCCGGGAACAACGCGGCCAGGTCGGCCGCGCGGTGCCGCGCCAGGATGGCGCTTCCCTCGCGGCCGGCGGCGCCCGCCAGCAGGATCCGGTCGCCGGGCCGGGCGTCGCTGCTGCGGCGCAGCCGCTGGCGGTCGGTGACACCGGCCATCTGGCCCACCAGCACCGGCTGGGTCACCGCCCGGGTGATCTCGGTGTGGCCGCCCACGAGGGCGATCCCCAGCCGCTGGCAGTGCGCGGCGAGGCGGCGGAAGGTCTCCCGCACCACGGCGGCCGTGGCGCCGGGCGGGAAGAGCGCGGTGACCGTCAGGTAGCGCGGCCGCGCGCCCATGGCGGCGATGTCGTTGGCGTTCACCTGCACCAGCCAGGCGGCGGCGTCGTCGCTGACGAAGGTGATGGGGTCGGTGGTGAACACCACCAGCTCGGCGCCGACCCGGATCACCGCGGCGTCCTCGCCCACCGCCGGGCCCACCACCACCGCCGGGTCGGGCGGCGGCAGCGTCCGGAGCAGCTCGGCCAGCAGGCCGGGGTCCAGCTTCCCTTCGGGGAGCGGCCGGTCCGCGGCGGCGGTCATGACGCGTCTCCGTAGCTGGTGCGGAGCGCGGCGCGCCAGGCGTGGCGCTCCAGGGCCAGCCGCACCAGCTCGTCGAGCAGCGCGGAGAGGGGTACGCCGGTGACGCCCCAGAGCTTCGGGAACATGCTGATCTCGGTGAAGCCGGGGATGGTGTTGATCTCGTTCACGTAGAGGTCGCCCGTGTCGCGGTCCAGGAGGAAGTCCACGCGGCCGTAGCCCTCGCCGCCGATGGCGGCCAGCGCCCGGACTGCCAGCTCCCGGACCCGCTCGGTGAGCGCCGGATCCAGGGGCGCGGGGAGGAGGAGGTCGGAGCGGTTGTCGACGTACTTGGCGTTGTAGTCGTACCACTCGTTGCTGGGGAGGATCTCGCCCGGCAGCGACGCGCGGAGCGCCTGGTTGCCCATGACCGAGCACTCGATCTCGCGGGCGGGGACTCCCCACTCCACGATCACCTTGTAGTCGTAATCGAACGCCAGCGCCAGGGCGGGGCCGAGCGCCGCCGCCGCCCGGACCTTCGAGATCCCCACGCTGGAGCCGAGGCGGGCCGGCTTGACGAACAGCGGCAGGCCGAGCGCCTCGATGAGCCGTCGCTCCAGGGCGCCGGCGTCCGCGCGCCAGTCGCCGCGGGTGACGGCGCGGTGGGGCACCAGGGGCAGGCCGGCCGCGGCGAAGAGCTGTTTCATGATCTCCTTGTCCATACCGGCCGCGGAGCCCAGCACGCCGCAGCCGACGCACGGGATCTCGGCCATGTCCAGCAGGCCTTGGATGGTGCCGTCCTCGCCGTAGGTGCCGTGGAGCACGGGGAAGAGGACGTCGAAGGCGGTCTCGGCGCCGTCGGCGCTGCGGGCGGCAATCTCGAGAAAGCGGCCCGCCGAGGCGGACCGGAGGATCACCTCCGGACACGCCACGTGGGGCAGGGGCCGCCGCAGCATGCGGCGGGCCTCGTCCGGCGCGGCCAGGGAGCCGTCCTTGCGGATGCCGATGGCGGAGACGCGGTAGCGCGCCGGGTCCAGGTTGGCCATCACCGTGGTGCCGGACACGAGCGAGACCTCGTGCTCGCCCGACTTGCCGCCGAAGAGTACGCCGATGTGAAGCATGCGATTCGTGCCTCGTTGAATGCTTGATGGTCGGAATTATAACAGGGAATCCCCGTTCGTGCTCGTCATCGTAATCGTACTCGTAATCGTCATCGTAATCGTAATCGTGTTCGTAATCGAGGCTCGAGGCTCGTTCCCGTAACACGGACTTCGGACCTCGGACATCGAAACTGGACCGGGGACCCAGGTTCTGGGTCCTGGCTCTCAGAACCCGGCACCCAAGTCCCAGCACCCAGGTCCCGAGATCCAGCTCCCGGCACCCACAATTTAGGACTTGAGAACCTTCACCTCAATCCTTCCGCAAAGCGGGATCACGTCTCGCCATCTTCCGACGAAATCGTCGAATTGGGACGACTGATTGGTCGGAGTCTTTAAAGCTAATCGAATCAATTAAATAAACGGATGTTTAACGTAACCGCGATCGATCGGTCAGCGGCCGGCCGAACGATTCCGTCGGTTGGCGGCGACCGGTCAAATGAATGTAAATATTTATATAAGAATGTTTTACGCCGTATCCCGATAATTGGCACCCGCGGTGCTTTAACGAGAGCGTGCGAAGAAACTGAACGGAGGTAACCCATGAAACGGATGCAAGTGATGTTCGGCGCAATGCTGGTGTTTGTTCTGAGTGCCTTTCTCGCTGCCCAGGGCAACGGGAACGGCGGTTCCGGAAACGGCGGCTCAGGAGGCGGGACGATCCAGAACCTGGATCCCAGCCAGCTGGTTCATTTCGAAGGGACCGTCACCGCCATCCTGGCGGAGCCCGGTTCCGGTCAGCCCGGCTTTGTGCTGACGCCGGTCGCCGGTGAGCCGGTGACAATCCAGGCGGGGCCCTACTGGCTGTTCGACTCGGAAGAATTCGAGCTGACCGAGGGCGACGTCGTGTCGGTGGATGCGTTCGCGTCGGCAGACCCGGCGGTGGAGGTCTTCTATGCGGCGGTGATCCGCAACCTCACCGACGGCACGGAACTGGTCCTGCGCGGCGAGGACGGCCGGCCGCTCTGGACCGGTGGCCGTCAATACCAGTTCGGCGACCATGGCCGCCGGGGCGACCGCGCCGGCACGCGCGGTGGCGAATGTGACGACGCGGGCAACGGCTCGGGCAACGGACCGGCGGAGGGCCGGGGCCGCGGCCGCCAGGGCGGCGCCGACAACGGCGGCGCTTGCCAGCTGCCCGACCTGGCCTCGCTGCGGGAGATCGCCGGCAGCGTAACCGCGACGTCCTTCTCGCTCGGCGCCCGCGCCTGCGGCTTCACCCTCACCGATGCCGACGGCGTGACTTATGCCATCGCCATGGGGCCGGCGTGGTATCTGGCCGCCAACGGCTTCACCGTCCAGACGGGCGACGCCGTCACGGTTCTGGCCGCGAATTGTCTGGCTGATCCGTCGCGCTGGATCGCGTTCCAGGTCGTGAATCACACGGCGGACACCGCCATCGTCCTGCGGGGTGAAGACGGTCTGCCGCTGTGGAAAAAGAATTGAACAATCAATTTGAAATGTGGAGGATTGACATGAAAAAGATAGTGACTCTCATCGCCCTGCTGAGCCTGGTTGCCATGGGCATGGTCTTGGCAGCCGACGCTCCTCAGGGAGCAACCGCACCGGCCGCCAAGGCGAAAGGCAACCCGGCTGTCGACAGGGCCGCGGACAATCCGTCGGGCCGCCTGTTTGTGGACGCAGACGGCGACGGCGTGTGTGACAACTACACCGCTGGGCAGCCCAAGGGCAAGATGAACCGCGGCGGCAAGGGCCAGGGCCAGGGCCAGGGCGACGGTCAGCTCAAGCGGAACCGTTCCGGCCAGGGGGCCGGGGCGGGCGCCGGCGGAAACGGCGGCGGCCAGCGACAGCGGCTTCGCGACGGCTCCTGCGGCAACCGGAAGTAACAGCCCTGCTGTTCCAACCACCGGCGCGGCCCTGTCCGGGGCCGCGCCGCTCCTTCTGCTATAATGCTTCTGGAGCACGGTCATGAAGCGGTGCGTGATCATAGTGGCGAGCCTGATCCTCCTGACCGCTGCGGCATTGCCTCAGCGCCGCGGCGGTGGCGGAGCGGGCGGCGGTTCGGGTCGCGGGCCTGGGCCCCATTACGGTGGTTGGGGTTCCCAGACGGTTTATGACCAGGACGGAGACGGCATCGACGACCGGTTCCAGCAGCGCTATCGGCAGAAGCAGGCCAAAAAAATCGTCAGCGGACATGCGGCTGTCCTGAACGGTGTGCTCGCGCTCCCGGACGATGCGTCGCTGAAGATGGTTTGCGCTCCCAGTGACATCCCGGGCCTGGACAAGGAAATCCGCCGGCAGCTCGAATCGCGGAAAGAGCCGGCGGCGCCCCAGCAGTTCGCCGCAGGCGCCGACCGCACCCTGACCATTCTGTACACTTGGACCGAGACGGAAGGGCTGCTCGTGCGCTGGGCCGTGATCCAGGAGGGCGCGGCGCTCCGGTCGCTGGAGGGGACGCCCGTCTCCAGCCGGTTGGGCCGCTGGACGCCCCTGCCCGATTACAAGCTGCCGGCCACGCTCACCTGGAAGGCGGAAGAGTCCGCTCCATGACGCCGCATCCCGCTCCCGCCAGCCGCTTCCCCGCCCCGCGCCTGCTGTTCTTCCTGTTTCCACTGCTGACCATCGGCTTCGGCTGGTTTCTCTATCACGATTACCGCGGCACGGAGCGGGAGCTGCGACGCCTGCTCGAGGTCAACGCCTTCACGCTGGCCGAGTCGCTGGCCCGGACCGCCGCGTTCAGCCTGGAGTCGTACGAGCTGCTCCAGGACGAGACCGTGGAGCGCCTGACGGCGTCGGCGCGGCTGGTGGCCCATCTGGAGGCCGACGGACGGCTGCAAGTGGCGAATCTGGGCGATCTGGCTGAATCGCTGGGGCTTTTCCGTGTTCACGTGGTGGATCGCACCGGGCGCCTGGTAATGGCCTCACATCCGCCGGTCGACGGCGCGACAGCGCCCCGTGACCTGGGGCCGGATGTGCTCCGCTCGCTGCTGGCGGGGCAGGTGGAGGAACTTGTGCTGGGCTTTCGCGACAGCCGGTACGACGAGGGGAAGCGGTTTGCCGTGGCGGTCGCCCGTCCCGGCGGCGGCGCCGTGGTGGTGAACATCGACGCGGCGAAACTGGATGCCTACCGCCGCCAGGCGGGACTCGGCCAGGCGGTGGCGTCCATGGCCGCCAACCCGGACATCGCTTATCTCGTCATCCAGGACGAGGAGGGGCCGGTGAGCGTCTCGCCGGGTGTCACCGCGGTGGAATCGTTCGACGAGGACCCGGAACTGCGCCGGGTGCTCGAGTCGGGCCGCCGGCAGGCGCGGTTTGTGGAGCGCGACGGGCGCGAGGTGTTGGAGGTCGTGGTGTCCCTGGCGCTGAGGGAGGATTATCCCACCGTGTTCCGGCTGGGCATGAACCTCGATTTCTACCGCGGCCAGATCCAGGCGCTGCAGCGCCGGGAGATCCTGGCGGGAGTCGGATTCGTGCTTGTCAGCGGCTTGCTGGTGGGATTGCTGACTGCGGTGCAGAACTATCGCTACCTCCACTCACGCTATCTGCAGACGCTGGCCCTGTCGGGCCACATCACCGAGCACATGGCCGAGGCGCTTGTGGTTGTCGACGGGACCGGCCGGGTGGTGCACCGCAACCGGAAGGCCGCGGAACGATTCGCCGCGATCGAAGGGGAGCCGCTATCGCCGGAGCTTGCTGTCGCCCTGGCGGACGCGGCCGGCTGCGGCCACCTCCGCTGGGCGGATGCGCTGTACCAGTTGCACCGCCAGGATCTGCCGGGGATCGAGGGTGTGCCCGTCGGCAGCCTGTCGCTGATCCTGCTGCGCGACGTGACGGCACAGCGGGCGTTGGAGGAGCAGCTGGAGCGCGACCGTCGGCTGGCCGCGGTGGGCCGGACGCTGGCGGCGGTGACTCATGAGATCCGCAACCCGCTCAACGCGCTCTCAATGTCGGTGCAGACGCTGCAGCGCCGGCTACGGGAAACCGCCGACACCCGAAGCCAGGACACTCTGGCTGTGATCCGAGAAGAAATCCAGCGACTGGATACGCTCATCGAAGAGTTTCTTGTCTTTGCCCGGCCGCCGGCTGTGGCGCGCCGGCCGGTCGCCGTGGCGGAGTTGCTGGACCGGCTCACGGAGCTGTTCGCCGCCGGCGCGGCGGCGCAAGGGGCGGTGCTGGACGTCGCGCAAATGCCGGCGGCCGAGGGATTGACGGTGCGCGCCGACGCGGAGGGTTTGTTCCGTGTGCTGGTCAACCTGGTCAAGAACAGCCTCGAAGCGTTGGCCGGTCCGGGGACGGTGCGCGTGATCGCGGACCGATCGGCGGACGGCGCCGTCCTGACCGTCCGCGACACCGGCCCGGGATTCAGTCCGGAGGCGCTGCAGCGCGGTGTGGAGCCGTTCTTCACCACCCGTCCGGGCGGTACCGGACTCGGCCTCAGCATCAGCGCCGAAGTGGCGCGCGCCCACGGTTGGCGGCTGGAACTGGCCAACGACCCGGCGGGCGGCGGCGTCGTGAAGATCCTGATCGGGGAAGGGGACCTGACATGAATGGAGCGACGATCCTGGTGGTGGACGACGAGAAAAACCAGCGCGAATTGCTGGCGGGTTTTCTCCGTGATTTGGGCTATGCGGTGCACGCGGCCGCAGGCCGGACCGAGGCCATCCGGATCCTCGAGCAGGAACGGGTCGACCTGGTGCTGTCCGACTACACGCTGGGCGACGGCACCGGCGCCGACATTCTGGAGCACATCCGCCGCACCAATCCGCTGGTCCAGTTTGTCCTCTTCACGGCCTACGGTTCGGTGAAGCGGGCGGTGGATTTCATGAAGCAGGGCGCCGCCGATTATCTGGCCAAGCCGCTGGACCTGGATGAGCTGGAAGTCAAGGTCCGGAAGATCGTGCAGCAGAAAACGGTCCTGGAGGAAAACAAGGCCCTCCGGGAGAACCTGGAGCGGCGGCAGGAGTTCGCCAACATCCATTTCCAGAGCCGGGCGATGGATGAGGTTGTCAACGTGGCGCTGCGAGCGGCCCAGTCCACCGCCACCGTCCTCATCAACGCCGAGAGCGGCACGGGCAAGGAGCTGCTGGCCCGGGCGATTCACTTCGCCTCGCCGCGGGCGGACGGCAAGTTCGTCGCCGTCAACTGCTCGGCGCTGAACGAACACATTCTGGAGAGCGAGCTGTTCGGCCACGAGAAGGGCGCGTTCACCGGCGCAGACCGCCGGCGGTTGGGCCGGTTCGAGGAGGCCGCCGGCGGCACCCTGTTCCTGGATGAGATCGGCGAGATCCCCGCCTCGCTCCAGGTCAAGCTGCTGCGGGTGCTGCAGGAAAAGACCATCCAGCGGCTGGGGAGCAACGAGAACGTTGCCGTCGATTTCCGACTCATTGCCGCGACGAACCGCGATCTGCCCGAAATGGCCCGGCGGGGGGAGTTCCGCAGCGACCTGTTCTATCGGCTGAACGTGATCCGCCTGGAGATCCCGCCGCTGCGCCGGCGCAAGGAGGATATCCCCGGCCTGATCGACCATTTCATCCGCTCGTTCGCCGCCGCCAACGCTCGGCCGGTCGACGGCGTCTCGCCGGAGGCGATGCATCGGCTCATGCGCCATGATTTTCCCGGCAACGTCCGCGAGCTGGAGAACATGGTGGAGCGGGCGGTGGTGCTGGCGCGGACCAGCCGGTTGCAGCCGGAGGACTTCCCGGAGCTGTCCGGCGCCGGCGGCGCGTCGCTGACTGACGAGCTGTTCCGCCTGCCGCTGCCGCAGGCGGTGGCGGCGCTGGAAAGGCACCGGATCAGCGAGGCGCTCGAGGCATCCGGCCATGTCCAGATCCGGGCGGCCGAGGTGCTGGGTATGACCGAACGCAATCTCCGCTACAAGATGGATAAGTATGGCATCGCGGCCAGGCGTAAATGAGCGGTCCCGACAACGGGGAACGGATGGTCAGTGAGTCGGTGAATCGGTGGATCGGTGAATGGGGACTAGGATCTGGGTTCCGTGATCCAGGTCCCAGAACCCAGGTCCCAGGTCCGATATCCGATATCCGATGTCCGTTGGCTGCGTTTCAGGAACGAGGCTCGAGCCTCGATCACGATTACGATCACGATTACGAATTACGAGTACGATTACGAATCACGAGTACGAAATCCGATGTCCGAATTCCGATGTCCTGCGCCCGATCCCCGAATGGAAATCCCTCGATAAAGCTTGTCACTTTTTCCCCGGCGAGTGCATCATACAGAAAATGATCATAATGAGGAGACATGCCATGATACGAAGTCGCCGACTGCCCCTGCCGGCGGCCGGCCTGCTGCTGGCGGCGGGCCTGCTGGGCACAGCGGATTGGACCGCCGCGCAGACCACGTCCAAGTCCGGCCAGGCCACGGTCCACCCGGCCCATGAACTCAGCGTCGAGCCCGGCGGCGGGCGCGGCCTCAAGCCGCAGTGGATCAAGTACACCGCGCCCGACAAGTCGCTCTCGTTCTTCTACCCGGCCGGATGGAAGGCCCAGGCCAAGGGATCCACGATCCAGGCGGTCTCGGAGGCCAGCGGCGAGGAAGTGCTCATGATCTCCGTGCCCAACACGGCGAAGAAAAGCCCCGCCACCCTGGTCCAGGACGTGGTGGATCAGCTCCGGCGGGAGATTCCCGATCTCAAGACCACCGACGCAGTGAGCCGGGACAGCCGATCGGTTTCCATGAACATGACGTTCAGCCGCCAGGGGGTGGCCTTCCAAGGCCAGGTGTCGATGATCACGGAGGCGGACAAGGGGGTGTGGCTCTCCTACTCGGGGCCCGCCGCCCACTACCTGTCCGAGCGCGGAGCGGCCATCTGCAGGGGGGTGGCCGGTTCGCTCAAGGCGGGTCCGGACGCCCAGCCGCCCACCGTGATGATTCCGCCGTCGGGTGGCGAGCAGGCCGCGGCGGCGCATCCGCCTGCGGCGCAGCCGGGGATGCCCAGGACCCGGACCGTCAAGCCGGAACCGGTTACCCCGCCGCCCCAGCCGGCAGACTCCCGCGGCGCCGCGTCCGCAGGCGAACCGGCGAAGTCCCGCGGCACCGCCTCGGCGCCCACCGACATCAAGGATGCGTGGTTCCTGCCGGCGGGGCGTGAGCTGAGCGGCTTCTACGCCGCATCGCTGCCGCGTCCGGCGACGACCGCGAAGGTCCCCGGGACGGCGGGTGCCTCCCGGGGCAGCAGCGGATCCAGCCAGGCGGCGACAGCCACAGGGGGCGGCGACATCCAGGTGGCCTTCTACCGGGACGGCACCGTCCGGGCCAAGTATATGGCGAACAGAGCCACGGCCGGCGGGACCTCCAGTGCCTCCTTACGCTTCGAGGGGCGCTACATCCTCGCCGCCGACGGCCGGCTCTCCGCCGGGCCGTTGACACTGACCCGGACGTCGCGCACCGCGCTCGAGCTGGATAAGCACATGACCATGCTGCAACTCAATGGCCAGTACGACCGCGCCGCGGACCGCTTCACCGCCACGGTCGAGACGTACGATCCCGTCAAATCCCGCTGGGGCAAACTGGCGGAGAACTGCATGCTGACGCGGGCCACCGAGCGGCAATCGTCTTTCGACGGGACGACTCGTGGCACCGCGACCAAGACGACCGTGACGAAGGATTGACCGCGGGGTTGGATGCCCCCGGACGCGGGTTCAGACGGACCGCTGCAGCAGGATGGCCAGCCCGGCGCCGTCGGTGGCCTCACCCATGGAGTCGAGGTGGACGAGCACGCGGCTGGCGGGCCACAGGGCCAGTCGGGCCAAGGCCTGGATGGGCCGGCGGGCGCCGAACTGGTCCAGCACCTTCACGGCCAGCTCACCGCGATTGCGTCGGAACGTCCAATGCCAGCGGACCAGATCCAGGCCGGATCGGCCGACCACTTCGAGCAGGGGAGTCGGATCGGCGCTCCGGGTCGGTGCGACGGGCGAAGCCGTTGTGCTCGCCGACAATGGCAGGTGCAGGTACAGATATCCGCACGGGTTCAAATGCCGGGCCATGGCATGGAGACGGTCTCCCAGGCCGGCCAGCAGGTGGCGTCCGTCCGGGCAGGCGATGAGGTCGTAGCGCCGGCTGGCGGGGATGCGCTCGCGCGACTCCGCGATCCACGCAGGGAGGGGCGCTTCCGGCGAGGTCGCCCACTCGGTGACCGTAGCCGCCGGCCAGCGCCGCAGGACGTACGCCATTCCGGGCAGGTCGTGGGGGGCCAGCACCAGCACCGAATCGGGGTGCAGATGGCGGGTGAATTCCCGGAAGTGAAGGGCGTTGAGGGTGCAGGCGGTCCGCTGAGCCGCCGAGAGGCGGATGGAGTGCGGCCGGGGAATCGCCACCTCCCGGTCGTCGAGCCGGCTCATGTCTGTCGCGTTCATGCCGCCTGCCTGAATGGATGCAATATGGCAAACATATTTTAGATATGTTTGACACGAAAAGTGTGAGATATATCACAAAAATCGGCGTAATTTGGCACTTGAAGCCGGATTTTCGCGGTTACAATGTGACCCGGGGAGGGTTCCGTGCACCGGCGCATCACCATCGCCCATCTGTCGGACCTGCATCTGGCAGCCGATGACCGCACACCGCGTTCCGAAGCCCGGCTTTTCGGCCGGCTGCGCGGGATGAACGGCCACTTCGAGCGCCTGCTGGCGGACCCGCCGCTTCGCGCCAGCGATCTGGTGGTGGTCACCGGCGACGTGACCGACCACGGCGACCTGGCGGAATGGGAGCGCTTCTGGTCCCTGGTCGAAGCGGGGGGCCTGCGGGATCGGATAGCCGTCTTGCCGGGCAACCACGACGTCTGCTGTCTGGGATCGCGCCGCCGCCGGCCCCGCGCCGAGGACTGGGCCCGCGCCCGGGCGGGGCTGGCGCTGGGCGGTCACGAGTGGGCGTTCCCGTGGGTGCGGAGCGTCGGCGGAGCGCTGACGCTTTTCGCCGTGGACGCGGCCAACGCCGGCAACTCCTCCGGCCTGGACAACGCCGTGGGCCGCATCGGCCGCCGCCAGCTCGCGGAGTTGGGCCGCTGCCTGCTGCTGTTCCAGGATGCGCCCCTCAAGCTGATCCTGATCCACCACTCGCCCAACATCCCCCACCCGGCGACCAGCCGGCGACGCGGCGAGCGGCCGGCGGCCTTCTGGGAACGCCGGGCGTTGCAGCTCGACCCGTTCGACCGGCGCTGCCTGCGGCTGCTGGCGGCGGTGTTCCGGGTCAAGGCGATCCTGCACGGCCACACCCATGACAGCCTCGACCGCACCGTGGGCGGGATCCGGATCATCGGCGCGCCGGCGTCCACCGAGCCCGACGCCGCCGGCTGCCTGCGCTACAAACTGCACACGCTCCACGTCGACTCGGGCCGCCTGGCCAGCCGCACGGAGCGCGTGCCCGCCGCGCCGGCCCGGCCCGCGCGGGTCCATTGAGGAACCGGCGCATTTGTGATATAACCAGAACGCTTTCACACCAGCCGCAAGGTGGTCGCCATGGCCAAACGGGAATATCTCAAACCGCTCCTGGACTACGTGGAACTGGCCCCGAGCCTGGGCGAGAAGACGCGCTCGCCGCTGACGCACTCGCTCAAGGAGTGGCTCGACGAGCTGAGCAAGGACAAGAAGGCCGAGTACCTGTTCGAGCTCGAGATGTGGATCAACTCGTTCGAGCGGTTCTTCCGCATCGGCAACCATCCGCTGTCCGAGTACGAGCAGCAGGAGATCCTGAGCAAGGACTTCTCCGAGGAGCTCAAGATCGTCCACAGCGTCTCGGTCCGGATGAGCCACATCTGCACCGAGATCCTCACCCGCGAGCGGCAGCACCTGATCCAGTTCGAGCGGTACATCGAGAACGAGCTGCGCAAGGACTTCATCCTCGACGCGTTCCTCGAGAAGCTCATCGAGCAGCCCTCGCCCGAGGACAGCATGACCCTGCTGCTGGACTCGCTGTCCGACATCCGCACCCTGCTCATCGACATCACCAAGAGCAGCCACATCTCCTACCAGACCTTCACCGCCATCGGCAAGATCCTCAACCGTGAGATCAAGCGCTGCAAGTACATCGACCTGCTCATCACCTACAAGTTCAAGCCCCACTACGACAAGATCCACAACAAGCGCCTGGCCGCCATCGTCAAGAACATCACCGACGACCAACTCCGCCAGCACGTGGCCAAGGTCTTCCTGGAGCTGTTCCGGATCGTCAACTACCTGAAGTTCGTCGAGGTGGCCCTGAAACTGGACCGGCCGCTGAAGAACACCCTGATGATCTTCGTCCTCATCCGCTCCGATCTCCACCTGCTCATGGAGTTCATGGAGAACAAGATCATCGCCAACCCTGCCCTGCCACGGCAGCTCGTGGACAGCATCGACGCCATTCTTTACGCCCTCAAGATGGAGCTCAAGAAGGTGTTCAACCACGAGCTGGTGGGGCTGGTGTACATGCGCCAGGCCCAGATGATCTTCGTCAAGGTGGAGAACAGCCACGGGCTGATCCGCGACTGCCTGCAGAACGCCATCGTCCAGATCGCCCAGGTGTTCGACGCGCAGTTCGACGGTTCCGAGATCTTCCAGAATCTGTCCACCCGGCTCAAGGAATCGCTCAAGCTGCGCGACGACCTGCGCGGCCTCGTCCAGTTCATCCACGACTACCAGAAGCGGGTGGACCAGGAGGAGATCACCCGCCTCATCGAGCGCCTGGCCCTCTTCCGCGACCTGTCGCTCAAGTACCTGATGTACCGTGACTGGGACGACTTCGAGAAATTCATGGAGGAGATCATCATCGCCACCGGTCG
Source organism: Acidobacteriota bacterium (assembly GCA_017996395.1). GTDB lineage: Bacteria > Acidobacteriota > JAAYUB01 > JAAYUB01 > JAAYUB01 > JAAYUB01. The sequence continues at coordinate 11,087 of JAGOHA010000041.1, read as the reverse complement.
GTCGGAGCTCGTCGACGTGCTCCACCGGTTCGAGGTGTTTCTCGAGGCGCTGCTCGGCGAGGTCAACAAGCGGGCGGTGCTCACCACCTACCAGCCGGATGAGGGCGAGGGGACGGGGCCCGATCTCCTGCTGCCCGAGGGCGACGCCAGCTGACGCGCCGGGTTGTCCCGCCCGCCGCCCGCCGGATCATGGCCAATCACCTGCCGGGCCGTGTCGGCCGTCGCCGGTCGGCACACCCGCATCCGAGGAGTCAGCCGCATGCTGAATAAATGGTCAGACGCGTATCTCGTCCTGCGGGGCGCCTCGGAGTCGGAGACCCGGCTCCTCCAGGCGTTGCTGGAAGATCGGGGGTTGCGCATCGTCCATGCCAACGAGCTCGATGCCGTCCTGTTTGGCATCGCGCGCAGCCGGCGCTTCGCCATCCGCCGCGAGGACGCCACCGCGGCCGCCGAGATCCTGGCGGCCGAAGGCCTGCGTCTGGAGGACTTCTGCGCGGTGCCGGGGGATCAATAGAAAGGCGAACCGGCGAGCCGGCGAATCAGCGAACCGGCGAACTTTTCCGTGTATCCCTCACAGTTGAAAGCTGGCGACCCTCACCAATTCCCTCATTCCCCCATTCACCCATTCGCCTTGAGCCTCGATGACGATTACGAGCACGATTACGATGACGATTACGAATTACGAGCACGAACCCATCAACCCTCAACCCTCAACCCTCAACCCTCGACTATCAACTATCAGCGGTCGCGCGTTCAATCGTACGTTTTCCACCGCCGGTGCATCCAGAAGTACTGCTCCGGATGGCGCCGGATCAACGTCTCCATCTCGCGGTTCATCGCGGCGGTGAGGCGCAGCACCTCGGCCTTCTCGCCCGCGTCCGGCGCCGGGAGGATCGGGTCGCTGACGTAGCCGATGAAGCGGCCGTCGTCCCGCCAGCAGCAGGCGACCACGACGAGAGGCCGTTCGTTGCGCATCGCCAGCAGCGCCGGCACCGGTGTGGTTAGGGCCGGCCGGCCGAAGAAGGGGGCGGGGATCCCCTTGATGGTGCTCTGGTCGGGCAGGAGCCCCAGCGATTTCCCCTGCCGGAGCAGGTGCTGCAACGGCAGCATGGAGTTCTTCTTCGGCAGAAAGAGCTGGCCGGTGTCGCGGCGGCTCTGGTAGAGCAGACGCTCGATGTGGGGGTTGTCCAGGGGACGCACCACCACGGCCATGGGGATGCCCAGCGCCGCGCTGATGTACGGCATCAACTCCCAGTTGCCCAGGTGGGGCGTGACGAAGACGCAGCCGCGGCTGGCCTCGTGCAGCGCGCGCGCCTTTTCGAAGACGGCGACGAGATGGGGCGCGTGACGGTAGAGATGGTCTTTCGCCCCGGGACCCATCAGGGCGTCGCGCAGCTTGACCACCTCGGGCAGCGTGTTGGCCAGCAGCCGGAAACTGCGCCGGGCGACGGCCGTGAGCTGCGCGTCGGACATCTCGTCGCCCAGCGCGTGGCGCAGGTTGTCCAGAGCGATTTCGCGGCGCCGCGCCATCAGGTGCCAGGCGGTCCAGGTGATGGGATGGATGACGGCCTGGTGCACGCCGGTGGGGAGGAGGCGGGCCAGCTGGATGCCCGTCCAGACCCCCGCGAACTCCAGGCGCCAGCGGACGCGCCGGAGGAGGGGTGGTCGGGAGTGGACGGGGCGGGGCTCAGCCACGGCGCGGACTCCCGGGGAGCGCGATCACCGCACCGGAGGCCTGTCCGCCGATGCCGTAGCTGACAGTGAGGAAGCGGGGGACACCGAGAGGCTGCGGCGAGGCGGCGATCCGCAACGCGGCGAACTCGGACTCGCCCGACTCGAAGTGCGGCGTGGCCGGCACGGAGCCGGCGCCCAGGGCCAGGACGCCCTGCGCCGCCTCCGCCAGGTCGCTGGCGGCGCCCATGTGCCCGGTGTGCGGCTTGAGCCCGGCGACGGGCACGCCCGCCGCCGCGTCGCCCAGCAGATCCCGGATCGCCCGCAGCTCGGCGCGGTCGCCCTTGACGGTGCCGCTGCCGTGGGGGCAGACGAAGCCGAGGTCCGCCGGCGCGCAGCCCGCCTCGGCCAGGGCGGCGGCCATGGCGCGGCGGGTGACGCCGTCGAGCACCGGCAGACCCGGCGCCGCCTCGGTGGCGTTGCCGACGCCTTCCACCACGGCCAGGACGCGGGCGCCCCGGCGGGCGGCCCGGCCGGCGGACTCCAGCACCAGCGCAGCGGCGCCCTCACCGGTGAAAAAGCCGTCGCGCCGCCGGTCGAACGGGCGGAACGATGCCGCGCCCCGCCGGCCGCGCGACAACAGCCGCAGGCCGGCCAGCTCGTGCCGGATCACCGGATTGATCCAGCTGCCGACGCCCACCGCCAGGGCGACGTCGGCCCGCCCGGCGCGCACCGAGCGGTAGGCCAGCTCCAGGGCGTGGTTGCCCGCCGGCGACTGGGCCGCCAGGCAGGTGCCGCTCCCCATGCACCCGAACAGGGCGCTCAGGAAACTGAACGGATTGTTGGCCAGGGAGTCGAGCAGGAAGAACGGATTCACCTGCTCCATGGCGGCCTGGTTGAAACGGGCCGGGTCCGCGTCGCGGAACGTGCCGCCGGTGGCCGAGCGGGTGGCCGGGTAGAGGAACTCGTAACCCACCGGCTGCAGGTCGCCGGTGCCCACGTACAGCGACCGCCGCGCGGAGGGGACGTCCTCCAGGCCGCCCGACTGGGCCACGGCCTCGCCGGCGGCCACGACGCCGAACACGCCGCTGCGGTTGAGGAACTTCGACTGGCTGACCAGTTTCGGCGGGAGGTCCGCCGGCAGCGTGACGCCCTCCACCCGGCCCAGCCAGGCGGTGCCGGACGTCTCCGCCACCGGCCCGATCCCGGTGCGCCCGGCGGCCACCGCCGCCCAATTGGCCGCCGCGCCCACGCCCAGGGGGCTCACCAGCCCCAGGCCGGTGATGACCACCGTTTCCGAATCGGTCCAGCCGCTCATCTCACCACTCCTCCGCGCGGGTCAGACGGCGGAACAGCCGCCGCTGGGCCTCGGGGTCGTCCAGCTCCGCCAGGGGCAGGCTGGGGCCCTCGAACTCGGCCGCCGCCACCTTGCGCCCGCCCACGGTGCCGACGCCGGAGTAGGCGCGGCGGCCGTCGGCGGGATGGGGCAGCGCCGAGACCTCCAGCCGGACCTGGTCGCCGGGCCGGGCGAAGCCGTAGAACGCCGCGCGCCGGACGGTGTCGGACACGAACCAGCGGGTGAAGTCCGACCCCGACGCTTCGAGCCAGCCGGCGAGCTGGGCGAACGCCTCCACGAGCAGCACGCCCGGCATGACCGGATTGCCCGGGAAGTGAAACTCCATCACATCCTCGCTCATGGCGACGTTCTTGACGCCGATGATGGCGGCGCCGGGCTTGATTTCCAGAATCTGGTCCACGAGGTAGAAACGCATGCCGCTCTCCTTCGGTGCGATCAGGCGACGGTCATGCCGCCGTCGACCCCCACCGCCTGGCCGGTGATGTAGTCGGCCGCCGGCGAGGCCAGAAAAACCACCGCCGGGGCCACGTCGGCCGGCTCGCCGAATCGGCCGGCGGGGATGGACTGCAGCAGCCGCTCGCCGGCGCGCTGGCGCACGCGGGCGCTCATATCGGTGGCGATCATCCCGGGCACCACGGCGTTGACCTGGATCCCCTTGGGGGCGAGCTCCACGGCGCAAGCCCGGGTGAAGGCCAGCAGGCCGCCCTTGGCGGCGGCGTAGTTGGTCTGGCCGCGGCCGCCGCGCAGCGCGCTGACCGACGCGACGTTGACGATCTTGCCGGCGTGGCGCGGCACCATCAGGGCCGCGGCGGCGCGGGTGCAGAGAAACGCCCCCCGCAGGTTCACCCCCTGGACGCGGTCCCAATCGGCCACGTCCATCCCGCCCACCAGGGTGTCGCGGATGATGCCGGCGTTGTTCACCAGGATGTCCAGGGAGCCCCAGCTCGCGACCAGGCGTGCGAACATGGCCTCCACCGCCGCCGGATCGGCCACGTCGGCGGCGACCGCCTCGGTGCGCCGGCCCAGCGCGGCGAGCTCGGCCGCAAGCTCGGCGGCCGCCTCGTCGGATCGATTGTAGTTGATCATCACATCGGCCCCGGCTTCGGCCAGCGCGCGGGCGATGGCCCGGCCGATGCCGCGGGCGGCGCCGGTCACCAGGGCGGTCCGGCCGGTCAGGTCGATCTGCATCACGAGCCTCCTTCCGTCGGCGGAACTTTGCGCACCGCCAGGCAGGCGTTCTGGCCGCCGAAACCGAAGCTGTTGGACAACGCCGCCCGCACGCTCAGGCGGCGGGCGGCGCCGGGGACGTAGTCCAGGTCGCACTTCGGGTCGGGCCGGATCAGGTTCAGGGTGGGGTGGACGGTGTCCTCGGCCACGCTGAGCACGGTCAGGATGAATTCCGGTCCGCCGCACGCCGCCAGCAGGTGGCCGAACAGCGGCTTGCTGGAGCTGACGGCCAGCCGCGCGGCGTGCGGACCGAACACGGACTTGATGGCGATGGTCTCGGCGACGTCGTTGAGCTTGGTGCCCGTGCCGTGGGCGTTGACGTAGTCGACGGCGTCGGGGTCAAGGCCGGCGGCGGCCAGCGCGCCGCGCATCGCGGCGGCCGCACCGCGGCCCTCGGGGTCGGGGGCGGTGGCCCGGTAGGCGTCCATGGAGGAAGCGTAGCCGGCGAGCTCGGCGTAGATGCGGGCGCCCCGGTCGCGGGCGTGCGCCTCGTCCTCGAGCACGACCAGGCCGGCGCCCTCGCCCATGACCAGGCCGCCGCGCCGCCGGTCGAACGGACGGCACAGGGTGGCCGGGTCGTCACCGCCGGTGGCGGCGGCGCCGAGCAGCACGAAATTCACCAGGCCCAGCGGATGGATCATGGAATCCGCTCCGCCGGCCAGCATGACGGGGGCATCGCCGCGCCGGATGGCACGCCAGGCCGAGCCGATGGCCTGCGCCGCCGAGGCGCAGGCCGTGGTGACGGTGGCCGTGCCGCCGCCCAGGCCGAACCGGGCGGCGACGCAGGCGGCGGCGCGGTCGTGGCCGTGGCGGCCCGAGGACTCGGGGTGCAGGCGGTCCAGTTCGGCGCCGAAGCGCACCGGATCGAATGCGCCGGCGGGATCGAGCCAGCGGGTGATGTCCTCCATCCGGATCACGCCCAGCCCGGCGCCCAGGGCGACGCCGCAGCGGGAGTGGCCGCCGGTCAGGCCGGCGTCGTGGAGCGCGGCGGACGCGGCCCAGAGCGCGAACGCGGTGCGCCGCTCTTCGGCGGCGGCCGCCTCGGGGAAGGCCTGCGCGATTCGCTCCCGGTCGGCGGCCGTCACGGCGCCGGCCGCCTGGATGGGCGACAACGCGTCGGCGGGGTCGGGGAGGGAGCGGATGCCCGACTCGCCCCGCCGGGCTTTGTCCCAGTTTTCGGCGACGGAAAGGCCCAGGGCGGTGGCCAGCCCAAGTCCGGTGACGACGACGCGGGGCGGGGCGCTCATGAGCCCTCCTCCGCCGGCTCCGGGCACCACCCGCTGTAGTAGCGGAACATGCGGCGGAGCGCCTCGGCGTCCACCGGCCGGAAATGGGTGAAGATCATCCGGTCCAGCGTGGCGACGCGGCGGCCGTCCACGTCGATCCAGGCGCGGCACAGCGAATCACGCCGGGTGGTGGTCACGATCTCGCCGGTGATCGCGCCCAGCACGCCCGGCCGGAGCAGCGGTTCGCTCAGGGTGAAGCCTTCCACCAGCGACATGATGGCCGCCAGGTGGAAATCGTGGGCGTGCATGACGCCCCAACCCAGGAGCTGGGCCATGGACTCGATGCAGATGCCGGCGGGAACCGCCGCCCGGCGGGGATAGTGGCCGCGCAGATACTCCTCGGACAGGGCGAACGATTTGACGCCCTCGATGCGCACGCCCTTCTCGATCCGCGTCACCCGGTCGTAGAACAGGAACCTCATGGCGCCACCCCGGCCCTCAGCGCCACGGCCGCGGCGGTGTCGGTCCAGCCCCGGGCGGCGAGGAGCACGGTCCGCGGCGCCGGGCCCGCTCCGGCGGCGGCCAGGGGCAGCACGGGAACGGCGTCCGGACCCGCGCCGTCGGGCCAGGCGGCGGGCAGGCAGCCGGTGCGACAGATCTCGACGGCCAGCGCCGCGTCCGCCGCCGGGGCGGCGGGGCCGAGATGGCCCAGGCGGCCCTTGAAGGCGGCCACCGGCGGCGCGGCGTCCGGCCCGGGCCAGAGCCGGCGGTAGGCGGCCGCCTCCGCAGCGTCGCGGGCGGGCGCGCCCTCGCCATGGGCGATCCACAAGTCGACGGCCGGGGTGCCGCCGGCGCGTCCGTTCAGAGCCATTTCCGCCGCGCGGGCCACGGCCTGCGTGCCGCTGGCGCAGCCCCAGCCGGCGACGACGGCCAGGATCCTCGCCCCGCGGGCCCGGGCGGATGCCTCCCGCTCCAGCACCAGCACCGCCGCCCCCTCGCCGGGGACGACGCCGCCGGAGGCGGGGTGGAACGGCCGGCAGGCCGGTTCCGGCCCGTCGCCCGGGCAGAGTGCGGCCTGGCGGTGCCACCGCGCCAGGCCCAGCGGCGTGATCGCCTCGGCCGCCCCCCCGGCCAGCGCCACGTCGGCGCGACCGGCGCCGACGACGTCGGCCGCTTCGATGAGCGCGGCGGCACCGGCGTCGGCGCCGCCGGCGAACACCGCGTTCTCGCCGCGGATGCCCATGCTGGTGGCGGCCATGCAGAAACCCACGTTGTTCAGAATGGCCAGGGGCCACAGCGGATAGATCTCGCGGTAGGCGTCGGCGTAGAAACGGCCGGGATCGAAGGCGCCGTCGGGGCCGCGGGACCGGACCGCGGCGGCCCGCAGATCGTCGGGGACCGGATCGATCATGCCCAGCGCGGCGAAGCAGCCCACCGCCGTCCCGTCGGTGCAGACGGCCGGCAGCCCCGCCTCGGCCAGGGCGGCGCGGGCCGCCTGCAGGAACCAGAGGTTGCTCCGGCCCATGATGTAGGCATCCCGGGGCGACACGCCCAGGGCGGCCGGATCGGGGGCGTCGGCCTGGGCGGCGCGGCGGCAGGCGAAACCGCGCGCGTCGAAGCCGGCCACGGGCGTCGCGCCGGAGCGGTCCCCGCCCAGCGCGGCCCACGTGGCGGCGCGGTCGCCGCCCAGGGCGGAGACGAGCCCGGCGCCGGTGATGACCACGCGCTCACTCATCCCACCGCCCCAGGCAGAGGCAGGCGTTCTGCCCGCCGAAGCCGAAAGAGTTGGACAGGACCACCCGGTGCGTCATGGTTCGGGCGACGTTGGGCACGTAATCCAGGTCGCACTTGGGATCGGGGAACTCGTGGTTGATGGTGGGCAGAAGCACGCCGCGCCGCATCCCCTCCAGCGACAGGATGCACTCGATGGCGCCGGCGGCGGCGATGGTGTGGCCCAGCATCGATTTGTTGGAACTGACCGCGACACGGCGGGCGTGGTCGCCCAGCACCGCCTTGATGGCGCGGGTTTCGGTGACGTCGTTCTGCACGGTCGAGGTGCCGTGGGCGTTGACGTACTCCACCGTCTCGGGCGCCAGACCGGCGTCGGCCAGGGCCCCGCGCATGGCCAGCACGGCCCCTTCGCCGGAGGGATGGGTGTCGGTGATCCGGTAGGCGTCGGCCGAGTCGCCGTAGCCCAGCACCTCGCCGAGGATCGTCGCGCCCCGGGCGCGGGCGTGGTCCAGCTCCTCGAGCACGACGACACCGGCGCCCTCCGACATCACGAACCCGCACCGCTTCCGGTCGAAGGGGCGCGAGGCGCGCTCCGGCGCGGTGAAGCGCTCGGCCAGGGCCTTGAGCAGGGTGAAGCCGAGCATGCCGACAAAGTCGAGCGCGGACTCGGCGCCGCCCGCGAGCATCGCGTCGCAGCGCCCCTCGCGGATGAGGCGCGTTCCCTCGCCGATGGCCTGGGCCCCGGCGGCGCAGGCCGACACGAGGGCCAGGTTCGGTCCGCCGGCGCCGTACCGCGCCGCCAGAGTCACCGGGGCCAGGTCGGATTTGCGCCGGTAGAACTGCATGAAGTCGTAGCCGCCGCTGCGAGCGACGGCCGCGGTGTCCCAGTGCCCCTGACCGTCGGTGAAGCGGTGTAGGAACATGGCGGCGTCCACGGACGGATTCTCGCCGTGGGCGCCCACGGCGACCCCGAGCCGTGTCCGATCCGGCAGGGTGTCCAGGCGGGCCTGGGCCGCAGCCTCGCCGGCCGCGGTCAGGAGGAAGCGGTTGCAGAGGGCAAGCTGCGACCGGTGGCGGCGGCTGTAGCCGTCGCTCTGGTCATCGAGCCAGGAATCGGGGATCTGGCCGCCGATGGTGCACGGCAGGCCGCGGGTGTCGAACCGGTTCAGGTAGCCGATGCCCGACTCGCCCGCGGCGGCGCGGGCGAACGTCTCGGCGGTGGTGCGACCCAGCGGCGTGATCATGCCGCAGCCGGTCACGACCACCCGGCGCCGCGGCGGCTGGGGGTTCGCAGCTGCGGGCGGATGGGTCATACGCCCCCTAGGCGGAGAACAGATTGCGTTCGGTCTGAATCCCGGTGAGCCACTGCCGGATGAGCTCGTCGCCGTTGGTGTACGCGGCCGGTGCTCCGCAGGCGCCGCACACGATGCGGCGACCCTCGCCGTTCTTCCAGGCGGAGGCGCCGCAGGCACACCGCTCCGGCAGGGTGTCCAGGATACCCATCACCGCGTCGGACATGGAGTCCACCGTGATGAGTCCCGAAACCTGGTCCATGTCCAGGCCGCTGGACAAGTCGGGCAAGCGGGTCGGGTCATAGCGGCTCTTCAGGAGCTCGATTGCCTGGGACGTTAGCCGCCCGTCCGCGTCGATGGCGCTTCCCTCGCCGAACAGGTCCTCGGCGTGCTCCAGGAAAAAGTGCCGGGCCATCTTGATGCCGAAGGTCTGCTCAAGCCGGTAGTCGATATCCAGAAAGTCGAGGGATTCGAGACCGAGGTCCCGCACGAACGAATGGTCCGGCCGGATGGTGGCAGCGTCGATGCGCAGAGTCTCGGCGGCGGCCTGTTTCACCGCCTCCACCACGTCCGTTCGGCTGATCAACTGTTGCATGGGTCTATCTGCTCCTTGAACGTCTCGTTGGCAAACCGCAATTGTACCACTTCAGGCCCCGACGGGACAGGGGCGCGTCGCCGGCTCAGAACCGCAGCCGGTTGCCCAGGCCCCGGTCCACCACCAGCGTCTGGCCGCGCACACCCCGCGACTCCGGTGCGCAGAGGAACAGCACGGCGTCGGCGATCTCCTCCGGGGCGACGCACAGCTCCTCGGGGAGGCGGTCCAAACCGTCCCACACCTGGCGCAGCACCTTGAACGCGTCGGTTCGGACGATCCCGCCGCAAACCGCGTTGGCGTTGATGCCCCGCGGCCGCAGGCTTTCGGCCCAGTGCCGCACCGCCGTTTCCATGGCCGCTTTCATGGCCCCGAGCGGATACTCGGGCGCGTAGAACCGGCTCCCCAGGCTGGAGACGAACACCACCCGGCCGCCCGACGCCTCGAGCAGCGGCAGCGCCTCACGCAGGCAGCGGACCTGGCCGACGAAGTTGGTCTCCACCAGGTCGCGCAGTTCCCGGTCCAGCAGGCGCTCCATGGGTTTGAACGGGGCGCGGGCGGCGTTGAGAATCAGGTGGTCCAGCCGGCCGAAGCGCTTGCGCACCGCCGCCATCAGGGCGCGGACGGCCTCCCGGTCGGCGATATCGGCGGGGACCACCAGCGCCTGCCGGCCCAGCGCCTGGATTTCGGCGGCCAACTCGCCGGCTCTGGCCTCCGAGGAACCGCCCACCGACCGGTGATTGATGACCACGTCGGCGCCGGCCCGGGCAAACGCCCGGGCGATGGCGGCGCCGATGCCGCGCGAGCTGCCGGTGACGAGGGCGACGGTGTCGTTGAAGTTCATGTCGTTATCGCTTGTTAGGACCACTGTTGCCGCGCAACTGGGCATTCTAGCGGTGAAGGCATGGGTCGGTCAAGGCAGATGTTGCCGACTGGTGAATTGTTGTTGGTTGAATGGTCTGTTCCGCTTGTCCGATTTGTCCGCATGGTTTCGTCCGTCTTCGCCGTTCCGCCGATGTGAGGCCTGTTGCTGCGGGACCGCCCTGTGTTAACATGAAAACCGTGAATTTTGACTTTCGAGGAGGTCGCCCATGTCCCGTGCCCGGTCGTTACTGGTCCTGATCGTTTTTGCATGTAGTGTGTTCGGTGCCCAAGCCCAGGAGACGGATGTGAAGGGCAGCGCAGACCATCCGATCCTGACCCGCATGCAGAACATGTACATCACGGTTTATAAAATGTCTGAGTTTGACCAGTTCGCTTTCAAAACCGGGCCGAAAGCCACTGCGGCCGTGGAGGGGAAACGCTTCGAAATCCGGTACGTGACCAAGACCGGCAACGTGCCCCCGACGCCGGTGGCGATCATCCGCAACCACCAGCAGGCCGTCGCCCGGATCGGCGGGACCACGGTGTACGAAGACCAGCGCTACACCACCCTGAAGGTGGCCAAGGACGGCAAGGAGATCTGGGTGCAGGTGGACACGGCTTGGGGCAAAGGATATTTTCTGACCATCGTCGAAAAACAAACCATGGTCCAGGAGGTGGTCGCCAGCGCCGAGCTGTTCAAGGCGGGCCTCAACACCACCGGCCATGTCGAGGTCCCGGGCATCTTCTTCGACACCGGCAAGTCCGTGCTCAAACCCGAATCGGACGCCGCCGTGGGGGAGATCGCCAAGCTGCTCCAGGCCGATCCGGCGCTGAAAGTCTATGTGGTCGGGCATACCGACAGCGTTGCGGCGCTGGACCTGAACATGAAGCTGTCCCAGGCGCGCGCCGAGGCGGTGGTCCAGGCGCTGGTGACCAAACACGGCATCGCCGCCGCCCGCCTGGTCGGCCGGGGCGTCGGTCCCCTGTGCCCGGTGGCCAGCAACGACACCGAGGAGGGCCGCGCCAAGAACCGCCGCGTGGAGCTCGTGAAGCAGTGAGGGGCGCGTTCCCGTAACGCGGCCACTGGACATCGGACTTCGGACATCGGACTTCGGATTTCGTGCTCG
>JAGOHA010000040.1:21650-27442 GCA_017996395.1 Acidobacteriota bacterium | reverse complement strand
AACTGGTTCCGGCAGCGGTCCAGGTTGTGGCCGGGCCGGTGCGTCTTGAAATAGACATCCCCCCGCAGGTGGTCGGTCAGGAAGCGCGTGCCGATGAGCAGAATGATGAGGCGCGCGCCCAGCAGCAGGTGCTCCCGCTCCGCCGCGGTGAGCACGCCCGCCAGGGGCTCCAGCCAGCCGGCGGCCAGGGCGGCAAAGATCCCGGGGCGCAGGCGCGTGCGCTCCGGGTCCGGATCGTCCTCGGGCGCGGCGCTGACGAACGAGCGCACCATGTCCCCGAAGTCGAACAGGGCCGAGCCGGGCATGACCGTGTCCAGATCGATGACGCAGAGGCCCTCCCCCGTGGCGGCGTCCAGGAGCACGTTGTTGCACTTCGTGTCGTTGTGGGTGACCCGCCGCGGCAGGATGCCCGCCGCGAGCAGCCGGACGACGTCCGCCACGATGGGGCGATGGTCCCGCACAAACGCCAGCTCGGCGGCGGCTCCCGGGACCCGCCCGCAGGCGTCGGCGGTCGCGGCGGCTTCCAGGTCGGCCAGCCGGCGGCGGCCGTCGTGGAAACCCGGGATGGTCTCGGCCATCCGCTCGGGCGGCAGATCGGCCGTGTCGCGCAAAAAGCGCCCGAACGCCCGGGCGGCCTGCCAGGCCTCCTGTTCGGAGCCGATCTCGTCGCGCCCGACGGTCCCCTCCTGAAAACGAAACGCACACCACCAGTCGCCCGCCGGGTCCACGTGGCGCCAGGCGCCGTCACGGGTGGGCACGGGCACCTGGCGGCGCCGGTCGCCGTCGGCCTCCCCGCGCCGCCGGTAGACCGCTTCGAGGTGCCGGCAAACCTGGATGGTGTTGGCGACCACCAGCTCCGGCGCGGGAAAAACCAGCCGGTTGATGCGCCGCAGGATGAACCGGACCGGGCCCGCCGGCCCGGCCACCGTGATCCGGTACGTGTCGTTGATATGGCCGGTGCCGTACGGTTCGCCGGCGACGAAGGCACCGGGCAGCGCACAAGCCGCGGCGACCGCGGCCAGGTCGGGAGCGGGTTTCAAGCCCATAGCGGCTCCGGGTACTCGCCCGCGGCGGTCAGACGGCGCAGCCGCTCCACGGCCGCGGGACGGTCGGCCTGGTAGGTCATGCCGAACCAGCCCCCCGCCCCCGCCAGCAGCGTCACCTCGCCCCGCTCCTCGACCAGCAGCCGGTTCAGCGCCTGGGGCAGGCGGAACTCGGCCGCCGGATCCGGCCCCGACTCCGCGACGAATTCGGTGAAATACCGTTCCAGCAATGCGAAGACGGCCGGCGTGAACGCCAGCATGTTCATGGACACCCGGGCGTCGCCGGGAACGGGCTGCCAGCGGCCCGCCTCGTCGCGATAGCGGATGGCATCCCCTTCCCGTCGGATCTCGAGTCGCTCGGCCAGTGTGCGGACACGGCCCCGGGCATCCAGTTCGCACACGGCCCGCGAAACCGCGCCGTGCTCGGACAGCGTGTCCGCCAGCCGGTAGCCCACCACGGCGGCGCGCAGGTCCGCCGGATTGACCCGGTTGAGGAATTCAGCCGCCAGGCGATAGGCGGACCGGCCGTAGAAATCGTCCGCGTTGACCACGGCGAACGGCGCGGCCACATGCCCCCGGGCGGCCAGCACCGCGTGGGCGGTGCCCCACGGTTTGGTGCGGCTGCCGGGAACCGCCGCTCCGGACGGGACCTGCTGCACGCTTTGGACGGCGAAGCCCAGTTCCAGTCGCCGCCCCCAGCGCGGCGCGAACATCGCCCGGCAGTCGTCCGCCAGCCGATCCGACACCACGAACACGGCCCGGCGGAAGCCGGCTCCAAGCGCATCGTACAGGGCGTAGTCGATGAGCGTCTCGCCGGCCGGGCCCAGCCGGTCGATCTGCTTGAACCCGCCGTAGCGGCTGCCTGCACCGGCGGCCAGCAGGATCAGGGTGAGGTCCATGGCGACTCCGGATGCCAAATGGATCGGCGGATCAGAATATCAGGATATCGCCCGTTTGACCAGCCCGGAAGATGACGAGTGCCGTCCGCCGGCACTGGCGCAGCAGGTGGTCGTCATGACCCGGTCGGCAATCCAGCGGGGCTACCGGCTCACGTGACCCCACTTTTCCTGCCGGACCACTTGACCTATAATACAGCCATGCAGAATCCTCCTCCGTCCCACGCTTCGGCCATCCCGTTCAAGGCCAGCAGCATCATGCTGACCCTCAACCTGGCCAAGGTGGGCGTCATGTCCCTGCCCGACCAGCCGGGGGTTGCGGGCATGCTGCTCGGCGCCATCGGCCGGCGGGGCGTCAACGCGCACTTCGTCGTGGAGCTGACCGACCACACCCACCGCTCCCACATCGTGCTCGGCGTCAGCGAGACGGAGCTCGACGTGGCGCTCGCCGCCATCAGGGATATAGCGTCAGGAATACCCGCCGCCGCAGTGGTCCACCAGCGCGAGGTCGCCCTGGTCTCGATTCACGGCCCCCACTTCCGGGATCGCCCGGGCTGCGCGGCCGAAGCCTTCACCGCGATCGCCGCCGCCGGCGTGAACATCCTGGCCATCAGCACCTCGGTGTCCAGCATCTCCTGCCTCGTGGAACGGGCCAACCTGGACCTGGTGATCGGCTCCCTGCAACACCACTTCCAGGTGTCCGACGACGGTGTGCTGGTGGCCGAGGACGGCCTGGCGCGCCCCTGGCGTCACGGCCGGTGAACGGACTGCTGCACCTGCTTCGAATCCTCATCGGACGTCTGCTCTCTCGATCGGCGAATTAGATTGATACCGGAGAATAGGGTACAATGAGCGCACACCATCTCGCGAGTCGTCTCGGGGTGCGCGCGCACCACATCCCGTCGCGGAGGAACCCATGACATTCGGTCGCATCGTCGCCCTCCTCATCAGCGTCGGCCTGTTCCTGCTGGGGCTGATGTTCATCCTCGCCGCACTCAGCCCGCAGGCCGCCAGCCCGGGAGGGCGCGCGCTCATCGGCAGCCTGATGGCCGGCATCGGCATTTTCCTGTTCGTCTTCATCCTGCGGCAGAAATCCGCACCGGCCGGCGCGGCCGGCACGGTGATCCAGCAAAAGATCGAGCTGTCGGGCGACGTCCAGCTGGAGAGTCTCGCCTGCGCCCGCTGCGGCGGCGCCATCACCCAGGAGCACATCACCGTCAAGGCCGGCGCCCCGTTCGTCAAATGCCCGTTCTGCGGCAGCGAATATCAACTGGAGGAGAAGCCCAAATGGTGACCCGCATTCTCAGCGCCGCCCTCCTGCTCCTGGCCGTCTTTGGAGTCGCCGCGCCCGCGCAGGATTACCGATTCGAAGTGCCCGAGTTCATCTGCAATGTGTCGGTGGAGAAGGACCGCAGCCTGGTCATCTACTACAAGATCACGTTCCGCTGCGCGCCGGGCGCCCACCCCATCGACATCGTGGACATCGGCTTCCCCAGCAAGGACTACCAGGTGGATTCCGTCCGGGCCCAGATCGGCGGCGTGGCGCTCAGCGGCATCAAGACGTCGAGCTACATCTCCAACGGCGTCGAGATCCCGCTGGGCGACAAGACCATCGGCCCCGGCCAGACGGGCACCCTCGAGGTGAGCGGCACGAACCTCTATATGGTTTTCCAGGACAGCGACGTCCCGGCCGACGGCTCGATGGAGTTCAGCCCCACCTGGTTCGACGGCAACCTGCTGGAAGGCACCACCGCCTTCACCCTGCAGGTCCAGTTTCCGGAGGGCGCCGAGCCGGACAAGGTGCGCCACCACGAGCGGGCGTTCACCGAATCGTTCGTCACCGACGCGGGCCGCATCATCTACAAGTGGACGGAACAGCGGCGGGTGGACGGCGAGTACAAGGTGGGCATCTCGTTCCCGGGCACACTGGTCGAAGGCCCGCTGACGCCGCCCGAAGCCCCGGTGGCGGCATACAGCAGCTCCGGCGACGATTTCTTCGACAGCGGCTGCTTCGTGTTCCTGGTCTTCCTGATCCCCATCCTGCCCGCGGTCATCGGGATCGTGCGCGGCATCTACCGCCGGCGCAAGTACCTGCCGCCCAAGATCGGCGTGGAAGGCGTCGGCATCAAGCGCGGCCTCACCGCACCCATGGCCGCG
Source organism: Acidobacteriota bacterium (assembly GCA_017996395.1). Lineage (GTDB taxonomy): Bacteria > Acidobacteriota > JAAYUB01 > JAAYUB01 > JAAYUB01 > JAAYUB01. The sequence goes on along the minus strand of JAGOHA010000040.1, from coordinate 23,346 downwards.
TTGCTCAACGAGGAGAAGCTGGACCGGGTGACGGTGCTCATCCTCTTCGGTCTGCTCCGCAAGGGCGCCGTGGTCCTGAAGCCGGGTCCCGACGGCAAGCCCCTGATCGAGAAGACCGGCACTGACACCGCCAATCTGTGGGATTATGAGATTTCGTTTCTGGAGGCGATCAAGGCGGGCGGGCAACTCAACGAGAAGGTGCTGAAGAGCATGTTCGTCCAGATGATCAAGAACCTGAACACCCGGATGAAGGGCTTCTCGTTGCGGGAGACGCGGGCGTACTACCGGTCCATCACGCAGCAAGCCTGGGAGATGGTGCGGACGGCCGGCCCCGACGCGGCCGGCCTGAAAATCGTCGAGGAGCAGCTCCAGTGGATGCTCATGGATGATGATTTCGACGACAAGGTCCGCAAGCTGCCGCCCGTGGTGTTCGCCGCCCCCACCTGGTTCCCGGTGGGCGGCTGGATCGCCGACGAGCCGACGGGCGGAGGCGGCCCGGCGCCGGTGGCGCCGGCCGGCGGCGCCCCGCCGGTGCCGGGCACCGGCATGCCGGCGGCGCCGGTCGGGGGCGGTTTCAGCCTCACCGACATCTGCCACCAGACGGCGTCGGCCATCGAAGGATTCTCCAACCGGGCGGTGAGCTCGTTCGGCAGCCTGGTGTCCAACGTGACCGGGGTGACGAATCCCATCCCCGTGTCGTCGTCCTCCGGACGGTCCAGCGGCGGGAGCAGTTGCGCGTGCGCGTGCGCCTGCGCCGGCTGCGCCTGCGCCTGCGCGGGAGGTGGCCGATGAACCTGAAGGGCTTCTTCGCCAAACGCCAACCCATCGCACCGGCGGGCCTTCACCACATGGCCGGCGGCCCTGTCCCCGAGGGGAAGCGCGTGCACCTGCGGGTCGAGACGGACGGCACCGGCCTGCTGCTCATCGACGCGTCGCGGGTGCTCCACCTCAACCCCACGGCCTGCGACTACGCCTGGTTGTACCTGCGCGGCCTCGGCGAAGCGGAGCTGCTGAAGCGCATCCGCAAGCACTACCGCGTGAGCCGCCGGCAGGCCGCCGCCGACTGGGCCGCAATTCGCGAGACGCTGGACGCCATGTTGGGCGACAGCGAGGTCTGCCCCATCACCTTCCTCGGACTGGACCGGATCGAACCGTTCCATACCCCCGTCTCCGCACCCTACCGCCTGGATCTGGCCCTGACCTACCGCTGCAACATCGATTGCGCGCACTGCTACAACGAGCGCCGCGATTGCCCGGAGCTCACCGCGGACGACTGGCGGCGCATCATGCAGAAGGCCTGGGACGCCGGCGTCCCCCACGTCGTTTTCACCGGCGGCGAGGCCACGCTCCGCGACGACCTGCAGGACCTCATCGCCCATGCCCAGGCGCTGGGGATGGTGTCCGGGCTGCTGACCAACGGCGTCCGGCTCGCCGACCGCGACTACCTGGCCGGCCTGCAGGCCGCCGGGCTCGACTACGTCCAGGTGACCCTGGAGTCGGCCGATCCGGCGGTGCACAACCGCATGGTGAGGGCCGACACCTTCGAGCAGACGATTGCCGGGATCCGCAACTGCCTGGAACTCGGCATCTACACCATCACCAACACCACCATCACCCGCGACAGCGCCCCGACGCTGGAGGCCACCGTCCGGTTCATCCACTCGCTGGGATTGAAGGCGCTGGCAATCAACTCCAT
>JAGOHA010000040.1:18915-21550 GCA_017996395.1 Acidobacteriota bacterium | reverse complement strand
CCGCCCTGGCCGAGGCCCGGCTCACCGCCGGAGCCGTCCGGCGCGAAGGTCCCGCGCGATTCGAACAGGCCGACGTGTCGGAGTGCCGGCTGCCCGCCGCCGGCCTGTATGTCTCCTCCTTCTTCCTGTACCAGCTTCCGGATCCCGTCACCTTCCTGCGCCGGGTCCGGCGGCGCCTGGACCCGGCCGGGCTGTATGCCGTCCTGGCCGAATACGACTACCCGGCCACCGTTGAGTCGCCGCCCGGCCTGGGGCTCGTGGAGGCGCTGCTGGCGTCGCTCCGCGGCGAGGGTTTCCATCCCGAAACGGTCGGCCGGCTGGACGCGCTCTTCGGGGAGGCCGGCTACGCCGTCGTTTCGTCAGGGGCCACGGCGGGCGAGCCGCGCCCGCCCGACCCGGTGTTCCTCCGCTATCAGTTGAGCCGGACGATGGACGAGCCGGCCGCATCCCGCTGGCTCGGACGCGCCGAGTCGGCCGGCGCCCGCCTGACCTTCACCGTGCGCTGGGGCATCTACCGGCCGGCCGGTCCGTGAGCCGCGTCGCGTTTCAGAACGTGCGCGACGGTCACGCGGGACGAAGATTCGCCTTTCCCAGTTTGCTGCCCGCGAACCCGGGGACTGAATCGGATGAACCGGTTCACCCCTGCTTCCCCACCTCCCCTCGACACTTGGAACGGCATGTGACAGAGTTCCGTAACTGAGGCGTCAGCGGCTGTCGGGTCACCGGCGCGCGAAGACGCCTCCCACGCGGCTCCCCACCCGGTCCGCGTTCACGCAGTAAACGATCGCCTTGTACGAGTCGTTGTCCACCTGCGGCGGCAGCGTGATGGTGATACCGATCCCCTCCCGCCGGGACCTTGCGAATGCGGGCGGATCCAGGTCCACGTCCAACACGCTCCAGGTGTTGCCGCTGATGTCGCGACCGTCGACGGTGTAGTACACGGCGAGGTAGAGCCGGCAGGTCCGGATCCCGTCCTGGACCGCATAGGCCAGCGAGTCCGGTTCCACCGTCAGACGGATCTGCCGCCGCTCCGCATCGCCGGGCACCGCGCCGCGGATCATCTTCGCCCGGAAGCGAATGCCGGGCCACTCGCGCTTGTGGGCCAGGGCCGCCTCGATCCGGCTCTCGGCCAGGAACAGCTCGGCGTCATACGGGACGGTCTGCGTGTAGGCATAATACCCGTGCCGGTGGTGGACACGGACACCCGGCCGGGCAACCTCCACCTGCAGGCGGTGATACTTCCCCGTCCAGTTGATGTCACCCGGATCGACGCCCAGCAGGTAGCTGGAGCGGGTGCAGGCATCCAACCGCTCCAGCGCCGGGGCCACCGCCCGGTGGATGGTGTAGAGGCCGCCGGTGGCGTCGGCCATGGTCCGCAGGCTGGACATGGCGACCAGCGAGTCCCGGCTGTTGTGGACGATGGTGGGAGCAGCCGGTTGCCAGCTGGTCTCCCGTCCCCACAATTCCTGCTCCTTGTCCATGGAGAAATGGCTGTCCACGCCGCCGGTCTTGAAGGTGTGGATGGCCACCTGGGCGTCGTTGGCGACGGCAGCCAGGCTGCGGTCATGGTCCATCCGCGGCAGGAAGATCCCCTGGTCCGAGAAGAGCAGGATGTACTTGGGCCCCTCCAGATAACGCAGGTAATTGACGGCGGCGAACAGGTTCTGCATGTCCAGCGACGACTGTTGCATGTTGGCCATGAACTCGCCGAACGGGAGATCGGTGAGCGCCAGCAGTTGCATCAGGTCGAACGGGTCTGTCGGGATGACGCTCCGCATCACCATCCCGCGCGCCTTGGGTGACAGATTGGGCAAAATCGCGGCCAGCGCTCCCGGATCGGCCAGGATGGCGGCGGCGTCCACGCCGCCGGTGGGCGCGGGCAGCACCCGCCCCGCGGCAGGATGGGCCGACCGCACCCGGCCGTCGGTGGAGCGCGGCGGCGCGGCGGCGGACGCATCCTCGAAGATCTCGTCGATGTACCGCTGGGCCTGCGCCGGCAGTCCCGAGGCATAGATCGCCTCTAGCGCGTTGCCCCACGAGCGCCGCTGGATCAGGATCTCGATTTGGCCGCGCCGTTCCTGGTACCGTTTGAGGATGTCCGCGATCCGTTGCCGGTCCGTGGTGAAATCGGTGGCGCGGTTGTAGGCCATCACCGCCACGCGGTCCTGCGGCAGGAGGCGCTCGCGGACAAACACGATCAGGTCGTCCATGGCCTTGAACGTATCGGTCGTCCCGCCTTGCCCCAGGTAGATGAGGAACGTCCGTCGGCCCGAACGCTGGAGTCCGGCGGCGCGGTCCCGCGCCAGCGGAACTGTGTCACCGGCCCGGTCGGGATCGGGCGCCAGCCGCTCCAGGCTGAAAAAGCGGATCTCCCGGGGTACGCCGTCGTCGAACACCTTGAAATCATCAGCGGTCAAATCGTTCACGGGTCGGCCGTCGGCATCCACCACCGTCACGGCGACGGGCACCAGGCGCACGTCCACCCGCACCGCATCCGCCGCCTGGGCGGGGATGAGCCGACACATCCCCAGCAGGATCGCTCCGAGCAGCGGCACAAGACGTTTTCCTCTAGCCATGACCTTACCCTTCCGTCCTCCGGAGGTGTCCGGTTGAATTATACAGACATACCGACACC
>JAGOHA010000040.1:6331-18815 GCA_017996395.1 Acidobacteriota bacterium | reverse complement strand
GGGATGAGCCGACACATCCCCAGCAGGATCGCTCCGAGCAGCGGCACAAGACGTTTTCCTCTAGCCATGACCTTACCCTTCCGTCCTCCGGAGGTGTCCGGTTGAATTATACAGACATACCGACACCGATTATTGTTCAGATGCGGCCAGCACACCCGCAGGATCCGTCACGGGACCCCTCGCTACCGGGCAGCCCCACCCCACCTACGGAGGCCGCGCCCCGGGACGAGCGCGGGGAGAGAGACATCCGGTGAATTATGGAGATCCAACGGGCCGCGTTCGGCGGAGGCAGTGTTCGGAGAGGTGCAACAGGCCGCGTTCGGCGAACGCGGCTTACTTTCGTATCGCGCATTCATCGAGCACGACCCGCTGGACCCCAATTATCCCGAACAATCCGCCCGATCCATGCGTACTTCAAGGATGAGGAACGGATACGCGGATGAAAAATTCCACCCAACGTGTTAATAATTTCGCGACCCAGTCGTTTTTCTCCCAGGAGACACATGAAGGAGTGACGACCATGCACGCAGCCCCGGCCACCCTCCCCTCCCCGATCCTGCCGGACGACATCGACCGGCTGTATCGGGACCACCATGCCATGATCCTCCGCACCGCCTTCCGGATCACCCGGAACATGCGCGACGCCGAGGACGTGCTGCACAGCCTGTTTCTCAGGCTCATCGAACGGGAGGCCGGCCCCGACCCGGGTTCGAATCCGGGTCCGTACCTCCACCGGGCCGCCGTGAACCTGTCGCTTGACCTCCTGCGCAAGCGCCGCCGCGGCGCCTCGCTGGAGGCGGTGCCCGGTTCGCGCGACTCCGGCCAGCCGCAGCCCGACGAAGTGAGCGCCCGGGCCGAGCTGGGTGACCGCCTGCGGTCGGCCATCGCCCGGCTCAGCCCCCGGGCGGCGGAAATCTTCGTCCTGCGCTACGTGGAGGGATACACCAACAGCGAGATCGGCCGGATGCTCGGCATCTCGTGGGGCGTCGTCGCCGTCACCCTTCTGCGCGCCCGCCGCCGTCTCCAGACCCACATGCAGATCTGACAGGGAGAACAACCATGGACACTCGCAAACCGAATCTCGACGACATGATCGACGCCATGCAGGCGGACCTGCCGGACGCGGCCGAATTCGCCGCCGCCGCCGCGCGGGTCCGCCAGCATCTGGCGGAGGCCGCCGCCCCGCCGGCCGCACCCGCCGGCGACGCCTGCATCCGCGACTGCGCCGGCTTCCGCAACCTGATCCCCGCCTATCGCGACGGGAGCCTGCCGGCCGCGCGGCGGACGCTCTTCGAGGACCACATTCGCAACTGCGTCGCCTGCCGCAAAGCGGTCTGGCAGACCACCGCATCCTCCGCCACACCGGCGGCCCGCCGCCCCGTGGCCTTCTCGCCGCGCTGGGCTTTGGCCGCCGCGGCCGTCCTGCTCCTGGCCCTGGCCATCCCGCTGGTGCTCTATCTGAACCCGTTCGCCTCCCGCGCCGAGGCCACCGCGGTGGTGGACCGGGTGGACGGGCGCCTGTTCGTCGTCCAGGACGGCCGGATCCAGCCCGTCGCGGCGGGCGTGACGATCCCGGCCGGGCAGACGATCCGCACCGCCCGGGGCACCCGCGCCATTCTGAGCCTGGCCGACGGCAGCCGGCTGGAAATGAACGAACGCGCGGAACTGGCCGTCAACGGCCGAGCCGACGGCACGGCGATCGGGTTGCGGCACGGCTCCGTCATCGTCCGCGCCGCCCGCCAGACAGCGGGCCACCACCTGTTCGTGGACACCACCGACTGCCAGGTTTCCGTCAAGGGCACGGTGTTCAGCGTCACCAGCGGCGCCAAGGGGTCCCGTGTCTCCGTCCTCGAGGGCGAGGTCTGGGTGGACCACGGCGGCCAAACCAGCAAGCTGTTCCCCGGCCACCAGGTCACCACCCACGCCAGCATCCGCCCGGCGGCGCTGGCCCGGGAAGTGGGCTGGAGCCTGGAGGCGGACCAGTACCAGGCTCTGCTGCGGCAGGTGGCCGACACGAGCCGGCAACTGCTCCAGTCGGTGACGAACGTCCCGCTGCGTTTCGATCCCCGCCTGGCGGCGTTGCTGCCCGAGGACACCGTGATCGTCGCCGCCCTGCCCAACGTCAGTGAGGAGCTGGCCGACGCCGGCGACACCTTCTTCCAGAGCATCCGGAGCAACCCGGAACTGTCCGCCGCGCTGGCCCGGGAGCTGTCCGACGCGGAACTCAATGAAGTCGTCGGCGTGCTCCAGCGCTTCCGCGCCCTCGGCGCCCACCTGGGCGACGAGGTGGTGGTGGGCGCGTGGGATCTCGAGGACGAGCATCCCGGCATCGTGCTTCTGGCCGAGGTGAAGGACGCCGCGAGCCTGCGCGGCATGCTGGCGGACGAGATCAGCCGCCTGAACAGCCAAACGGGGCGCGAGGTGCCGGTGATCCTGGTTGACGATCCGGCCCTGCTGCCCGCCACCGGCGTCGAGGCGCTCTACGTCCTGGTCACCGCCGATCACCTGTTCGTGAGCAGCGCGCCCGAAGCCCTGCGCCAGTGCACCGCCGCCGCGGCCGCCGGCACGGGCTCGTTCCTCCAATCCGCCTTCGGCGCCCAGATCGCCCAGTCGTACGCCGACGGCGCCGCGTGGCTGTTCGCCGCCGACCTGGCGGGCCTCCGGCTGGAGGACGCGACGGTGGATCCGGCGACGCACGAGCTGCTCGGATTCCAGGACGTCCGCTACCTCGTGGTGGAACAGAAAACCGTTGCGGACCAGCCCCAGTTGCGCCTCGCCGTCAGCTTTGCCGGGGAGCGCCGGGGCATCCCCTCCTGGCTCGGCGAGCCGGGCGCCATGGGCACGCTGGATTTCGTGTCGCCCGATGCCTACGCCGCCGCCTGCGTCCTGGCCAAGGAACCCCGGGCGATCGTGGACGAGCTGTTCGACATCCTCGCCACCGTCCAACCGGAGGATCTGGAGGAGTTTCTGAATTTCGAGGACGAAACGGGTCTGAGCCTCCGCGATGACCTGGCCGCGCCCCTGGGCGGCGAGTTCCTCCTGGCCGTGGACGGGCCGGTCCTGCCAAATCCGGCCTGGAAGCTGGTGCTGCTGGTGGACGACCCCGCCCGCTTTCAGGGTTCGCTGGAGCGCTTGATCGAGGCGATCAACGGCAAGCTGGCCGCGGAAGGGAAAGCGACCCTGTCGATCCGGCGTGACGAACTGTCGGGCGACACCTACTACACAGTGGCGTCAACGGACAGCGCCGTCACCGTGCACTACTCCTTCCACGACGGCTACCTCATCATGGCCCCCGAGCGAGCGCTGATCACGCAAGCCATCGCCAACCGGATCAACGGGTACACCCTGCCCCAGAGCGCCGATTTCCAGGCGGCCCTGCCCACGGACCGCTACACCCAGTTCTCCGCCGTGGTCTATCACAACGCGCAGAAGCTGGCCGGTTCGCTGGCCGGCATCGTGCCGGAACGAGCGGGCGACATGTCGGCCGACGAGCTGCAGCAGGTGCGCGACTTCCTCCTGCAACTCAAGCCCATGCTCTTCTGCGCGTACGGCGAACCCGACCGCATCGTGCTCACCGGCACCGGCCTGATGAGCCTGAACCCGGCCGACTGGGCCAAGTTCGCCAGTCCGGACCGGTTGATGAAAGCCCGTCCGCAGTCGGGCAAGGTTCCGGCCGACACCCGACCGCGGCCGAAACGGTTGACGCTTTAATTCCCCTCCCGGCGGGGAGGCGGCCCGCACCGGCCGTCTCCCCTGCCGGTGATTTCAGGAGCATGCATGAGCCCAGGCGATCCTGTTTCCCCTGCCTCCCCCGCGGGCCGTCCCTCCCTCATCGAGCTGGACGGCCTCGTGGTGCGATTCGGCGCCAAAACCATCCTCAACGAACTCACCAGCACCCTGACGGGCCGCGCCATCGGGCTCCTCGGACCCAACGGCGCCGGCAAAACCACCCTGCTCCACACCCTGCTGGGCTTCCATCCCGCCCAGGCCGGCGCGGCGCGGGTGATGGGCCTGGACATCCGGCTCCAGCACCGCGAGATCCGGCGGCTGACGGGCTACATGCCCGAAAACGACAGCTTCATCGCCGGGTTCAGCGCCCTGCGCCTGACCCGGATGCTGGCCGAGATCACCGGCCTGCCGCGCGCCGCGGCCCTGGAACGGGCGCACGAGGCGCTCACCTGGGTGGGACTGGGCGAGGCCCGGTACCGGAAGATCGGAACCTACTCGTTCGGCATGCGGCAGCTCACGAAGCTGGCCCAGGCGATCGTCCACGGCCCGGAGCTGCTCATCCTCGACGAGCCCACCAACGGCATGGACCCGCCGGCCCGCCAGCGGATGATCCGGCTCATCCAGGAGATCCGCGACTCCGGCCGGACCCGCATCGTGCTCTCTTCCCACCTGCTTAAGGACGTCGAGGATTGCTGCGACGAGGTGCTGATTCTGAAGGCCGGCCGGGTGGCCCACGTCTGCGACCTCGAGGCGGAGCGGCGCGCCAACCGGAAGTTCCTGGAACTGGAAATCGTCGGCGACGCGGCGCCGCTGCTGGCCATGGCGTCGGCGCGCGGCTGCGAGTGCGCCGCCGCACCGGGGAACCGCCTCAAGATGGTGCTGCCCGAGGGCGTGGAGATCCGCGACCTGTACGTGCTGGCTGCGGAGCGGGATATCCAGATCCGGCGCCTGAACTACAAGCGCGACTCCCTGCAGGACATCTTCCTGAAAGCGATGGAGAACGGTCATGGCGGTCTATAAACACAACTATCAACCATACGAGGGGCCGCTCACGCCGCCTCGGTTCCGCTGCCTGGTCCTCACCCGCTACGCCATGGCCGGGCTGTTCCGCTCGCGGCTCTTCTTCGCGTTCTTCATCCTCTGCTTCGCTGCGCCGGCGGTGGGCGCCATCCTGATCTATCTGCACTATAACACCCTCGGCCTCCAGATGATCGGTCAGACCATCCGGGACCTGCTCCCCATCAACGCCGACTTCTTCCTGTACTTCCTGGCGATCCAGACTGGCCTGGGGATGTTCCTCACCGCCATCGTGGGACCGGGGCTCATCGCGCCGGACCTGTCCAACAACGCGCTGCCCCTGATCCTGGCCCGTCCCTTCTCCCGCACCGAGTACATCCTCGGCAAGCTCACAGTCCTGGTGGGTTTTCTCTCTCTCCTGACCTGGATCCCCCTGCTGGCGCTCTTCATCTTCCAGTGCACCATGGCGGGCGCGGGCTGGCTGTTCGCCAACGTGCGGATAGCCGTGGCGATCTGGTTCGGCTCCTGGGCCTGGATCCTGGTGCTGGCGCTGCTGGCGCTGGCCTTCTCCGCCTGGGTGAAGTGGCGACCGGTGGCCGGGTTCCTCATCCTGGGCTTCTTCCTCATCAGCGCCGGCGTCGCCGAGGCGTTCAACGAAATGCTGAGCACGCAGTGGGGCGTCGTCCTGAATCCGGCCGAGCTGCTCAAGATCGTCTGGGACGCCCTCTTCCTCGCCGAAACCGACGCCGTCATCCCGCCTGTCTGGGCCGGCGCGATCATTCTGGCCCAGTGCGCCGGATTCCTGTTCCTGCTCTATCGGCGCGTGCGGGCCTACGAGGTGGTGCGATGATGGATGCCAACCCCCGCATCGTCCTGCGCGACGTCTCTAAGTTTTACGGCGAGGTGCTCGGGGTGAACCGGGTGAGCCTGGCGGTGGAGCCCGGCATCACCAGCCTGGTGGGCCCGAACGGCGCCGGCAAAACCACCCTGCTGAACCTCATGACCGGCCTGCTGCGGCCCACCGAAGGCGAGATCGAGGTGCTGGGCATCCCCGTGAACCAGCCGGAGCGGGTCTTCCGCCACGTGGGTTACTGCACCCAGTACGACGCCTTCCCCAAGGGGCTGACGGGTTACGATTTCATCCGCGGCTTCCTGCGGCTCCACGGCCTGCCCGAGGCCGAGGTCGAGGCGCTCACCCGGGACACCCTGGCCCGCGTAAACATGACCGACGCGGCCGGCAAGAAGATCGCCGCTTACAGCAAGGGCATGCGGCAGCGGATCAAGCTGGCCCAGGCCATCGCCCACAAGCCCCGCGTGCTGATCCTCGACGAGCCGCTCAACGGCCTGGACCCCATGGCCCGGGCCGAGGTCATCGCCATCTTCCAGGAAGTGGCGGCAAACGGCTGCATCGTCATCGTCTCCAGCCATATCCTGCACGAGGTGGACATCCTCTCCGACCGGGTCATCCTGATGAACCACGGCTACGTGGTGGCCGAGGGCGGCATCCACGACGTCCGCGAGGAGGTCGAGGAGCACCCCATGCAGATCCTGGTCCGCTGCGACCGCCCGGCCGTGCTGGCGGCGCGGATCTTCGAGCTCAACCATGCCGTGGAGGTCAAGCTCCACCCCGACGGCCGCGGCCTGCTGCTGCGGACGAAGGACGCCGCCGGCTTCTACCGGCTCATGAACCGCATCGCCGTCGAGGAGAACCTGACCATGGAGGGCATCCAGCCCGCCGACGACGACGTGCAGTCGCTCTACGACTACCTCATCGGCAACGAAGGAGGCCGCGCATCATGACCCTGCCCGAAATCGCATCCTGGCCCTGGCGGCTGTGGCGCCGCCAGACGGCGGCGGTGACCCGTCTCGAGCTGCGCAAATGCCGGCGGGCCCGCCGGCTCGTGGCGCCCCTGCTGCTGGCTTTGCTGCCCATCCTGATCATCGGGGCGGTCTCGATCGTGCGGATCGTCATCGGCAAACCGACCAACTCCGTGAAGCTCGACCAGGGCTATGCCGTCTTCTTTCAGACATTCTTCCTGCGATTCCTGGTCTTCTTCGGCTGCGCGGCGATCTTCACCGGCGTCTTCCGCGGGGACATGCTGGAGAAAACCCTCCACTACTACCTGCTGGCGCCGGTCCGGCGGGAGGTGATCGCGGCCGGCAAGTTCCTGGCCGCGCTGCTGGCGACCGCCACGCTCTTCAGCATCAGCGCGGTCGGTTCGTTCCTGCTCATGCGGCTGCCCCTGGGCCGGGCCGGCCTCGAGAAATTCCTGCTGCAGGGACCCGGCTGGGGATACCTGGCGGGCTACGTCGGGGTCACGGCGCTGGCGTGCCTCGGCTACGGGGCCGTGTTCCTCCTCTTCGGCGCCCTCTTCCGGAATCCGGTGCTCCCCGTCCTGGCCCTCTTCGGCCTGGAGAGCATCAACTTCCTGCTCCCCGGCTGGCTCAAGATGGTGAGCGTGGTCTACTACCTGCAGGCCATGAATCCCGTGCCGCTGCCGCCCAGCCCGTTCGCCCTGATGGCGGACTCGATCTCGCCGCTCCTGGCAGTCGCGGGACTGGCGGCGTTCGCCGTCATCGTCCTGGTGGTGACCGCGCTCCGGATCCGCCGCATGGAGATCATCTACGCCGCCGACTGACGGCCGGCCGCGCGGATCGGTCTCCCGTCATCCGTCCCATCGTCCGCCTTCCCGCACAGTTCCGGCGGAACCGCCGGCTTCCGGCTGCATCCGGCTGCCCCTGTTTGACATCTGAAAACCGGTCACTTAGAATGGATGGCAGGGTTCCGGAATGGCCGACGAGACAACCACAAACCGATTCGACGACTCCCCCGATGCCGCCGATTGGGATCCGGCCGGTTACTCCTTCCTGTTCAGCGCCCACCCGGAGTTCGTGGACGCGCTCTACCGCGAATGGTCCGCCGACCCGGCCCGGGTGGACGCGAGCTGGCGTCACTTCTTCAGCGGCTTCGACCTGGGCCTCCGGCAGGCCGCGCCGCCGCCGGCTGCAGCGGACGCCGCGGCCCGCCCCGCCGACCGCCCTGCCGCCTTCGATCCGGCCGAGTTCCGGGTGGTCAACCTCATTCATGGCTACCGCACCCGCGGCCACCTCTTCACCCGGACGAACCCGGTGCGCACACGGCGGACGTACTCGCCCACCCTCGACATCGCCAACTTCGGGTTGACTCCGGAGGACCTGGACAAGACTTTCCAGGCGGGCGCCGAGATCGGTCTCGGCCCGGCGACGCTCCGCGAGATCGTCGCCCACCTCGAGGAGACGTACTGCGCGGCCATCGGCGTCGAGTTCATGTTCATCCGGCACCCCGAGCGCGTCCGATGGCTGCTGCACCGGATCGAATCCACCCGCAACCGGCCCCGGTTCTCCCCCGAGGCCAAACGCCGTATCCTGGAAAGACTCACCCGGGCGGTGGTCTTCGAAAATTTCCTCCACTCCCGGTTCACGGGCCAGAAGCGCTTCGCGCTGTCGGGCAACGAGACCCTCATCCCGGCGCTGGAGGCGCTGATCGCCGCCGGCGCACGCAGCGGGGTGGCGGACGTGGTCATCGGCATGCCCCACCGCGGCCGGCTCAACGTGCTGGCCAACATCATGGACAAGCCCGCGCACGACATTTTCGAGGAGTTCGAGGGAAAGCGCTACGGCGACGACATCTTCGCAGGCGATGTCAAGTACCACCTGGGTTACACCCGGCAGGTGACCACGGCCGACGGCCGCCCGGTGCGCGTGGAGCTCGCCTACAACCCGTCGCATCTCGAGGCGGTGAACCCGGTGGTCGAGGGCATCACCCGGGCCCGCCTCGACGCCGAACACGGCGGCGACCCGTCGCGGGTGCTGCCGGTGCTCATCCACGGCGATGCGGCCGTGGCCGCCCAGGGCGTGGTCTACGAGGTCATCCAGATGTCGCTGCTGGACGGCTACCGCACGGGCGGCACCATCCACCTGGTGGCCAACAACCAGCTCGGCTTCACCACCAATTATCTCGACGGCCGTTCCAGCACCTACTGCACCGATGTGGCCAAGGTGACGCTGTCGCCCGTGTTCCACGTCAACGCCGACGACGTCGAGGCGGTGGTGCTGGCGACGGAGCTGGCCCTGGACTACCGCCAGGAGTTCCACACCGACGTCTTCATCGACCTGCTGGGCTACCGGCGGTACGGGCACAACGAGTCGGACGAGCCCCGCTTCACCCAGCCCAAGCTCTACAAGATCATCGCCAAGCATCCCGATCCCCGGCAGATTTACCAGATCCGCCTGGCCAAGCGCGGCGAGATCGCGGCGGGCGAGGCCGAAGCCATGGAACAGGCATACCGCGCCGAGCTCGAGGCGCAGTTCGCCGAGGCGCGTGCCGGACAGCTCCCCCACTGCCACCTGCGGGGCGCCTGCGATCGGCGACGGCGCCCGGCCGACTTCAACTTCGTGGATTCGCCCGCCACCGCCGTCCCCGCCGACCGGCTGCTGGAGGTGGGACGGAAGGTGTTCACCGTGCCGGCCGACCGCGCCATTTTCGACAAGATCCGCCGCATCTACGACGGCTGGCTGAAGCAACTCACGGAGGAACACCGCAGCGACTGGGCCATGGGCGAAACGCTGGCCTACGCCACGCTGCTGGCCGAGGGCATTCCGATCCGGCTCAGTGGACAGGACGTGGAACGCGGCACCTTCTCGCACCGTCACGCCGTCCTCCACCTGGAGGACACCGAGGAGGAGTACGTTCCACTGAACGCCATCGGCCCCGGCCAGGGGCGTTTCGAAGCCTACAACTCGCTCCTGTCGGAATACGGCGTCCTCGGCTTCGAGTACGGCTACGCAGGCGCCCGGCCGCAGGCGCTGGTCATCTGGGAGGCCCAGTTCGGCGATTTCGCCAACACCGCCCAGGTGATCATCGACCAGTACCTGGCCGCGGCGGAGGCCAAGTGGAACCGCCTCAACGGGCTGGTGCTGTTCCTCCCCCACGGGCTCGAGGGCCAGGGCCCGGAGCACTCGTCGGCCCGTCTGGAACGGTTCCTCGGGCTGTGCGCCCACAACAACATGGTCATCGCCAACTGCACCACGCCGGCCAGCCTGTTCCACCTGCTGCGCCGCCACATGAAATTTCCCGCGCGCGTGCCGCTGGTGGTGTTCACACCCAAAAGCCTCCTGCGGCATCCCCGGTGCGTCAGTCCGCTGGGCGCGTTCACCGCCGGCGGCTTTGAACCGGTGCTCGATGACGAAACCGCCGATCCGGCCCGCGTGCGGCGCGTGCTGCTGTGCTCGGGCAAGATCCACTACGACCTCCTGCAACGCCGCGAGGCGGACGGCCGCGACGACACGGCCCTGGTCCGGATGGAGCAGCTCTACCCGGTGGCCGAAGCCGCCCTGGGCCGCCTGCGGGACAAGTACGCCGGCGCCGGCTGGCGCTGGGTGCAGGAGGAGCCGGAGAACATGGGCGCGGCCTGCTTCGTCCGGCGCAAGTACCCGATTCCGTCGCTCCAGGTGATCGCCCGGCGGGAGAGCGGCTCGCCCGCCACCGGGTTCCATGAGATCCACCAGCTGGAGCAGCGGGAGCTTCTGGACCAGGCGTTCCGGTAGCGCCTCAGCGCATCTCAGCGAGGGAGCGGCACATGGTGATCCAAGTCAAAGTCCCACCTGTCGGCGAATCCGTGACCGAGGCGGTCGTGGGCCGCTGGTTCAAGGCGTCCGGCGACTACGTCCGGGCCGATGAGCCCGTCTGCGAAATCGAATCGGAAAAGGCCACCATGGAGCTCAACGCCGAGGCAGCCGGACGGCTGACGGTGACGGTGCCCACGGGACAAACCGTACCCATCGGCACGGTCATCGCCGAGATCGACACCGCCGCGGCGCCGCCCGCGGGCGCTCCCACGCCGCCGCGCGCCGCTGACGCTGCGGCGTCGGCTCCCGCAGCGCCGGCACCCACCGCCATACCGGCCGCCGCCGGCGAGTCCGGCCGGGCCCGGTTCACCCCCGTCGCCCGCAAGCTCCTGGCGGACGCCGGCGTTCCCGCAGACCGGATCGCGGCGGCCCCCGGCACCCGGGTGACGAAGCGGGATGTGCTGGAGGCGCTGAACCCGGCTCGGCAGCAGCCCGCGTCGCCGGCGCCGCCCGCGGACCGACGCCCCGTCCGCCGCGAGCGGATGACCACCCTGCGCGGCACCATCGCCCGCCGGCTGGTGGCGGCTAAAAACGAGACGGCCATGCTCACCACCATCAACGAGCTGGACATGTCGGCGGTCCTGGATCTCCGCGCCCGCCACCAGGGGGCGTTCACGGCGAAGCACGGGGTGAAGCTGGGATTCATGTCAGTGTTCACGTGGGCCGTCTGCCGCGCCCTGGCGGAGATGCCGGTGATCAACGCCCAGATCTCCGGCGCCGACATCGTGTATCCGGAATATTGCGACATCGGCATCTCGGTTTCGACACCCAAGGGACTGGTGGTGCCGGTGGTCCGCGACGCCCACCTCCTGGACGTGCCCCGGCTGGAGGCCGCCATTCAGGCGCTGGCCGACCGGGCCCGCGCCGGCAAGCTCTCCGTGGACGAGATGTCCGGCGGCACCTTCACCATCACCAACGGCGGCGTGTTCGGCTCGCTCATCTCCACGCCCATCATCAATCACCCCCAGTCGGCCATTCTGGGGATGCACACCATCAAGGACCGCCCCGTCGCCGTCGACGGCCAGGTGGTGATCCGGCCCATGATGTACGTGTCGCTATCGTACGACCACCGGATCATCGACGGCCGCGAATCGGTCACGTTCGTCATCCGGGTCAAGGAACTGCTGGAAGGCGTGACAGCCGAGCTGCTCCGGCTGTGACTGCAGCGCCTTTTCGTCGCGGCGGACGTCCGCGCGACTGATCGATCGATTATTCCGCCGGGGGTGTCCCGTGTCCCATGACGAGTGCCTGATCCTGCTGGCCCACGGCAGTTCCGACCCCCGGTGGCGGAAGCCGTTCGAACACCTGGTTCGCGACCTGGCGGCCGAATCCGACGGAAACAGCCCGCTGATGGCTTACATGGAGTTCGTCCCGCCCACGCTGGCCGACGCAGTGGCCGAGGCCGGGCGGCGCGGATTCCGCCGGATTGCGATCCTCCCCCTCTTCATGTCCGGCGGCGGCCACGTCGCCAATGACATTCCCGCCCAGGCCGAGGCCGCCCGCCGGGCCCAGCCCGGTGTCGCCATCCGGGTGCTGCCGCCGGTGGGTGAGCACCCGCGCTTCCAGAAGGTGCTCAAGGAGATCATCCGCGACCTGCAGCACCGCGCCTGACCCACCGGACGGGACAACTCAAGCGCCGCCAAGGCGCCGCAACGCCGGCCACAAGATCGTCCCGTTGTGCCGGAGGGCCGCTCGCAGTGCATGCGGCCTACTGACGAGGCCCCGTCATTCCACCTGCTGCCGCCGCAACAGCTCGGCGGCGACCGCATCCAGGATCGGCTGCAGGTCTTCGTCTTCCCGCAGGGCGTACAGCAGGGCGGCCTGCAGCTCCAGGATGGTCTGCAGCTCCGTCTGGAGCGTCTCCACCTCGTCCGAGAGGCGCTCGTTTTCCTGCGCCAATTCCGCCAGGGCCGTCTCCAGCCGGGTGAGGCGCTCCGCCTGGGATTCTTTCTGAGTCACGGCTGGTTCGCTCCCGGTGCCACGCTGGGATCACTCCGAGCCGCCGTCGGATTCCGGCAGCGCGTCAGCGCCGAGCATGGAGAGAACGATCAGTTCCCCCTCCCGCTTGACC
>JAGOHA010000040.1:0-6231 GCA_017996395.1 Acidobacteriota bacterium | reverse complement strand
TTCTTTCTGAGTCACGGCTGGTTCGCTCCCGGTGCCACGCTGGGATCACTCCGAGCCGCCGTCGGATTCCGGCAGCGCGTCAGCGCCGAGCATGGAGAGAACGATCAGTTCCCCCTCCCGCTTGACCTCGGCGTTGACGCACCCCACCCGGTTGCAGATCCCGATGCAGTTGGAGTAGTCGGCGCGCGGCGACAGGAACAGGGTGATGAGACGGGCGCCGCACGGACACGGCGCGTAGGCGGGCAGGGCCGTGCCGCAGACGGGACAGAGCAGCTCGAGGATGTCTCCGTCCTCCAGCTCGACGTCCAGCGCCACCCGGCACTTTTCGCCGTACACGGGGCTCAGCGCCACCTGGCCCTCGCCCTTCCGGCCGCGCACCCGCAGCAGGATGCCGGGATGGTTGTTGAAGCTGGCCCGGCGGCTCACCAGATCGTGGCCGTTGGGGCAGAAGCAGCGGGTCACCACCAGCAGCCGGGGTGACCGCGCCACCCCCTGGTCGAGGGGATTGGGATAGAACAGCATGCCCTTCTCGTCGTCGTGCTCCATGGAGCTGCACTCCTGATTCCGTGGGCTAGGTTGTATTGTAGGGGACAGGCGGCGGTCCGTCAACATCCGGCCGCCGCGGACGGGCAGCGGACGGACCGGCGGGTTCAGGGCTCTGTCTGCCGATGGCGCAGGAATCCGGCCTGGCGGGCGCGGATCCGGAACACGGCCAGGAACATGCGCAGGGAGTCCGCCAGCGGGCTGACCTTGGAGCCTTCGACGGCGCGCCAGTTGACGGCCACCTCCTCGACGGCATAGCCCACCCGCTGGGCCAGGTACAGGATCTCCACATCGAACGCCCACCCTTTCTCAGTGGACCACTCGAAGAGGCGCCGCGCGGCATCGCGCCGGAACATTTTGAAACCGCACTGGGTGTCGCGAATGCCCGGCACCGCCAGCAGGTTGACCACGGTGTAGAAGGCGTTGCCCATCATCTGCCGGAATCCTTCCCGCTCGCGCCGCACGTCGGCCGACGCCAGCCGCCGCGAGCCGATGATGACCTCGATATTCTCCGCCATGGCCGGACGGAAGCGGTCCAGTTCCCCGACGGGGGTGGCGCCGTCGGCGTCCGCGAACACGACGTAGCGGCCGCGCGCCGCGAGCACGCCGCGCCGCACCGCCGCCCCCTTCCCCTGGTTGGCTGGCTGCCGCAACAGGCGGAACCGGGCGTCCCGGGCTGTCCACGCCGTCATGACGTCCGCGGTGCGGTCGCGGGAGCCGTCGTCCACCACCACCACTTCCATGGCGTAACCGCAGCGGGCCATGTACGCCGCCACGCTGTCCAGGAAGGCGGGCAGCCGGTTCTCTTCGTTGTAGGCCGGGATGACCAGGCTGACCAGCGGGCCGTCGCCGCCGTCGCCATCCGGCCACGGCCAGCCGCCGGGCGGCCGCTGGCTGTGTCGCATGGCCAGGATCACCGCCGGACTCAGCAGGTCCGCGGCGGCGAATTTGAACCGGTGCAGGAACAGGGCGCACAGCGGCGCGAGCACCACGAGGCGGGCGGCGTGGAACACCAGCAGCGGAACCAGGGCCGCGCCCACGCCGGGCCACGCGAGCAGGGCGGGCAGCTCCAGCACGCCGACGCCGAGCGGCACCGGCGACACCTCCACCAGCCCGGTGAAGAAAAGGTACATGGTCCAGGCCACGGCTGTTTCCGGCTCCGGCCCGGCGAAGTGGACAAAGAGCCAGCCTTCAGCCCCCCAGCAAACCAGGCCCGACAGCACGCTCCTGAGCACCGCAGCCGGCGCCCCGCTCCGGATCGCCGCCGCGCCGAGCAGCGCCGCGGCCAGGGCGCCGAGGATCGCGGCGCCCCAACCGGAGCCGAACAAGCCGGCCGCCACCGCCAGGCCCGCCGTGACGGTCACCCATGTCCCCGCGTCGCGGGCGGCCAGCCACCGCCGGATCCGCTCCCGGCTGGAGCCGCCCAGTTCCCGGACCAGGAATTCAGTCTCGAACGAACGGAGGGGCATCCACGGGCTGCCGACCTGCACCACCTGGATCATGGCCTCAAACGCGACGGCCTGGTGCCACGCGGCGGCGGGCCCGAAGACGATTCGTCGCCGCGCGCTGCGCAGGATGAAGCCCACGGCGGCGGCCAGCAACAATCCGCCCGCCGGACGCCATGCCATCCGATCCCAGTCCAGCGGATGGCCGAGGCGGATCAGCACGGCCAGGACAACTCCTCCGGCCAGCATCGCCAGCAGGTAGTACCGGCCGAAGTGGGCGAACCGCTCCGTGTGTGCTGCGCCGTCGTCCAACTCTCGCTCCCGGGGCTGGAATCCAAAACAATGGCCGCAGAAGGCGTTCTGATTGTAGTGAAACCATGCGGCGGCTGTCAACGAGCCCACGACATGAAGCGGGCAAACCTTTGCCAACCCGCCGCCGCCTTGTTACAATGGAAACGCCATGACAACCTGCAGGCGCGTCATCCGCCCAGAGGGCGGTATCACCGTACCCAATTCGATCACACACCGGGGAGGTCGGCCATGACCATGAGACTGTCCTGCCGTCTGGGACTCGTCCTGCTGCTGCTGGGAGGCGCGCTGACGTTCGCGGGAGCGCAGGTGCTCCCCTTCGATGTCAAGACCCTGCGGGACGGGCTGCCCCAGTCCCAGATGGCCAGCATGGTGCAGGACAACCGAGGCTACATCTGGGTGGGCACGTGGGGCGGCCTGGCCCGGTACAACGGCAGCCGGTTTCACAATTACACCACCGACGACGGTCTGCCCAGCGGCCGGATCCAGGAACTCCTCACGGACAGCGCGGGCACACTCTGGGTGGCCACCGCCGGCGGCACCGTGGTCATGCGCGACGGCCGGCTGACGCCCATCGCCAACCTGACGCTGAGCAATCCGCGCTGCCGCGCGCTGCTCGAAGACCGCGACGGCGCCGTCTGGATCGGCACGGACCAGGGGGTTTATCGGGTGCCGAAGGGGACGTTCCGGGCCGAGCCGGCTCCGGCCGGTCTCGGCAACCAGCTCATCTACGATCTGGCCTCGGACCGGGACGCGATTCTCATCGTGAGCGACCAGGGACTGTGGCGGTACGAGCGCGGCAGCGGGTGCCAATCGATCGACATCCCCTGCCCCCGCAACCAGCTCCGCACCGTCGCCACCGCCGGTGACGGTATCTGGCTGGGCACCAGCACGCGCGGCATCTACCGTCAGGACGCCGCGGGCTGGCAGTCGATGCTGGAGTCGGGCGCGGTCACCGGCCGGAGCATTTACCGCATTTACACCGCCCCTTCGGGGACGCTGTACATCTGCACCACCGATGCGGCGCTGTTTCTTCGCCGGCCCGGCGAATCCGCATTCCAGCACTGGAACACCGACATGGGTCTGCCGTCCAACGTCGTGAACTTCGCCTTCGAGGACCGCGAGGGGAACGTGTGGGTGGGCACCGACATCAACGGGCTGGCCCGCCTGGGCGGCGTGGCGCTCAGCAACCACGGCCTCAAGCAGGGGCTGCCCAGCGCCTGCGTGTTCGGCATCGCCACCAGCGCCACGCCCGGCGCGCTGTGGCTGGGCACCCTGAGCGGAGCGGTCCATTACCAGGTCCGTCCGGTCTCGAAGGTCCTGGAGACCATCGGCCTGGCCGACGGCCTGGACACCGAGTGGGTCTGGAAGACGTTTCCGGATGCGACCGGCGGCTTGTGGATTCTCACCGACACCTCCTTGTTCCACCGTCCCCGCGGTCAAAGCCGCATGCAGGCGATGCCGCCCGATGCACCCGTGCCCCGGGCGGAACTGTGGGACGCGATGCTCGACGATCAGAACCGCCTCTGGGTGTGCGGGCGCAGCGAAACCGGCGGCCTGGTCATGCGCGACGAAAACGGCCGCTGGCGCGCTTGGAAGAGCACCGCCTCGGGCGAATCCATGACCTTCTGCGCCCACTTCTGCCTTCGCCGGACCGGCGGGATCTGGGCGACGGCGGGAACCGACGTGTTCACCTGCGACGGCGAGCACGTCGTCAAACTGGCCGAGCAGCCGCCTCTGTCACGGCAGACCTACATCAACAGCATTTTCGAGGATAGCGTGGGCCGCCTCTGGGTGGGTTCCGACACCGGCCTGGCCGTGATGGACCGCAACGGACGCTGGCGGCTCCTCAACGACCAGCCCGGCCTGACGTCGCACCATGTCTACTTTTTCGGCGAAGACCGGCGTCACAACATCTGGGTGGGCACCACCCGCGGCGTGTCGCGCATCGGCACCGACGGCCGGGTGGAGAGTTTCACGCCCGAGGACGGCCTGGCCGGCTACGAGACCAACCAGTACGGCTTTCTCTGCGACGCCAACGGCGAGATCTGGATCGGCACCGTGGACGGGCTGTCCCAGTACGACCCCGACCGCCACTACCCCAACACCATCCCGCCGAGCCTCGTCGTGGAATCGGCCGATCTGCCCGATCGCCGGCTCGATTTCCCCCAGTCGCTGGAGCTGCAATGGAACGAGCGGTCGGTCATCTTCCAGGTGGCCGTGCTGTCGTTCCGCAACCGCAACCGTGTCGGCTACCGGGCCCGGCTCGAGGGGCTCGAGGAGAACTGGCTGCCGGTCCGCCAGCTCGCCGAACTGCGCTACACCAACCTTCCCTCCGGCAAGCTGCGCCTGATGCTCCAGGCAGTGAACGAATCGGGCATCTGGAGCGAGACCGCCACCCTCCCCATCACGGTCCATCCGCCGTTCTGGCTCTCGACCTGGTTCCAGGCGCTGATCGCAGCGCTGGCCCTGGCCGCCATCGTGGGAGTGTACCGTTGGCGGACCTACCTCCTGCGGCGTCGCACCCGGGAGCTGACCATCGAGGTGGACAAGCGGACCTCCGAGCTGCAGGATGCCAACCGGCGTCTGACCCATCTGGCCACCTATGATCCGCTCACCGGTTTGCTGAACCGCCGGGCCATCGTGGAGCGGCTCGAGGAGGCCGCCGGTCCCGCCGAACGCGGCAACCGCCAGTTCGGCTCCATCCTGGTGGACCTGAACAAGTTCAAGGCGGTGAACGACACGCTGGGGCACACCGCCGGCGACCACGTGCTCCGCGAGATGGCCGGCAAGATCCAGGGGTGCCTGCGCGAGGGGGATTGCCTCGGTCGCTACGGCGGGGACGAGTTTCTCATCTTTCTGCCGGGCGCCGATGCGGCGGCGGTGGAAGCGGTCGCCTGCCGCATCGCCGCTCTGAGCCACACTGCCAGCGACGACGGCACCGCCATCACCGTCACGGCGGCGTGCGGCGGGGTGGCCGTTCCCGGCATGAGCGCGCCCGTCCTCGCTGTCCTTCTCGCCCAGGCCGACGCGCTGATGTATACGGCCAAAAAGACCGGCCCGCCGGGCATCGCCACCGCCGTCTATCAGCCGCCGGATCCCTGACGGCGCCGGGCCGGCGATGATCGGAGCCGATGCGCGGCTCTTCCATACATGGAATCTCCGGTGTGCAACCGGGCTTCTCCGGCTATAATTGGATCAAACGTGTTCAAGGAGGAGGTTATGTACAAGCGATTGGCCCCGTTCAGCCTACTGATCCTGGTGTCGATCATCGCCGCGTTGGCGGCTTCCCCGGCCATCAAACCCATCTCCGTCAAAGGATCCGGCGATTTCACGCACGACGCCAGGCTGATGGTGGACGGCGTGTTCATCGACAAGGGGGACGCTTGGGACAACCTGCGCTGCGTGCACTGGACCGAGTTGGATGTGTGTTTCGATCTGGACTTGGGTGACATGTACCAGTTGACTGAACTCACGCTGCAGGTGGACAACAACGACGTTTACCGCCTGGACTACTCGGCGGACGGACAGAAGTACACTCCGCTGGTCACCATCTCCGCGGACTTCGGCGAGATCGACGACGGCATGGATGTCTTCAGTTCCGACGCCGGCCACGCCGATTTCGTCGCCGCCCTTGATTTCAAACCGGTCACCGCCCGGTATCTGCGCCTGCTGGCCCTCGAGGGAGACGGCGCCTTCAGCGTGGCGGAGATTCAGATCGTCGGAGAGCCCGTGGAGGCCGTCACCGGCTGGCCGGCGGTCAAGGGGCACGGGGCCTTCAACAACAAACCGACGCTGCTGGTGGACGACAAGATCGTCGAGGAGGGCACCGCCTGGACGGACGACCAGACGGTGCACTGGTCCGACCCGGGGGTGTATTTCATCATCGACTACGGCAAGATCCGACCCATCTTCGACGTCATGATCCAGGTGG
>JAGOHA010000160.1 GCA_017996395.1 Acidobacteriota bacterium | reverse complement strand
GGCCGGCGAGGTGGTCTTCAACACCGCCATGACCGGCTACCCCGAGAGCCTGTCGGATCCCTCGTACACCGGCCAGATCCTGGTGATCACCTATCCGCTGGTGGGCAACTACGGCGTGCCGGAGCCGAAGATTGAGAACGGCGTCTGCGCCAACTACGAGTCGGAGGCGGTCCGGGTGGCCGGCCTGGTCATCGCGGACTACTCGGGGCGGCACAGCCACTGGGCCGCCCGGGCCGGCCTCGGCGACTGGCTGGCGGCCCACGGCGTGCCGGGCCTTTCCGGCGTTGACACCCGGGCGCTGACCCGGCGCCTCCGCACCCACGGGGCCCTGCTCGGCCGGATCGTCCCCGAAGGAGATGCCGCCGTCGGGCCATGGCGGGATCCCAACCGTGAGAACCTGGTGGCTCAGGTGAGCACGCGCTCGGTGCAGACCCATGGCGATGGCCGGCGACGGATCGTGCTGCTGGACTGCGGCGTGAAGCACAACATCCTGCGCTGCCTCCTGCGGCGCGACGCCACGGTGGTCCGGGTGCCGTGGGACCACGACTTCACCGCCATGGACTTCGACGGCCTGGTGGTCTCCAACGGCCCCGGCGACCCGGCGCGCTGCGCCGCGGCGGTGGCTCATCTCCGCGCGGTGCTCGCTGCGGGCCGGCCTGTGTTCGGCATCTGCCTGGGGCACCAGCTGCTGGCGCTGGCGGCCGGGGCGCGCACCTACAAGCTGGCGTTCGGCCACCGCGGCCACAACCAGCCGGTGGGCCGTCCCGGGACGCCGCGGGCGTTCATCACCTCGCAGAACCACGGCTTCGCGGTGGATCCGGCCGGGCTGGACGACCGCTGGGAGCCCCTCTACGTCAATCTGAACGACGGCACCAACGAAGGACTCCGCCACCGGACGCGGCCGTTCTTCTCGGTGCAGTTCCACCCCGAGGCCTCGGGCGGCCCCACCGACACCGAATTCCTGTTCGACGACTTCATGGACTTGGTGCGCCATGGACGCTGAGATCCGCTCCGTGCTCGTGCTGGGTTCCGGCGCGCTGAAGATCGGCGAGGCCGGCGAGTTCGACTACTCCGGCTCCCAGGCGCTCAAGGCGCTGCGGGAGGAAGGGATCCGAACCGTCCTGATCAACCCCAACATCGCCACGGTGCAGACGTCGGAGGGGGTGGCCGACCGCGTCTACTTCCTCCCTGTCACGCCGTTCTTTGTCGAGGCGGTGATCCGGCGGGAGCGGCCCGACGGCATCCTCCTCGGTTTCGGCGGCCAGACGGCGCTCAACTGCGGTCTGCGGCTCCACGCGGCCGGGGCGCTGGAACGGCACGGCGTTCGGGTGCTCGGCACGCCCATCGAGGCCATCGCCGACACCGAGGACCGGGAGCGGTTCGTCCGGCGGCTCGACGAGATCGGCGTGCGAACCGTCCGCAGCATGGCGGTCACCTCGGTGGCGGACGCCGCGGCGGCGGCCCGCGCGCTGGGCTTCCCGGTGATCATCCGCGCCGCCTTCACCCTGGGCGGGCAGGGGAGCGGCTTCTGCGCCGACGCGGCGGAGCTGGCCGCCCGCGCCGAGCGGGCGTTCGCCTACGCGCCGCAGATCCTGGTGGAGCAGTCGCTCAAGGGTTGGAAGGAAGTGGAATACGAGGTGGTGCGGGACCGGTTCGACAACTGCATCGCCGTCTGCAACATGGAGAACTTCGACCCGCTGGGCATCCACACCGGCGAGAGCATCGTGGTCGCACCGTCCCAGACGCTGACCAACGCCGAGTATCACCAGCTGCGGGCGCTCTCCCTCCGGATCATCCGCCACCTGGGCATCGTGGGCGAGTGCAACATCCAGTTCGCCCTCGATCCCGACTCCGCCGACTACCGGGTCGTCGAGGTCAACGCCCGGTTGTCGCGCTCCAGCGCGCTGGCGTCCAAGGCCACCGGCTACCCGCTGGCGTTCGTGGCGGCGAAGCTGGCGCTGGGTCACGCCCTGCCCGAGCTCCGCAACGCCGTCACCGGCACCACCACCGCCTGCTTCGAACCGGCACTCGACTACGTGGTGTGCAAGATCCCGCGCTGGGATCTCGGCAAGTTCAAGGGGGTGGACAAGCAGCTGGGCAGCTCCATGAAGAGCGTGGGCGAGGTCATGGCCATCGGCCGCACCTTCGAGGAGGCGTTCCAGAAAGGGCTGCGGATGATCGGTCAGGGCATGCACGGCTTCGTCGCCAACCGGGAGCCGGTCGTGGATGACATCGGCCGGGCGCTGGCCGAGCCCACCGACACGCGCGTCTTCGTCATCGCCGCGGCGCTGGCCCGCGGCTGGACGATCGAGGAGATCCACGCTCGCACCCGCATCGACCGCTGGTTCCTCCAGCGCCTGGAGCATATCCATGAGCTGGCCGGCGAGCTGGCCGCCTGCGGCCGGCTCGAAGCGGTCCCCGACGCGCTGCTCCGCGAGGCCAAGCGGCGCGGGTTCTCCGATTTCCAGATCGCCCGGCTGGTTCGGGATCCGTCCGCCGAGACCATCGAGGCGGAGATGCTGGCGGTGCGCCGCCACCGGCAGGCGCGGGGGATCGTGCCCAGTGCCAAGCAGATCGACACCCTGGCCGCCGAGTACCCGGCGCGGACGAACTACCTCTACCTCACCTACGGCGGTGACACACACGATGTCGAGTTCGCCGACGACGGGGGCGGCGTGGTGGTGCTCGGCTCTGGCGCCTACTGCATCGGCTCCAGCGTGGAGTTCGACTGGTGCGGCGTGAGCGCCGTGCGGACCGTCCGCGCCGAGGGCTTCCGGGCGGTGATGATCAACTACAACCCGGAGACGGTGAGCACCGACTACGACGTCTGCGACCGGCTCTATTTCGAGGAACTCAGCCTGGAGCGGGTGCTGGATATCGTCGAGCTGGAGCGGCCGCTCGGCGTGATCGTCTCCACCGGCGGCCAGATCGCCAACACCCTGGCGCCGCGGCTCCACCGCCGGGGCGTGCCGGTGCTGGGCACGAGCCCCGTGTCCATCGACGCCGCCGAGGACCGCCACAAGTTCGCCTCGCTGCTGGACCGGCTCGGCGTGGACCAGCCGCGCTGGCGGGAGCTCTCGAGCGTCGCCGACATCCTGGCGTTCGTTGACGCGGTGGGCTACCCCGTGCTGGTGCGCCCGTCCTACGTGCTGTCGGGCGCGGCGATGAACGTGGTCTCCAACCGCGAGGAGCTGGAGCACTTTCTCGGGCTCGCGGCGAACGTCTCGCGGCAGTACCCGGTGGTGGTCTCCGAGTTCATCGAGAACGCCAAGGAGATCGAGATCGACGCCGTGGCCCGCGCCGGCGAAATCCTGGCCTACGCCATCTCCGAGCACGTGGAGTTCGCCGGTGTGCACTCGGGCGACGCCACCATGGTCTTTCCGCCCCAGAAGCTGTATCTGGAGACGGTGCGGCGCATCAAGCGGATCACCCGCCAGATCGCCGGCGCGCTGGAGATCTCCGGGCCGTTCAACATCCAGTTCCTGGCCCGGGACAACCACATCCGGGTGATCGAGTGCAACCTGCGCGCGTCGCGCTCCTTCCCGTTTGTCTCCAAGGTGCTCAAGCTGAATCTGGTGGAGCTGGCCACGCGGGTGATGCTGGGCCGCGCGGTGGAGAAGCCGAACAAGTCAATCTTCGAGTTGGATTATGTGGGCGTGAAGGCGCCCCAGTTCTCCTTCGCCCGCCTCCACAAGGCCGATCCGATCCTGGGCGTGGAGATGGCCTCCACGGGCGAGGTGGGCTGCCTCGGCGAGGACTTCCACGAGGCGGTGCTCCAGGCAATGCTCGCGGTGGGCTACGCCGTGCCGGAGCGGGGCGTGCTGCTGTCCACCGGCGAGCCGCGGTCGAAGCTGGAGCTGCTGGCGGCCTGCCGGCTGCTGCAGGCGCGGGGGCTCCCCCTCTTCGCCACCCGCGGCACCGCCGCCTTCCTGGCCGGGCACGGCGTGGCGGCCGAGGCGGTCCACTGGCCCGACGAGGCCGGCCGGCCCAACAGCCTGGACGTCATCCGCGAGCGGCGGGTGGACCTGGTGGTGAACATCCCCATGAACCTGAGCCGCGACGAGCTCAGCAACGACTACCGGATCCGCCGCAGCGCCATCGATTATAACGTGCCACTCCTCACCAATGCGCGGCTGGCCGGCGCGTTCATCCACGCCGTCTGCCGACTGAATCTGGCCGAGTTGTCCGTCAAGAGCTGGGACGAGTACTGAAAAAAAGCCGCTCCGGGGGGTGGAGCGGCTTGCTATGTTGGCGTCCCCAAGGGGATTCGAACCCCTGTTGCCGGCGTGAAAGGCCAGTGTCCTAGGCCTCTAGACGATGGGGACGTTTCAATGTCCAAAGAACAGAGTCGGCATTTTTACCTCAACCACGGGCGCAAGTCAAGGCGAAAAGCAGGGCGGCCGGGACGAGATCCGTCGCCGTGGTGCGGGGAGGGGGGAGGAAAGGTGGTGAGGCGTGCTGGATTCGAACCAGCGACCCACGGCTTAAAAGGCCGTTGCTCTGCCAGCTGAGCTAACGCCCCGCCCGAAAAGCGGTCTCATGATAGCGCAACGCGCCGGAATGTCAAGAACAGGCCGCCGGCAGCCGCTTGAGGCGGCGGCCGGCGGCCGGTGGGTTGCCGGAGTTCGGCGCCGGGGTGTCGTTACAGCTTGGCGGCGACGGCCTGGGCCATCTCCAGCGTCTTGTTGGCGCCGCCCATGTCGTAGGTGCGGACCTTCCCCTCGGCGATGACCGCCGCGGTGGCCTGCTCCAGGCGGGTGCCTTTCTCGGTCTCGCCCAGCCAGTCCAGCATCATCTTGGCCGCCAGGATGGTGGCGATGGGGTTGCACTTGTACTGGCCGGCGTACTTCGGCGCGGACCCGTGGGTGGGCTCGAACACGGCCAGCTTCTCGCCGATGTTGCCGGAGCAGCCGAAGCCGAGGCCGCCCACCATCTGGGCGCAGAGGTCGCTGATGATGTCCCCGTACAGGTTGGGCGCCACCAGCACGTCGTAGTTGAACGGATTCTTCAGGAGCCACATGCACATGGCGTCGATGTTGGCGTCGTCGGTGGCGATGCCGGGGTAGCCCTTGGCCACTTCCTTGAAGGTCTCGAGGAACAGCCCGTCGGTGGCGCGGACCACGTTGGCCTTGTGGACGCAGGTCACCTTCTTCCGGTTGAACTTCTTCGCGAACTCGAAGGCGGCCCGGATGATCCGTTCGGAGCCCTTCTTGGTGTTGATCTTCGTCGAGATCGCGTACTGATCGAGGGGTACGTCCTTGAAGGCGGCGAAAGGTTTCGAGATCTTCAGCAGGGTGTCTTTCAACTCCTGGGGCACCGGGTTGAACTCGACGCCCGCGTACAGGTCCTCGGTGTTCTCCCGGAAGACCACCAGGTCGATCCCTTCTTTGAAGTTGAGCGGATTGCCGGGGTAGGCCTTGCATGGCCGCAGGCAGACGTACAGGTCGAACAGCTGACGCATGCGGACGATGGGGGAGCGGTAGACCAACCCCGTTCCCTTGAGCTCGGGGACCAACTCCGCCTCGGCGGCCTTCACCGGCTTCGAGGTGATGGCGCCGAACAGGGCGGCATCGACGTTTTTGAGCAGATCGACGGTGCGCGCGGGGAAGGCATCGCCTTCCTTGCACCAGAACTCCCAACCGATGTCGCCGTGGATGTACTCGGCGTCCAGACCGAGGCGATCCAGGACGATCTTGGC